>NZ_CP157575.1:842500-1142500 GCF_051628905.1 Asaia sp. BMEF1 | reverse complement strand
TATATCCAAACTTTGGCAATTGGAACTACTTGTTTGTAAAAACCAACTGGGACACATGTTTCTATTTTATGTCTTTACCCGTAATTTTTCTGAACGGGAAAATTGACGAGATAGAATTTTTCGATAAATACTCGAATGAAATCAACGAACTTTTTCAAGTGCATGGTGAGGTGACTGCCCATTTGCGTAAGCCTGAGGCAGTGAGAAATGATTACGATCTTTCGCGCTATATCGATCTGCGCGGTTCGATGATTGAATACGCGCATCAGATCATGATTCTCGATGACAAATCAGACAAGGCGGTCGCGGAGAGGCTTAGGAAAAACATCGAGATTCTCCGCGAGATGGCCAAGGCCATCATTGAGGGAAAGAATTTTGATGAAGTATTCTACGAATTGCCGAAGAGACTCAAAGCTGCGTGACGTTGGTTTCGACGGAGTAATCATTTGACTGCTAAAAGCCTGTCGATTTCCTCGGCGCAGTTATCCTATATGGACACCCGTAGGTTGAGTGAACGATGAGTATCCCCACTCATCGTTCTATTTAGGAAAAAAGCTATGTACGATGAGATCGAACGGCGGGTGCGTCAGGGCGCCGGCACAGAGCCTGCAGATCTCGTGATACGCAACGTTAGATTATTCGATTTGGTTTCAGGCGCTTTGCTACCCGGTGATATCGCAATTTGCGGTACTCAAATTATCGGTACACTTGACTCCTACCAGGGTGTGCGTGAGATCGACGGTCAGAATCGTATTGCCGTGCCCGGCTTTATCGACACGCATCTGCATGTTGAATCTTCTCTTATCACGCCCTTCGAGTTCGATCGCTGCGTGCTGCCGCATGGCGTCACGACCGCCGTTTGCGACCCGCATGAAATGGCTAATGTTCTGGGCGGCGAAGCATTCGATTATTTTCTCGACTGCGCTACCCGCACGATCATGGATTTGCGGGTCAATCTGTCGAGCTGCGTCCCTGCGACCCCGGTAGAGACATCGGGTGCCATTCTCGATGCGGCATCTCTTGTTGCCTATCGCGATCACCCCAAAGTCATCGGTCTGGCCGAATTCATGAATTTCCCGGGTGTGCTCTCAGGTCAGCCCGATTGCCTCGACAAGCTCGCGGCTTTTGCCGGGGGGCATATCGACGGCCATGCGCCTTTGCTCCGAGGCAAGAGGCTGAATGGCTATCTGTCCGCCGGTATTTCGACAGACCACGAAGCTACCGCGGCTGAGGAAGCGCTGGAAAAAATCCGCAAGGGCATGACGATCCTTATTCGCGAAGGCTCTGTCTGCAAGGATCTTGAGGCGCTCGCCCCGCTCCTGACGCCTGAGACCTCTCAGTTCTTCGCTTTCTGCACCGACGATCGCAATCCGCTCGAAATAGCGCATGAGGGTCATATAGATTTCCTCATCCGCAAGGCGATCGGCCTAGGAGTGAAGCCGCTGGCTGCCTATCGCGCCGCCTCGCTCTCAGCAGCGCGTGCTTTCGGTTTGCGCGATAGGGGGCAGATCGCGCCGGGAATGCGTGCCGATATCGTTCTGCTCGACGATCTGGAGACCTGTCAGGTCGCACAGGTCCTTTCGGCGGGCCGTCCGGTCGATGATGCGCTTTTCGATAGCCGTGACACTATTTTGCCTACCGGTTACGGTTCCATCAGATTGGCCGCGCCCATCACCGAGCGTGATCTGGTCGTCGAAGGTGCAGGCGATCATCGCGCCGTCATCGGTATCATTCCGGGGCAGATCATCACGGCATTCAGGCGTTTCGATTTGCCGACTGCCGATGGTCGGGTTTTGCCGGATGAGACGCAGGACATTGCCAAGATCTGTGTCATTGCCCGCCATGGGAAGAATGCCAATATCGGGCGCGGTTTCGTTCAAGGTTTCGGTCTGAAAGAGGGGGCTTTGGCCTCGTCGGTCGGGCATGACAGCCATAATCTCTGCGTGGTTGGCATGGACGATACCGATATGGCGCTGGCCGTGTCGCGGCTGACCGAACTGGGCGGAGGTTTTGTGGCGGTTGAGGGCGGGAAGATTATTGCCGAACTCAGCTTGCCGATTGCTGGGCTGATGAGCGATCAGCCCTTCGAAAAGGTGCGCGACGATCTCGAAGCCCTGCGCCGGGCGGTGGGGGAGATGGGCGGCACGCTCGAAGAGCCGTTCCTGCAACTGGCTTTCCTGCCCTTGCCTGTCATTCCTCACCTCAAGATCACCGATCTTGGTCTGATCGATGTCGACACGATGACGCTGGTGCCCTGAGAGCACGGACCCGCCCCGGAGTTTCCGGGGCGGAAGAGGGGTCAGAAATTGGTCGTCAACTGGCCACCCAGAATGGCGGCGTCCTTGAAAGTGGTCGTGGCGCCAGGATGCTGCAGATACTGAAAATCGAATTGCAGCGCGGTCGCGGGCAGGAGATGCACGCTGTAGAAGGCTTCGTAAACCTGCTCCCAGTTCTGTACCCCATAGACATTCCCCCACTGGTTGGAGACAAACGGCAGGCCAAGCGCCACTGAGGACTGCTGTTGCAGGCGGATCGAGCGGCTCATATTCATGTGCTGGAACATGATGCCGACCTGATCGAGCGGGCGGTGCCAAGGTGTGCCGCTTTGCAGCAGGCCGATCCATTCATGATCGCGCATCGCCACGACATTGCCCTGGGCGTAGCCGACGCCACCGATCACGATCAGACCGTCTGCAATGCCTTTGCCGCTGCGGACCAGCATCTGATCGAACATGACCCAGCTCGACCACATGCCGGATTCCTTGCGGGCGCCCAGCCCGCTGGCCTGATACGATCCGCCATAGCGGTCTTCATAGAGATTGGGATAGCGCGAATTATCGTAATAGAAGCCGATTTTGTAGTGGCCGAGTAGTTTGTCCTTTCCAAAGGCAGGGTCCCAGCCGGTTTCGAATTGCGAACTGAGCTTACCCAGTCCATCCTGGGCCAGTGCCCAGCCAGAAACACCGCCATTGAAGGCATGAGGGCTGACGGCAAACAGGCCGCCCATGATATAGGTGCGCTCTGTCGGTCGCACGCGAAGCACCGCGCCGATATTGGCAGACGGCCAGTCGCGACCGCCGGGCGCGTATTTACCCGGCGCGAAATTGCCGCAAACGCTGACATTCATGAAATTACAGGCCAGCGCGTCGAAATCGAAAAACGTCCCGGTAGGGATGACGCCGGCAGAGAGAATCACGCGGTCATGCAAAAAAGTCTTGTCAGCATACATCGAGACGAGATGGGCCACGACATTGCCCCGTGAGCCATAGATCTGCTCAGGGTTTGAGACGTAATCGCCAAGTGTCGAACTGAAATTACGCCCGTGACCGTTGACCACTAAGAGATGGGTCCAGAAGCCCTGAAATCCTGCGAGCTTTTGCCAGTCGATATCGAGTTCGGCGGCAACCTGACCCGCCAGCACGTTGTCACGTGTGCGACCGCCGGTCACGTTGCCCATATATTCTTCGTTCAGCGCGATATTGAGGAAGATGCCCCGCTTTTGCATCCAGCTTTGTGCGCCACCCCAGTCGCCAAAAAGATGCGGATTGCCGTAGAGGGACGGCACGAGCGGCCCTATCGGCACGGCGCCCTGACCGGCAATAGGGAAACCGATGGCGGTGTATCCATCGCTGTCGAGCGTCTTGGCCGTCTCGGATTGCGCCATGGCGACAGAGGGCACCTGAGTCGCTGCCAGAAGAGCCAGTGTAAAAGCAACGCTCAGACCGCGTCGTGTCTTTTTCCGCGTTTCGGCGATCGGCGCTGAAGGAGAGCTGGCGTTTCTGATAGGCATCATGTCAGGTTTGCTCGTCACGTTTCTCAATCCAAATAGCCTTTGGTCCGGATAATCATAGGGTGGGTGCTTCTCTGACGGATCTGCGAGAGGCACCGCCGATGATGGTGACGGCATTAACAGAAAGTCATGACGAGAGGACACGGATAAGGACTACAAAATTTCGTGTTACGTTGTTACAAAAACGCGATAAGTTTGATCGTATTATAACGATCTCAGGCGCGGGCGAAGGTTTTGCGCCCTCCTACCCACACTTCTTTCACGGCGAGAGTGTGGTCGAGCACCACCATGTCGGCCAGTCTGCCGGTCTCGATGGCGCCACGATCGGTCAGCCCCAGATAAGCGGCGGCGTTCCCGCTTACCAGGCGGCTCGCCTCGGGAAGAGACGCCCCATGGGCCACGGCATTCCGCAGGGCCTGGTCTAGGCTCAGCACGCTTCCAGCGAGGGAGCCATTGGGCAAACGGACGACCCCGCCTTCGATCAGGACATCTTGGCCGCCCAATGTGCTCGGGCCGTCAGGCTGGCCAGCGCCGCGCATGGCATCGGTGACGAAAAGCAGCCGGTTGCGCATCAGACGCGAAGCGAGCCGGAAGCTGGCAGGATGGACGTGATGCGTGTCGAAGATCATCTCGGCAAAGCTCGCATCGTGGCACATCAGCGCCGTGACCGGCCCGGGTTTGCGCCCTTCTATGGGAGACATGGCGTTGAAGAGATGCGTGCCGCCGGCAATGCCGCCGCAGGTGCAGATAGTGGCGATCGTCTCCATCGTGGTTTCGTAATCGGCTATGGTGTGGCCGATGCTGATGCGCACACCGGCCTCAGCCAGACTCGCAATGGCGGTGTCGGCGTGATCGAGTTCGGGGGCGAGAGTAACGACCCTGACACAGTTCAGTGCAAGAACTTCCGCAATTCTCTCAGGAGAAGGGGCAATGGCGAAGGGAGGCTGAGCACCGAGTTTGTGAGGGCTGACGAAAGGGCCCTCAAGATGTGCCCCGTGAACGCGCGGCCCTTCGGCATCGGGGGCGTTCATCACCTTGGCAACGGCCTTGAGGGCGGCGACGACATCTTCCCATGGACGCGTAATGGTCGTTGGCAGAATTGTCGTCGTGCCATGGCGCATATGATAATGCGCAAGGTGTCTTATGGCTTCAGCACCATCCATCGTGTCCGCGCCGTCGCCGCCATGCACATGGCCATCGATAAAGCCCGGCAGGATATAGTCCTGCTGTGACGTCTCTCCCGCCTCGATCTCGCGGATATGACTGTCGAAATAAACGGTGCCGGGGAGGAGGCGATCGGCCAGAACGATCTGGCCCGTTAGTGTCTGTGTCATGAAATCAGTCCTGTTCGGCCAGTCCGACGCGGCCGTAACGACGGGAATAAGCCATGATGACCAGATAGGCAGGGATGACGATCATGGCGAACATGCCCTGGAACCCGAAGGCGGGTTTGAGCCAGACATAGAACTGCGGCACGATGGCGCCGCCGCTATAGGACATGACCATCACAGCCGAGGCCATTGCCGTCATGTGACCGGCGCCGCGAATGGCGATGGGGAAAATGGTCGGCATGATCATGGCATTGGTGACGCCGAGAAGGGCCACGCAGAACACCGAGGCATAACCCTGGGTCAGCAAGGCCAGAATCGTCAGGACACACCCCACCGCACAGGAAATCTGCATATAGACTTCCTGTTTGAAAAAGCGCGGCACGATAATGAACCCCATGATATAGCCCAGCAGCATGCCGGTGAGGGTGAGGGCGGTGAAGAACTTCGTTTCGTCCAGCGGCAGGCCGAAGCCCTGACCGTAGGTGCCGATGGCATCGCCTGCCATGACCTCGATGCCGACATACAGGAACATGGCGATAAAGCCGAAAACGAGATGCGGCTTGAAGAAGCGATGCTGCGAGCCTTCCCCGGACGTGATGACGGGCGCTTCGAGGTTGGGCAAGGGGGCGAAGGCCACGACGATGGCGATCAGAACCAGTATCCCGGCCATGCCGAGATAGGGCGCATAGAGTGCCTGAACGAAATTATTGAGCAGCGCTTCGCGCACGGCAGGATCAGTCGCCGATTGCGCCTTTTCGGCGACGGCGCCGATATTGCGCATCACCAGCAGCCCGAGCACGATCGGCGCGAGAATGCCTGCGGTCTTGTTGCAGATGCCCATGATCGAAATGCGCTGGGCGGCACGCTCGGGCGGCCCGAGCAGGCTGACAAGCGGGTTGATCACGACCTGCATGAGAGAAATACCGGCGCCGAGGATCAGTAAGCCCGTAAGCGCCCCCGGATAGATGCGCCAGGCAACGAACTGTCCGAAGACGGCAACGCCGAGCGCAGAGACGAGCACCGAAAGCGTGAGGCCTTTTTTCAGGCCGAGCTTGCTTGCAATCAGCGAGGTCGGGATCGAAAACAGGAAAAAGGAGAAATAAAACGCGAGCGGAATGAAGAAGGCGCTGAACTCACTCAATGAGAAAGCAACGCGCACGAATGAAATGAGCGGGCCGTTCAGCCAGGTGACAAAGCCCATCGCGAAAAAGATCAACGCGGCGACAGCCAGCGCAGAATAACCGTAGGGGCCGACCATTTTGTTCTGGGTACAGGTGACCTTAAGCATGATGCGCAAGTCCTCAAACAGACTAGGTTTATTATTTCAGAAAATAAACTATGTGTATTATAGGTAGGATGCTCCGATCAGGCCAGCGTCATCTCCGAGCTTTGCTCTCACAATAATCGGAGTATCTGTGTTGTAGAGGCACTTCTCGCGGACAGCCTGGTCCAGCGCCGTGACCAGTTGTTCAACCGCGCTTAATCCGCCGCCTGCAGGAACACAGCTTGCGCCGGTGATGTTGATCACAATAGCCAAAGCGTCTGAAAGAAGGTCGATATAGCGTGTCACCGTGGCATGATATGGAGATTTCTCCGACAGCCAGCCGTTGATGATATCGCGGCTGGAGCATGCCTCTCCACAAAGCCAGAGATGAAGTTTTTCGAGCCCCCTTGCGCCGCCAATCGTATCGAGGCAGCCCGATTGGCCACATCCGCAGGGAAGATAAGGATAATCCCGATCACCACGGCGCAGGAAAGGGCCATGCCCCCATTCGCCGGTGAGCCCCTGTCTCCCGACGACAAGATTGCCTTGCTGAACGAGACCGCCGCCCACGCCCGTTCCGAGAATGATGCCGAACACGTTATCATGACCTTTGGCGGCTCCCGCTCTGGCTTCGGCAAGCGTGAAGCAATCGGCATCGTTTGCGATCCGTACCGGTAAACCAAGTTTCTTGCTCATCAGAGGGGCCAGAGAAACGTCGTTGATACAGGGTATATTCGCAGCGATGCATCGTGCCGTCACGGGATCCTGCAAACCGGCAAGCGAAAGATGGGCGGCCGTAACAGGACGGTGCGATTCACGGACAAGTTCCGCAAACGACTCTATAAAACGGTCCAGATCGTGACTGGGCGTTGAGATCTGCCTGCGCTCAATGACGTTCAGATCGTCATCGATCCAGGCAAGGCGCATGTGGGATCCGCCGATATCGGCGCAGAGCAGGGTCGGAGCAGTGAGATTTGTCCTCGTTGGCATCGTGTACCTTCGATTATATTTTATTCTTGATTCTGAGTCGGATATTTAATTCAGATGAGTTAATTTAATTATTTCATAATCTTCCCTGAAGATATTACGTCTGTTGACTGCATGGGATAGTGCAGCATTCGCTTTTCTCACTTGGGCTTATGGACAGGTTAACGCACGTGTCGCTAGTATGAAATCTGACTCCTGAGCCAAAACGCTGCAGGATTGCTTCGGGTAGCGCGCTTTTCGGGCGCAGGATGAAAGCGTAGAGTTGTTCTATTTAATTTAGCAAATGAAATAAATAATGTTTTCGACAGGCCACCATCGAATATTGAGTGTGCTCAGCCGTTCTGGCCCGCAAAGCCGTACCGATCTTGCCCGGATTCTCAATCTCAGCAAGGCCAGCGTTACGGCGCTGGTGAGGGAGCTGATCGAAAAGAATATCCTCGACGAGCGCGAGCGTGTCTTCGGTTTCGGTCGCCCAGCCATTATGCTGGGGCTGCGCCAAGATGCCGCCAGTTTTATAGGAATTTCACTGCAGGCGGATCCGGCACATGTGGTGCTGACGGATCCGCATGGCGGAGTACACAGAAGCTTCAAGATGCCCCTCGTCACCGATGTTGAGGTCTGTCTCGAAGCCATGGCAGGGGCAGTGAAGCAAATTCGGGACGATTATCCTGAAGGAATTGGTGAGCTTGCCGGGATCGGAGTTGTGATCGCGGGGATTGTATCGGGTAACAGTCAGGTCTGTGTGGCGTCTGCCACACTTGGCTGGAAGGATATCGATATCGGTCGGCGGCTCGCTGCGATGACCGGTTTGCCGGTTTTCGTTGAGAATGATGCCAATGCGCTGGTTATCGGTGAGCAGCTTTTCGGCAATTCTGGGGAATTCACGGATTTCAGTCTCGTTTTTGTCAGTGAGGGCATAGGCGGTGCTCACATCATCAATCGACGTTTGCACAGAGGTCACCATGGGGGAGCAGGTGAGATTTCGCATTCCCCCATCGCAATCGACGGTGAGGCTCTGCCGTGCCGTTGCGGCAATCGTGGTTGCCTGGAGACAGTCGCTGCTCTTCCCGCTATTCTGGGAGCGGCGCGTCGGGCAGGTTTGCCGGGTGAGATAGAGCAGATTGTCGACCTCGCTACCGAGGGCCAGCCGGAGGCATTGGCCATACTCCACCGGGCCGGAACAGCGCTTGGTGTGTCGCTCTCGCAGATCATCCAGCTCATAGACCCTTTGCGAATAGTCGTCAGATTGGACCCCCATCTTGTGGAAAGTGTGTTTGCAAGGGCGCTCAGGCAGGCGGTAGAGGCGCATGTGCTGCGTCGTGAAAGCTACGAGACCGAGCTGGTTCTCGGCCCTCTGTATCCCAATGATTTTGCGACGGGGGCGGCAAGTCTTGCAGCGCAGCGCTTTCTGTTTGGCAATACCAGCCTCTGAGATCAGGAAGCTGGATTGATGAGCCGAAGCGCAGCGCCCCGGTCGTCCGAGGAAATCAGCCTGGAAATCTGCGTCGATGAGGCACAAGGCCTCTTTGCGGCCCAGCTCGATTGCGTAGCGCGCATTGAACTTTGCGCGGGGCTGGGTTTGGGGGGGCTGACACCGTCACCCGGGTTGATTGCCCTAGCCAGAAGATCGCGCGTACCGGTATTTGCGATGGTCAGGCCGCGCGCCGGGGATTTTGTGTTCTCTTCTGCTGAAGAGGAGCAGATGCTTTGCGATATTACTGTTCTGCGTGAGGCGGGACTGGCAGGCGTGGTGCTCGGCGCGGCCCTGCCTGACTCGCGGCTCGATGTGGCCATGCTGGAGCGTCTTTCCAAGGCCTGCGGACCTATGCGTCGCCAGCTGCACCGTGTTTTCGACCTTGTGCCCGATCCGTTTGAGGCGCTTGAGGAGGCGATTGCGCTGGGCTTTGAGCGTATTCTCACGTCAGGACTGACACCGAGAGCGCCGGATGGTGTCGAAATGCTGCGCGCGCTGCGCGAGCGCGCGGCGGGGCGCATCGATATCATGGCAGGGGGCTTTGTTCGTCCTGATAAAGTTACTACACTTTCTAAAATATCTGGCGTGAAGTCCTTTCATGCCTCTTGCCGCAGAAAATCAGCGGTGCAGGATGAACGCCTGCTTCATTTCGGATTCGCAGTGGATCACGCCGTCACCTCCCCGGTGGAAATCGGCCTGCTATACGATGCGATCCGCGCAGCCCAACATTGATAACCGATTCAGGACAACGAGGATCAAGCCGATGTTCCATTCCAATGTGGTGTTTCGTTCCGGATTGGCACTGAGTGCGCTGCTACTCTCCTGTGCCGCTACCAATACGGCACGAGCTGTGCCTTTGACGCCGGCATTCATGCCGCAGCCAGCGCAATCGACACTGAATGGAAAGACGATAGGTCTTGCGACACTGCCCAAAGTGGTTTGGGCGCAGGCACCATCTCCTTTGCTGAAACGGGCTCTTGCTCGTTTTGAGGCAAGGTTGGGTCAGATCGGTATTGTTCCGGGCGCCAAGGCCACTAAAGGCAGCGTCGTGCTCAGGATCAAAGTGGGGGAAGACCCGGCCTATCTTTCGCTCGATGCTCGTGAAGGATACACGCTCGATCTGTCCTCGAAAGAAATTGTTCTGACGGCCGATGGCCCTGCAGGGGTAATTTACGGTTTCGCCACGCTTTTGCAGATGATCGATACGCAAGGCGCTGTACCGGTTCTGATGCAGGGGCATATTGTCGATGCGCCACGATTTAAATGGCGCGGACTGATGATCGACGTGTCGCGTCACTTTCAGTCGCTCGATACGCTTAAACGCCAGCTCGACGCCATGGAGTTGACCAAGCTCAATGTGATGCACTGGCATCTGAGCGACGGAACGGGATTTCGCGTGGAGAGCAAACGCCTGCCGCTCCTGCAGCAGGTCGGGGGGCACAGCAGATACTACACGCAGGCTCAGGTAAAAGAGATCATCGCATATGCCGCCGATCGCGGCATACGGATCGTGCCTGAATTCGACGTGCCCGGCCACACGCTCGCTATCCTGACCGCTTATCCCGATCTTGCGGCACAGCAGCCGGTGCCGACGGTGCAGGACTGGCAGCAGGATTGTCGAGTTGCTTCGAGCAACGACGACGTGACGACCCATTGCACGAAGCATCCTGACCTGAATATGGCCGCCATGGACCCAACAAACGACAAGGTGCTCGGCTTTGCCCGGACGCTTTTTGGCGAGATGGCGGCGCTCTTCCCTGATCGCTATTTCCACACTGGCGGCGATGAGGTTGTGGCACGCCAATGGAACGATAATCCACAGATTGCCGCTTATATGAAAGCCCATGGTTTCGCCGACGCGCCCGCGCTTCAGGCGGCTTTTACGGCAGAGATCGAGAAGATCCTGAGTGCCGATGGCAAAATCATGATGGGGTGGGATGAGGTCAGCGAGGCGCCTATTCCGAAAAATGTGGTGGTCGAGGCCTGGCGCAGTTCTAAATGGGTTGGAACGGCGACGAGGCTCGGCCATCCGGTTGTGGTTTCGTCGGGCTATTACCTCGATCTGCTGACACCCTCATCGAAGCATTATGCGGTCGATCCTTACGACACGCGTGCGGATGGTCTGGCCTTCCGGGTGCCCGGCAAGGATGAAAAACCGGTGAATGAGGCATTCATGCGCGATCCGAACGCACCGCCTCTCGATAACGCACAGAAAAAACTCGTGCTCGGGGGGGAGGCCCCGCTATGGACCGAGATTGTCTCGGATGAAATGGTCGATGAGAGGCTCTGGCCGCGTTCAGCGGCTATCGCGGAGCGGTTCTGGTCGCCTCAATCGGTCATTGATACGGATGCGCTCAATCGGCGCTTGCCTGAGGTGTTGAACACGCTCGAGCATTTCGGTCTTCAGGCGTCGGACCATCAGGCGCGCATGATCGCTCGTTTGACGCCGCAAAACATCGTGCCCCTGACTCAGCTTGTCGCGTTGACCGTGCCGGTGCGCAATTACGCGATTAACCGTCTGGCAGATCGCAAGGGAGAGGCTATTCTCCTCTCGCCAGCCGCCATCGCCTCTGCCGATAGTTTCGAGGGTAATACGTTCAACGCGCTGGCAGCCCGTTATGCCGCGGGTGACGGGAGTGTCGCGGCATCGTTGCAGGAGAAACTGACGCGTTATGAGGCTAACGATGTCGCGTTTCAGGCGCTGCCCGGGCCGGATTGCGTGAATGAAGTCAAGCCGATTTCCAGGCAGATCGCTGCTCTGTCAAGGCTCGGCCTGGACGCTCTGCAGCCGGGCGAAAAAGGGCGGGCATGGCACGATCATGCCGATGCCCTTCTGGCGGAGCAGGACAAGGCCTACGCGGCGAGTGCCGATCACGAAGCCTCGAATCATATGGCGCAGCCGCCCGGCGGACTGCTCATCGCGATTGTTCCCGGTATCAGGTCGCTGGTCTCGGTCGCAAAATAACCGGTCTGCATCGGAGTGATTTTGACTCCGATGCCCCGTCGGTGTCGTTCCTGTCTGGAGCCCGAGTGATCAGTCCTGACTTTCCTGATAGAGTGCCTGACTGCGTGTCTCTACGCTGAGCGTGGAAGCGCTTTCCGCATCGAGAATTACCGTGCATTGGGGGTGAAGCCGAATGGCCGAGGCACTCACCTCAGGTCCGACTGCGCCTTCGAGCGCCTTGGCGACGATCGCAGCCTTTGATTTTCCCAGCGCCAGAAGCAGAAGATGGCGGGCTTCAAGAATGGTGCCGACTCCCATGGTGAGTGCGTGTGTCGGAACATTGTCAGGATTGCCGCCGAACATGCCCCCGTTCTGGATGCGCGTCTTCCGGTTGAGTGCGACGCAGCGTGTGCGGCTATCGAACGGGGAAGGGGGCTCATTGAAACCTATATGTCCTGTATCGCCGATGCCAAGCAGTTGCAGATCGATACCTCCGCTGGTCTCGATAAGTTTTTCATATGCCGTGCATTCCGCGTCGAGATCCGAGGCGTCTCCCGCGGGGAGGTGTGCGGCGCTCAGCCTGATGTTCACGTGATTGAAGAGCAGTGAATTCATGTAGTGATGATAAGAACGGCGGTCGTCGGCACTCAGTCCGGCATATTCGTCCAGATTGAAGCTCGTCGTGGTTGAGAAATCGAGCCCTTCTTCGCGGTGCATCACGCACAGGTCGCGATAAACTCCTTCCATCGTCCGACCTGTTGCCAATCCAAGCACAGGGCTGTTGCGTGCGGTCATCAACGAAGCGATTTCATTCGCGGCGAGTCGTGTGGCGGAATGCGGGTCTGGCATGATGATGAGACGCATGAGAGGGCATGATCCTGTAAGAGGTGACGGAATAAAACCACCGGCGCGCGATAGCGTCGTGCCCATTTAAAAAACCTCTATTAGTTTATCGAGTTAAATTAAATAAAACACCTTAACTGAACACCGTATCGTGACGGATGTTGGCTCAATCAGCGAAAAATAGCTGAAATTATTGGAAATCACTTAATTTCACGAATAAACAATTGCGATAGCGAAACGTGCCGTCTAACGTCCCCCAATACGGTGGAATAAGGCGGTAAAAACAAGATTTTCCGCTGACTCCACGTCTCAACCAAATCGAAGCCCAACCGGCGGGAGTTGACCATGCGACATCTGAGACGTGATCTCTTTTTATTCTGTTCCGCAATCGCAATGAACTGCATGGCAGGCAATTTATCGGCATTTGCTGCTTCTCCCGCAAAAGGCGATCACAAGCCTGTTTCGTCCCGGACTAAATCCGGCAGTGCTACCGAAGGATCCGTGCTGGGGGCTAATCCGCAGGCGGAGGAAATCTCCGTCAAGGCAGCAGGGCGGCACGCCGATGGCACCAGCAACACGACGCCGGGCGGAGGCCTTATGCCGAAGCAGACCGCGCCACGGTCGCAGAGCGGTGTGACGCGCGATTTCATCGCCAAGCAGGCCCCAACAGGCAATATCTCTTCAATGATCGCCAATCTTCCTGGAGTTGTTTATGCCAATCAGAGCCCTCTTGCGACGGCTGGCGACAACATTACCATGCGCGGCATGAATCAGAGCCAGATCGGCTATCTATTCGAAGGGGCTCCTCTGGCGGATCCCATCAATTACGAACCCTACACGGCCATGCTGGTCGATACCGAAAATCTCGGGTCGGTCACCGTATCTCAAGGGTCGCCAGATTTGAACGCGCCGACATTCAACGCGGTGGGTGGCCAGATTTCGGCAACGGCGCTGAACCCGTCTCACAAATATGGCGGGTTCATCAATCTGATGGGTGGCAATAAGAGTGCCAACAAGGAATTTCTGCGTCTCGATACGGGCGATATCGGCCATTCGGGCATTCGAGGCTTTGTGTCATTTTCTCATCAATCCAATAATAACTGGCGCGGCCCGGGTGGACTCAAGCGCTACCATGTCGATGCGAAATTTCTGAAAGAATGGGGCGACGGTAATTCGGTCACCGCCGTGTTCGGCTATAACCGCCAGGAACAGACTCCTTTCCGTTCGCCCACAGCTGCCCAATGGAAGCAATGGGGCGAGGGGCTGAGCTATAGCGATCATTATACGCCGGGCGATGCCAGTTACTACAAGCTGCAATTGAGCAATCTGAATTCCCTCGATGTTGTGGTGCCGACCCACTTCACTCTGGCTCGCGGTCTCAAGCTTAGCGTTACGCCTTATTTTGTGCATCAGCATGGCCCAGCCGTGGGCGGGGAGAATATTCCTGCATCTGGTGGCACATTCGGTACGCAGGTTTATGGTAACCTGAACCAGCCTTATGTCACCGGTGGCAAAGTCACGACTGTTGCTGTGGATCCATGGAATCAGAAGGTCGGTGCGGTCAATACGTCGCTCGACTGGACAACCGGGCACAACACGTTGTCAGGCGGCTACTGGTATTCCTATGCCACGCACGAGGAGCACTCGACGTTCGCTACGGTCGATTTCTCGGGCAAGGCTGCCAATTCCTACGGCGCCTATGGCATCAGGGTGCCAGGTGGCGCGCTGCTGAGTGGCTATAATCTGAACTTCATGCAGCAGACTAACGCGCTTTATATCGCCGATACGCTGAAGCTTCTCGATGACAAGCTCACACTCAGCGCCGGGTTCCGTACCGTCATGGTGTCGCGTCAGGGCACGAATGACGTGCCTGGCGCCGATCCCTACAAAACGGTGCGCAACTATTTTGCTCCGCTGCCGCAGGTGGCGATCAGCTATTCTCTAACCTCCAGGGATCAGATTTACATCAATGGTACCACGTCCTTCCGCGCGCCTGCCTCGGTGCAGGCCTATAGTCAGATCTTCGATCCGAATTCCGTTGGGGCGACGTCGCAGCCCGGAAATCTGAAAGGGGAATACGGCATTGGCGAGGAAATCGGCTATCGGCACAACGGCACCTTGATCCATTTTCAGGTCTCCGCGTTCAACATGAATCTGACCAACCACCAGGTCAGCTCGACGTCCTATATTCCGGGCACCAATACGCTGGTTTCCATGCCTATCAATGTCGGCGGTGAGACCATACGTGGCATCCAGGGAGAGATTGGTCTCACGCCTTGGCATCACTTCAGTCCTTATGTCTCGGCGCAATATCTGCACGCAACGACCGATAACAATCTGCCGGTCTCGGCAACCAACGCAGCTGGGCAATCGGTCATCGATTACCTGCCCACCGCGGGTAAGACCATGGTGGCGACGCCCCATGTCACGGCGTCGGTCGGGCTGGCCTATGACGATAACAAGCGGTTTTTTGGCAATTTCAGCCTGCGCTATATCAGCTCGCAATTCTCCAGCTTCATGAATGATCAGCGCATGCCGGCCTATGTGCTGTCTGATATTACTCTGGGCTACAGATTGCCTCATGTGCCTCACCTGAGCGGGCCGAAGATTCAGCTCAATTTGGTGAATGTCGGCAATAATCTCTATCGCTCCGCGCCAGCAAGTTTCGTGACCAGCACCAGATCACGAACGGGAATTTACGGTAATACGACCAAGGCGGGTTCGCCGATCTATCTCGTCGGCGGTAATTTCGCGGCGCTCGTCTCACTCTCGACAGGGTTCTGACACTGGCGTGAAGGTCGAGAGACCACGCTTGACTCGATGCGCGCGCGCGGAGAAGTTCCGGGCGCGTTTCAACGGTTTAAAAACGGAACCAACGTGCGGAAAACCGAGATAGTCGCCATTGACGGTGGCGGTACGAAAACACTGCTCTTGCGCGTGCGCCCGGATGCAACAATCGCCCTTTGCCGCAAGGCAGGCGGATCGAATCCTTTCGATGTGCCGGTTTGGCGCAGTGTGGTGGCCGGGTTGATGGCGGACCAGCAGGCAAATCTCGCCGCCGCGGCCTTCGGTATGGCAGGTTTTGGCGAAAGTGGCCGTCTGAGTCGCGAGCTCGAAGAGACCCTAGCCTCGTTATGCCCGGCCCCTCACAGCATTCACAATGACGTCGATATGGCCTGTCGAGGGGCTTTCCTGAACCGGCCGGGCATTCTGCTGCTCTCGGGCACGGGGTCGATGGCCTGGGGCGTGGGGGAGGATGGCGAGACAGCCCGTGTTGGTGGCTGGGGTAGCTTGTTCGGCGATGAGGGGAGTGCCTACTGGATTGGTCGTCTGGCATTAGCCCGGTTTTCGCAATGTCTGGATGGGCGGGTAGAAAATGAGAGCGGCTTCGTTTCGCGCTTTTCTGCCCTTCATGGATGGCCGGAGGAAACAGCGTTCTGCAGTGCGGCTCTTCAGGAATGGTATGCCAATCTCGATGAGGTGCGTCCCAGCGTTGCAGCTTTGGCTTTAGATATCGGACGCTTTGCCGAGGGAGGCTGTCTGGTCTCTCGCGATATCGTCACGCAGGCGGCTCAGGCTCTCGCACGTCACGTGCACGCCCTGCGTCACAGGCTGAACGGGCAGATTTTGCCATGGAGTTATGCGGGTGGCACCATGCGCAATCCAATGTTGCGCGAGGCGCTGGCTAAGGAGTGCGGTGCCCCCCAGGCGCCGGGCCTGCCCCCTATCGGTGGGGCTGTACTCGTAGCAGCGGAGCTCGCGGGCTGGGACGTCGGCACGCATTTTATCGCGCAGCTTGCAGCGTCACTCGAGGCTGCAGGGCTGGGCTGAGAACTGTCGGCAGGCTTCAGGAGCGCTTCACTGGCAGTCTCTGCCGGCCAGAACGACCGGAAGAGACTGCGCAGGGATTATTCCGGAAGAGGCTCGGTGCCTGTGATCGTGGTGTTTTTAAGCAGGACTGCGCTGGTCAGGCCTTCATCCTTGGCGGAGTGGGCGATGCGAAGCTGATAGCTGCCCGGCGTGACGTGCCAGCGATTATCGCCCTCAGAAAAACGGGCAACGGTCTGAAGATCGACAGGAATCGTCACATCACGGCTCTGATGGGCTGACACGATCACTCGCTGCCAGCCAACCAGACGACGCCCGATGCCCTGACCCTCGGCATAAAGCTGGACCACATCGCTGCCATCGCGATCACTCTCATTGCGTACGGTCACTTTGGCGAGGGGCGTGTGTTCGGTTGTCACGACGAAATGGTCATAGGTGAAGTGGGCGTAAGAGAGGCCGTGGCCGAACGGGAACTGCATCTTCTTGTCGGTGCGGGCGAACCAGCGGTAGCCGACATCGGCGCCTTCATCATAGGCGATCCTGAAAGTGGCAGGGCGGCCCTCGGTGAGGGGCGGTGCCACCGGTAGGGCCGGACGTGGCAGGTCGTTTGCAGAAAGCGGGAAGCTGATTGGCAGATGGCCCGACGGATTGACGTCACCGAACAGGATCTGGGCGATGGCCTCACCGCCGGCGATGCCGGGATACCAGGCCTGAACCACGGCGCGCACCTGACCCAGCCAGGGCATCAGCACCGGGCCTTCGGTTTCGAGCACGACCGTCACATTCGGGTTGGCGCGGGCAACTGTCGCGATCAGCCTGTTCTGGGCTTCAGTAAGAGCCAGCGTGGCGCGGTCACGCCCCTCTGTCGACCACTGAGCGATGAACAGCACGACTGCATCAGCCTTTTTTGCCGCCTGCGCGGCTTGCTTCAGGTCGGTTTCCTCGGTGAAGGAAATGGCGGCTTGCGGAGCCAGACGGCGCATGAAAGTGAGAGGCGGAGATGGGTCCCACACCTGCTGAGACATGATTTCCGTCCCCTTTTGCGGGATTGCATTGCCACCGAAGGGCAGAACCGTGGGCGAGCCCCCCCCTGAAATCACGCCCTTATCGGCATGGCCGCCGATCACGGCAATCGATTTGATCGTTTTGGATAGAGGCAGAGCTGACTGCTCGTTCCTGAGCAGAACGATCCCCTGTTGTGCGGCCTCGAGCGCCGTCTTGTAGCCTGCGGCCTGATCGACCGGCTTCTTCTCGATGGGCTGCTCCGCCCCGGTGGAGAACAGGCCGTAGAGTATGGGGCGCGCCATGGCGCGTAGCGCGTCGTCAGACACGACGGAATCGAGCTGTTTGGGGGCGTAAAACGCCTGGGCGAATAATGTGCCATCCTTGATGGCAGCGGCGATGCGCTTGGTGGCCTCTGCCGAGACGGGCGAATCCTGCAACATGCCCGTGCCACCGAGCCCGATGGCGGTGTCGATCTCAGCACCCGATTCCTGATTCAGTCCGGCTTCGACCGAGTTCTTCGTGCTGTGGACGGCGCCCCAATCGGACATGACATAGCCGGGATAATGCCACTGGCGACGCAGGATATCGTTCAGAAGCGGCTTGCTCTCGCAGCTATAGGAGCCCCATACCATGTTATAGGCGCACATGACCGCGCCAGGCTTGCCGATGCGCAGGGCGATATTAAAGGCGAGCAGATCGGATTCCATCGCGGCATCGCGTGGAATCGACACATCATATTGCGTGCGGCCTGTTTCGTAATCGTTGAGTGCGAAATGCTTGATGGTCGCGACGATATGATTCGATTGCGCGCCCTTTGCATAAAATCCGGCAAGGCGACCGACAAGAAGCGGATCTTCGCCAAAATACTCAAAGTTGCGGCCGCCACGCGGGTCGCGTGTCAGATTTGTACCGCCCGAGAGCAGGATATTGAATCCGCGATCTCGCGCATCGCGCCCTACTGAGCGACCGAGCGCTTCGAGCAGGGCGGGATTCCACGACGCAGCGCTGGCAAGGGCCGCCGGATAGGCCGTGCTCTCATAGCGCGTATCCTGAATGCGTGCGCCGACGCCGATCGTGCCATCCGTTTCGGTAATGGCGGCAATGCCGTGTTCAGGCATGGCGGGCGACCAGGCTGCGGAATGCTGCGCGTCGCCAGCTGCAGCAGGATCCTGCATTAGTTCGGGAATATGGGTGACGATCAGCGCCTCGAGTTGCGCGCGACCCAGCTTGGCGAGTGCGGCATCGACGCGCGCGTCGAGTGCAGATCTGGCTTCGGCATAGCTCGAAAGGGGGAGGGCGCAGAGCGCTGTCGCGAGCAGGCCCGCCTTCAGACGCGAGGACATGATCTTTATCTCCTGAGGCATTGAGAGAAAAAAGATCTCTCTCAGCTTATCGAGCCAGATCCCCTCGCATTCCCCGGAAGAAGGTAAGGAAGAGAGCCGCTAGCCAACCATTTACTTCTATCGACGCTCAGGTCGGTATGGTTGCGATCCTCACGGTTATTTTTATGATTTCTGTCTAATACGGAAGAATCAATAATTTTTACGTTTTATTGTTTTTATGTCAGATAAAATATTCATAAATACTTGTTCCGAACAGAAAACGATTGGAGCGCGAAGACACAGCGTCTAGCATCGTTGACGACAGGAAGAGGGGAGGGTGCTCATGCGCGTGGCGCTCGGACAACTGGCGATATCGACCTCGTGGGAGGACAATCTGGCGCTCTGCCTCTCGCAGATCGCCGATGCCAAGGCAGGCGGTGCGCGGCTCGTCGTGCTGCCGGAGGGCATACTCGCACGAGACCCTTCGGACCCGGACCATGTGCTGCGCACCGCGCAGCCACTGGATGGCCCTTTTGTCTCGGGCCTGCTTCCCGCAAGCGAGGGCATCATGCTCGCATTTTGCGTCAATGTGCCCGATGGGGCAGGGCGGTTTCATAACACGCTTGTGGTGATGCAGGATGGCACTCTTATCGCGTGTTATCGGAAGCTGCATCTTTACGACGCTTTCGCCATGCGGGAATCGCGACTGATCGCGCCGGGTCACGAATTGCCTCCGGTTTTGACGCTGGACGACATGAAGATCGGATTCATGACCTGCTACGATGTACGCTTTCCCGAGATTGCGCGTTATCTGGCGCTTGCAGGGGCCGATATCATTGTGGTCCCCGCGGCCTGGCTGCGCGGGCCGGGAAAGGAGCGCCACTGGGAAATCATGCTGGCGGCGCGTGCACTCGAAAATACCTGCTTTGTGTTGGGTGCCGGAGAATGCGGTCCGCAGAATATCGGCAACAGCATGATCATCGACCCGCTGGGCGTGGTCATTGCGGCTCGCGGTGTGTCACCGGGGTTGGTGATCGAGACGCTCGACCTTGCTCAGTTGCAAAAAGCGCGACGTGACCTGCCAGTCCTGCAAAACAGGCGCTTTGCTGCCCCTGCGCTGGAGACGTCATCCTGCGGGGCCTGACGGTGTGGATGTCAGCCGCTCTTTGTGACCCGCTCCCAGTCCAGATCGAAACGGGCAAGATATTTCCTGAGTCGGTCTGAGTCGTTCTGGCTGGTCTTGCTCTGTCGCGATACGGCAAAAAGTTGACGACCGGCGGCAGAAAGAGACGCGGATGAGCGGCATGTCCTGATCACCGAAGCGAGTTGTGCCCGGTCGAACGGGTCGATGGTCTCCGGTGCCTCGCAGCAGGAGGCAAGCACCGCCTGATCGGGCTCCAGAGCAAGAGTGTACCATTGCTCTTGCAGAAGCGCGATCTCGGTGTCGACCATGGGCAGCGTGATACGTCCGCGCTCGGCCAGGGTGCAGAGCCGGGTGATCGATGCGCCGAGATCGCGATAATTGCCGGGCCAGAGTGATCCTGCATCACGGGCGAAGCGCAGATAGCGGCCCTGTGCATCCTTGTTCAGGCCGATTTTGAGGGAAAGACGCTTTTCGGCTTTTTCCAGTTCATGCGCGATCTCCGCTTCCATGTCTTCAGGTCGAGAGCGTAGAGCTGGCAGCGGGAAGACCCAGAGCATGAGCCTCGTCAGGAGATCGGGGCGAAGCAGCTGGTTACGCGCCAGTTCGGCGACGGGGTGTCTTGTAGCCGCAACGAGGTGAAAGCGGCTGCTGAGAGCCGTATCGGAGCCGAGCGGATAGAAAGTGCCGCTCTCGACGGCATCAAGAAGCAGCCCTTGTTCGGCCTGAGGCAGGCAGTCGATATTATCCAGAAAAAGCATGCCGCCATTGGCTTCGCTGATGAACCCGGCACGTTCGGTTCCGGCCAAACCTGCCACATTGCGCCTCTGTCCAAAAAGCGATGCCAGAGCATGAGGCCCTTGCAGGCCTGCACAATTGACGGTGACGAGCCTGCCCTTGAGACGTCGACGCTGTAGTTTGAGCTCGTGCAGGCGTGTGGCGAGCGTAGTCTTGCCGGTGCCTGTCTCACCGACGAGCAATATCGGTTCATCCGATAGAGAGGCGACTTGCTCCATTCTGTCGATGAGGGACAGGAAGGGAGGGTTCTTGGTGTCGATATTGCCGCGCAACCGCCCCGAATAGACTCGTGCCGTCGCCTCGAAGCGATGCTGAAGGGCGTTGTAACGCGCCAGATCGAGATCGATAATGTCGATTCTGCCACGCTCGGTGTCGGTTTTGTAGGGCGGAACGCTTTGAAGAAGCGCCGCCGGAATGTGGCGGCTTTCGCTGAGCAGAAACCAGCAGATCTGCGCGACATGCGTGCCGGTCGTCAGATGGACATGATAACGCTCACGATCTTCATCGAAGCCATAATTCTCGGCGAAATCATAGAGCTTTCCGTAAACCTCCTGAAAATCCCATGGGTTTTCGAGAGGCAGTTCGACGAGCAATGTCTCGGTATCGGGTGATTCAGCCTTGATGTCCTGAGTGAGACTTCTGGCGAGTTTTTCGTATTGCGGGTCGTAGAGCAACTCGAAACGCGCGAGTGGAAAACCGGGCTGCGAGCAGAGCTGAAGGCTCGGGCGCCAGCTTCGGCGCGTCTGATCGAGCGACGTACCTAAAAAACCGATTACGACATTCCTCAAGTACGATCCTCCTGGATAAAAAACGATATTAGCGGCGCGTAATTGCGGGTGGCAATGAAAGAATTTTGGAGATTATTTGTTTTGAATCATTGGATTAGGCGAATTCCGGATATTTCTTTTTGAGTCGGCTGTCGCGACTTAAAACAGAGGGGTGAACAGGAAAGGAAACAGTGTCATGGCAAACAGATCGTTGTTTGCATCTTCGCGGGGGCGGTTGGTGCCGAAGAGTGACTGCATCAACCAGTCAGGTGCGCCTGCATACGATCTCGTTGCGCCGCACAAGCTGGCACAGCTTGCCATGACCGGGACCTTTGGTGGCGGGTATTACAGGGATGCTGCGTCCCAGATGCGCGAACTGATTGCTCTGGCCCAGAAAGTCAGCCCCGAGTTTCTGGCCCGGGCAGCGGTTCATGTGCGTGAACGGGGCTATATGAAGGACACGCCTTGCTTGCTTCTTGCTGTGCTTTCGTTGCGTGACCCGGCTCTTTTCGCGAAGGCTTTTGCGCGGATCGTGACCAACGGCAAGATGCTGTGTACTTTCGTGCAGATCATGCGCTCCGGTCAGGTCGGCCGCAAATCGCTGGGGTCCCGGCCCAAGGCGCTGGTGCAGGATTGGCTGAACGGCGCGACGGATACGCAGCTCCTGTCGGCTTCGGTCGGTCAGTCGCCTTCTCTGGCCGATGTGATCCGTATGGTGCATCCGCATCCGCGAAATTCTGGTCGCGAGGCGTTCTATGCCTGGCTGATCGGGTGCCCCGCCGAGACTGCGCTGCTGCCAGACAATGTGCAGGCCCTGCTCGCTTTTCGCAGCGGTCAGAGCGATATCTTGCCGGATGTGCCGTTTCAGCTTCTGGGCAGTCTGAACCTGACCCCCGCCCATTGGGAGCAGGTGGCGCGTCGAGCCACATGGCAGACCCTGCGTCAGGGGCTGAACATGCTGACGCGCAACGGTGCCTTCGGGAATGCCGAGACGGTAATGTATGTGGCAGCCATTCTGCGCGACCCGGAACGTATCCGGGCGGCGAAAGCGATGCCTTATCAGCTGATGGCCACGCTGCGTGCACTGTCTTCGGATGTCGATCCGGCGCTGGCCGATGCCTTGCATGACGCCATGGAACTGGCGGTAGCGAATGTGCCGCGTATTGCGGGGCGTGTTGTGATCTGTCCCGACGTGTCGGGATCCATGTCGTCGCCTGTCACCGGCTATCGGTTGGGGGCAACGACTACGGTACGGTGCATCGACGTGGCCGCTCTTGTGGCGGCTGCGCTCAAGCGGACCAATCGCGATGCGCTTGTCCTGCCGTTCGAGCAGCGCGTCTGCGATGTGGTGCTCGAACCGCGCGACACGATTATGACCAATGCCACGCGCCTTGCGGCCATTGGCGGCGGCGGAACGGATTGTGCGGCGCCGCTCTCGCGGCTGAACGAGAAGGGGGAGCGGGCAGATCTGGTAGTTTTCATCTCGGATAATGAATCTTGGATGAGAGTCGATGCCAATGCTCGAGGCACGGCGCTGATGCGCGAATGGGAAACGCTGAAGCGGCGTTGCCCGGGCGCGCGTTTGGTCTGTATCGACATACAGCCCTACGGCACGAGTCAGGCGAGCGAGCGGGAGGATATACTGAATATCGGCGGGTTTTCGGACGCCGTATTCGATCAGATGGCGGCTTTTGCTTCGGGTGAGGTAGGCGCCGCCTATTGGGTGCAGCAGATCGAACGAGAAGTTCTTTAAACAATTCTGGCGAATGCCGGAGAGACTACAGTCACGCGGATTCCCGTTCGGCAGGGCCCGTCCCAGTCTTTCCACCTCCTCGTTGCCGGAGTTTCAGACCATGTCGGGAGAATGCCTGGCGGAATACAGCTGTTAACTGAATCTCCGCCAAACAACCTTGTCTCCCGGCGCCGATCCGCAGTCGAGAGTATCAGATGCGGTGAACGGTAAGGCCAGACGGACTTTCTCTGATTGTCTGTCGGCCGCCTGTTCTGCCCTCCGAGATACCTTGGCTGCGGTGAAGCCTTCATCATGATTTTTGCGTCGCTTCCGGGCAGCGCATCGTCATCATTTTTCAGGAGGAATGCCTGCCGGAATACAATTCAAACTGCTTCCGGCATATTCCTTGTCCTCCTGATGAGGTGCCAGTGTCGAAAAAATGCCTGCGGAAGTACAGGTAGAGCCCCGTCTGACGGGAGGTCGCAGGTTCAATCCCTGCTCTGCTTTATGCAGGTAGCTCAGAAAACTTCCGCCCTATTTGTTTTTCGATACTGGCGTCTTGGGCACTGCCCCCATTCTTGGCGGTTCTGCACGTTTTTTCACGAAACGGTGACCTCGCGCGAGGGTGAGTAACCCTGTCCGGCAATTCGTGGTTCTCTCGCTGTCGATGTTAACTGTAACGTCAATTTTGTTTCGAGGCGGTGCCTGAGGGGGCTTTCGCAGCTTTCCCGCGGTCCAAGATGTACCTGATATGGCGTCGCCAACAGCAAGAGGATTGTCGTCATGTCTGTCTCGAAGGCTGCTCCCCCTTTCCGTGAACGCTATGGCAATTTTATCGGGGGGCAGTGGCGCGAGCCGGTTGCCGGCCATTATGTCGATAACCATTCCCCCGTCGATGGCCGTCTGCTCTGCCAGGTGCCTCAATCGACCCCGGCGGATATCGATCTCGCTCTCGACGCTGCCGAGAAGGCGCGGGCCGCCTGGGGCAAGACCTCCGTTGCCGACCGCGCGCTGCTTCTGCTCAAGGCCGCCGACCGGATGGAGGCCAATCTTGACCTCATAGCCCGTGCTGAAACCTGGGATAATGGCAAGCCGATACGCGAGACGCTCAACGCCGATATTCCGCTCGCCATCGATCATTTTCGCTATTTCGCGGGCTGTATTCGGGCGCAGGAAGGTAGTCTGGGAGAGATCAACGACACGACGGTCGCTTATCATTTTCATGAGCCGCTCGGTGTCGTCGCGCAGATCATCCCGTGGAATTTTCCCATTCTGATGGCTGCATGGAAGCTCGCCCCGGCGCTGGCGGCGGGTAATTGTGTTGTGATGAAGCCTGCCCAGACGACGCCCGCCAGTATTCTGGTCGTGCTCGATATCATCGGCGACCTGTTTCCGCCCGGTGTGCTGAACATCGTCAACGGTACAGGTCGTGGGGTGGGTGACTATCTCGCCAAAAGCCCGCGTATCGCCAAGGTGGCGTTTACGGGCTCGACTGGGGTCGGCAAGACCATTGCCCACGCGGCGGCAGAAAGTCTTATTCCGGCAACACTCGAGCTAGGCGGGAAATCCCCCAATATCTTCTTCGCCGATGTCATGGATCGCGATGATGGGTTTCTCGACAAGGCGATAGAAGGCTTTGCGATGTTTGCGCTCAATCAGGGGCAGATCTGCTCCTGCCCAAGCCGCGCCTTGGTGCATGAATCCATTTTTGATCGCTTTATGGAGAAAGTGCTTCCGCGTGTCCGGGCGATCAAACAGGGGGATCCGCTCGACCCGCAAACGATGATGGGCGCACAGAATTCGCAGATGCAGCAGGATAAAATCCTGTCTTACATCCAGATCGGTAAGGAAGAAGGCGCCAAGGTGCTGACGGGTGGCAGCGCTGCGAAGTTGGGTGAAGGCCTAGAGAGCGGTTTCTATATCGAGCCTACGGTCTTTAAGGGCCACAATAAAATGCGGATTTTCCAAGAGGAGATATTCGGCCCTGTTCTGGCGGTAACGACTTTCAAGACAGAAGAAGAAGCGCTTGCGATTGCCAATGACACCGAGTTCGGTCTCGGTGCAGGCGTCTGGAGCCGGGATTCCAACACCTGTTATCGTATGGGGCGTGGCATTCAGGCTGGCCGTGTCTGGATCAATTGCTATCACGCCTATCCCGCCCATGCGGCTTTTGGCGGCTACAAGAAATCGGGTATCGGACGCGAGACGCATAAAATGCTGCTCGACCATTATCAGCAGACGAAAAATCTGCTTGTGAGCTATAGTGAAGAAAAGCTTGGTTTCTTCTGATGGGTGATGGAGAGCCGTAAGATTTCCATAAGTTACCATCATGAGGCGATAGATAATTTTTTGTGTTCAGCGTAGGCTGGTGTGGAAATATTCCGAGTGCGTTTTGAGAGGGACGTTTCCCTCTCAAAACAAAACAATCTAGACGGCGCGCCTCTCTTTATGGAGGCTTGTTCCGGCTGTCGCGGTGGAGATAAACAGAACGACCGGTTCGTTGAGTTCCGCCTCTCCCATCGGTATAAGTGCTTTGCTTTTCGTCCAGCGCTGATTTAGAGCTTCGACATCGTTCCAGCCGCTTCCGGTCCCGGCGATGCTGTTTGGATGGATATCGAAACAGTTTTCTGGCGTGAAGATCTGAATGCCTTGTACCAGGACCCCCAATTCACGACGATCATCCAGAAACGGGCCGATCATGTCGCAGGGTCTGCGCGTCGGGGCTTTAAAATAGACAGCCTGTCCTTTCGGGTGAAAGCGGAACACGTAGCCATCATCGCGCGTACGCAAAGGCAGGATCGTCTGACCGTCCAGCGTTTCGAGAGCGATTTCTTCAGAGGGGCAGGAGGGAAGGGCGTAGCATGTGGGCGCACCGCAGCGCGCGGCCAATCTGCGCCAGACTGGCTCGACGAAATCCTGGTTCGTCATAAGCGGCGCTGCGGCATCTTTTTGCCATGCTCGCGATTTTCCTGTCTCGAGATCCGACGATATCTTTGTCTGGAATCCGAAAATGAAACGGTTGCCGGTGTCGAGATAGCTTTCACTCAGGGCGCCGTTAGCGAAAATCAGGCCGTGACGTGCCAATTCGATGTGATGATAGCTGTAAGTGGAGAGCGTTTCTTCGTAGGTAATCGAGTGCCCATTGACCAGCATACGGGCAGGAATAAGCCCGCCATCGAGATAGAGACAATGTTCTGGGGTCACAAAAAGGTCTTTGTGAGGCAGTGCATTTCCAAGCGCACCGGCACGGATGCGCACAGGGTACCCGGCTACATCTTTATAACGGGTTGTGCGCGTCGTACAGAGCCCTGACCCGGCCCAAATAATTGTTTCGGACAGGATTTCGCTTCCGCGCAGAACGAAAATCTCATCGCCAGCGGTCAGGGTTTCGATCGCCCTATGTCCCTGCGGCGTGGCGATGAGCGTGCCGGGAAGATAGCAGACTTCGGGCACTGCTGTGCCGTATTTGCGAGAGTCGTCCCATAGATCGGTCGTTGCATACCCTCCTGTCTGCACAGTCGCGTTTCCGCTGGCCGTTTTGCTTACTAGGTTGAGGGCGCCCCCATCGGCCGTAGGGATATATTGCCAACGGGCACCCGTTCCCGGCGGATTTTGAGTAAAGACCCAGAGTTGGCCTTTCTCATCCGTGAATGCCAATGTACCCGCGCCTATCGACATGGACCCGCCACCCGTGATGGCGAAGGTCGTTTTGACCGTTCCGATAATCTGGGTGCCATCACTAGCTTGATATGTAAAACTGCGATCAGCATAATTGACGAAAAGTGAGCCATCGGTGACAGCAGTGAGAGATCCATCTTGAGAGCTCGCACCGAGCAGGGTCGGACCGCCGCTTAGATATCCAGTCCATTTAATTATACCAACCGGCGGCGGCTGTAGCGCATATTTCTGCTCGCTGTACCAAAGGTCGGATGAAGCCGCGCCATTTGCTGTGATTGTTATTCCCTTCGGGGTCGTAGTAACAACGTTGAGTAAGCCGCCGTTAATATTGTAATAGGTCCAGCGGGAGCTAGCTGGTGCCATATTGTGCGAGAGTATCCAAAGCGATCCTCTCTGATCGGTGAAGGCAAGAGTGCCCATGCCTAGCGATGTGTTGGACATATCGCCAAGGGGAAAAGTCTTGTTAATCGCGCCTGTCGTAACTGTTCCATCTGCGGCCTGATAAGAAAAGCTTTTGTCGTCGTAATTAACGGTAAGACGTCCCTGTCCACTGCTCGTGATCTTCCCTGTCGTGATGCCGCTAGTGGCTAGATCTGACGGGCCTGTGGAGAGATAGCCTTCCCAAATGCCGATATTTTCTTTTGCCGCATCATTGTCTAGCTTGTCCGTGACTTCCTGCTTCGTATCGATTTGCATGCGGCAACTCCCTTCCTGCGGCTTAGGCGCGATACATCGACAACGTTCCAAGGTATGATTTGCGCATTAGTACCGCAACAATAGTACGGAATATCCATAATAATTGTGCAATGTACTTTCGTGTTTAGATCGGAACCGGAGCGATTTTCGATGGAATCCTGACTTAATATTTCCATTTCTGTGTCGTTGTTAATTCGACAACTTATCGCGTTTCCTTTGTATGAAAAATTAATGGTGTGAAAACGAATTCTCGTTAATGGGCTTAAACAATAAGTTGACGTCATATCTTATTTAATTACTTGAAATGATAAGAAATATTCATTGTTGAAACAATTTTGCGATTTCTGCGGTCGAGTTACTTATCGGGCCTCTGGCCAAGCTTCTCAAACCGGCTAGTCATCGCCTCTCATCTGAGAAGAGATTCGGCGAGGTTGCTGGGTTAGCCCTGATATTTCAGGCCGGCTGGCCAGCGGCACAGCGCAAGGCTTCCAACAAGAGAAGCCCCCTGAGAGCCGTTGTCGTCGCATGCGCTACGTGCAGAAAGTACAGCTGACAGTGCAGTCACGGACATGTGATCTGCGTTAATCGCAGGAGTGTTTGTAGCACCCTGAGAGGAAAAAACGGTTTGATAAAGGCAAACAGTCTCTCGACTGATAGCGAAAATGTGTTCACGCTAGCACGAAACGATCTGCAGGCGACCTCAAGCCAGAAGCTCTTGGACCTTAGCAGGGCATTACCCCGCGCGTTACCGAATCTTCAGATGAGTGTTGAAGCACCTTTGATTGGGGGAGAGCCTCGTGAAGAGTCTCAATGAGCAGGTTATACGTAAAATCAAACTAAGGTATCTACATTTCATCGACGTCATATGTGATACGCAGTCGCTTGTAGCTGCAGCATCTAGACTCAACGTAACTCCCGCAGCCCTCTCGAAATCCTGCATTGAGATCGAGAAAATTTTGGGTGTGCAGCTGTTTGTCCGCTCTCATCAGGGTATGCAGCCCACTGAAATCTGTCTGATTATCGTGGAATCGAGCCGTGCCATCAAGTACGAGCTGGATAAGCTGGTAACAGCAGTCAACGAACACAAGGAGACCGAATTTGGTACTTTGTTGATCGGTGTGCAGGCTATGGGGCTGGAAAAACGCATCATGCAAGGGGTCTCCGTCATAAAGAGGAACGACCCCAGTCGGACGATCCGGCTTGTACAACGCGAACGCAGTGCGCTGATAGACATGCTAAATCGAAGGGAACTTGATATGATCTTCGTTGATTCATTTCAGATGGATCGACAAAGGAATGTATCCTTTTTCCCCATGCTGCAGGCTGGGAGTGTGGTGATCTCGGCCCAAGGTGTGCGACCGGTACGCGACATCGTCGAAGATTGGATGGTTTATCGGGACAATCTCTGGATCTTGCCTCAAAAAGGCTTTGCAATACGGGACAGATTTGAGAGTGTGCTCTATTCCCGTGATCTAGATTCTCCACGACAAATTATCGAGTATAACTCTTCGTCCGGACTGCGGGACTTGTTTACAATTAGCGGAGGGTTCGGAATAATACCAACTTACGCGCTGTCTATGGCTAAAGGATATGTTGACGTTAATATCGAATACGAAACAATGGAAGAAATGCGGCTTGAGAGCGGCTTGGCCTGGCTCGGTGCGTCCCCTCACAAGAAATATGTTCAGGATGCTATTGCAGTTTTCACTTCTGATGAATTGAGAGCCTCTCAGTAAGCAGATAGACACCGATTTTTTGGCTCGGTGATTGGGGGTGGCTGCAGTGCCACCCCCAATTATTTCCTCAAGTTCAGTAAAGGTTTGCGAGGGCCTCTGGCACGTCGAGGTTTATTTCGAAGTATCGTTGTAAAACGCGCTGACATCACGCGTGAGCGCCGCGCGGCTGGCGGGGCGGGTGTAGAGCATATGCCCGCCTTCATAGAGATGCAGCGCGATACGATCGGCGCCGACCGGGATATGGTCCTTGGTCCAGCGCGTGGTACCGAACGGGCAGGCCATATCGAAATAGCCATTGGCAATGAAGATATGCAGGCTGGGGTCGAGCGCCAGCATCTTGCGCAGGATACCGACCTGATCGGTCAGCTGTGAGCCGGAGCTCGTGAATTTCCAGGCGCCGTTTACTTCCATGCTCAGCAGGTCATAGGTGAGGTCGGTCTTGTAGCCGAGCTCATTGGCAAGATAGCCGCTATAGGCATTGCCATAGGCACGACCGAAACCGGACAGCGTCATTTCAGGGCTCTGACCGTTCTCGATGCCGTCGGCATAGGGGTCGGGGATCGACTGGGTGAAGTCGTAAATGCCGTACAGGCGGCCATCGCGGCTGCGCACGTCATGCGCAAACGGGTTGGGCTCGCCCATCTCCTTGGTGATGGTTTCTATCGGCAGCCCGGTACGGGCGGCGAGATCGGTGTAGAATTTCTTCGCGTCATCCCCCTTGGGTGGGGCATTGGCGATGGTGGTGAGATACGGCCCGAGCGCATAGTGATAGGCCTCATCCACCGCCTGCGGCGTCAGTTTGCCGGTTTGGGACAGGTGCGAGGCGATGAAGGTGGGCAGCGCCATGGCCGAGGCCATCGGGTTGTTCGTGTTGTCCAGAAACTGCATCTGGATGGCGGGTGAGATCATCACGATGCCATTGACGATAAGGTTCTGCTGCTGCTGCAACGCATCGGCCACCTGTGCCGAGCGAATGCCGCCGTAGCTTTCACCCACCAGATAATGCGGCGAGCCCTGACGCCCGTTTTCGCCAACCCAGAGTGCGATGGCCTTGGCGAAAGCCTCGCCATCCTTGGTGACGCTGTAAAACTGCTCCGCAGCCTTTTTCGGGTCGGTCGGCTGCGAATAGCCCGTGCCCACGGCATCGATGAACACCATATCGGTGGCGGGCAGCCAGCTATCCGGGTTATCGGCCAGATGGGCACGCGCGCCATCTTCCGGGTGATCTGCCGGGAATTGCAGCACGCGCGGGCCAGCGGCACCGAGATTCAGATAGGCCGTGCCTGCACCGGGGCCACCATTGAAGAAGAACGACACTGGGCGCGTCTGGGCGTTCGCCCCGTCCTTTGTATAGGCCACATAAAATACCTTGGCCGAGGGCTTGCCCTCCTTGTCACGGAGCGTGACCGTGCCCGCGTGGGCGGTATAGGCAATGCTTTGCCCACCTGCGGTCAGATGATGTTTGGTGACGGAATCCGCAGGCAGCAGCGCCGCCAATCCCTCCTTCGGCGCCTCGCTCTTGGCAGGCTCAGCCGCGTGTAGGGCGGGGATAAGGGGGAGGGCGAAGCAGGCAGAAGCCAGCAACGCCGCAGCAAGAGTCTTGCGCGACATGCAAAGTCCTTTCGAGTTTGGAACAGTATAACAGTCTCGAAAGGCGGTGCAATGCGCGAAGGTTAACGAGGTCTTGCCGAGCAGAGGACAAAACCGTAGGGAGCGCAGAAGAGCGTTCAGGTGCCGGAGGATTGAACGATGGCGTTGAGTAGATGCGAGCGTATTGCTTCGCGGCCAATCGGAGGGATACGACATGCACCCTCAATGCACTCGCCTGATCTTTCGCCGTTTTACAGAGACTAGAGATAGTAACCGAAAACGATGAGGAAGGCCGATTTGTATCGGTTGTCGCCACCCGAGCCCGCTCCATTGGTGAACTGGCCAGCTCCAATATAGGGATCGTTGCGGCTCAGATAGAACTCGGACCACACCCGGAACCGGTTGGTCGCCTTGTCTGACCAGTAAGCGCCCAGGCTCAGTCTCTGAGTGTTGGGCGCGTGAGGGGTGATATCTTTCCAGACATCTGCATAATTTACGAACAGATTGAGTTTGACGGGAAGTTTTCCTGTATCGATCGATCTCGCAATTTCTGCAAAGAGAATAGTGGAGCGGCTCGCGATATTATAAAGTGAGTCGTAATCTCCAACTGTCACAAATCCATTCGAATACGGGTTGTTTAGGCTCATATCCTGACGCACCCCCTGAAGCTTGAAGCGCCATGGTCCTGTCTCACGTTTCAGACTAACGGAGAAAGCGCGGCGCTGTCCGCTTCTGCGCGTGTCATGATTGCGGATCGTGGAGAGCCAGATTGAACCCGTAATCGTGAGATTTCTGTTTGTGCCAGAAGCCGTTTGATAGCGCACGCGTCCGACTGTCATGTTGCGCTCAGTATTATCCGACCCATTATCGATCGAGGCGCCATTTTTGGCGATGTTGACGGAATAGCGAGCACTGCCAGCACTGTGCCCGACCGCACTCGGGGCAATCGTAGGGAAAAAACCGGCGTCAAATGACAATTTGCCGGTAGTGTGGCTTGCGACGACACCGGGATTATAGACCTCTTCAAGCCCGTAGATAAATCCAATGCTGTTCAGGAATGACGATCCCCACCAGCGGTCGTCGAAGGGAACCGGAGCAAGACCAACGCTGATTTTGGTCGAAGGAGTAATGTTGGCCCCGACATAGCCATATAAAGGAAAGCTGATCTCTCCAGGGTAGTTTTGGTAGCCCGCGTTTTTGCCATAGAGAAAGCTGCCCCCATAAAATCTGTATTGGGCAGCTCCGAAAATAACCGGTGTATCGTAATCGGCGGTCAGTATAAGAGTGTCATAAGACAGGTGACTGGACGTGCGATCCTGACCTCGCTTTCCGCGATCATTGAATCGCAAATCGTAACGTCCCCGGATCGCGACCCCTAATGACAAGGCGGCGTGTTGCTTTTCGGTCGAACGCGAAGGTGTTTCTACCTGCCCGCCGCTCTGGGGCAGCGAAACCGGGTTGCTGGCCTTCGGAACAGAGCGATGTTCTACCGATCCCGGTTGTCCTATCAGAGCCCCTGCGGGCAGGTCCTGCAGCGAAAGGCGTGCCAGATCGGCAAAAAGCAGAAGGCTTGCTGCGACGGCCATGCCGGATCAATTGCCTCTCGGGTATTCTGTGACACCGTTACTCTGAAAATGCCGCCGGAAACCGGGATTTTCTGTCGAGCGTTTCATGGTGTTGTCAGAAATGGCGGGCGCGTTTGCCTGTCCCGCCTCAAGTTTTTTAGCATCGGGACAGGCATTGTCGCGCCGCTATTCATTAGAACGACCAGATCGCATCGCAAGAGAACCAAAACATATTGTTGGTACCGTTGCGTACTACCGGGTCGGCCACAGTTGCCGAGCGATTGAAAGGACGCGTGCCGTTGAGCGATTTATCGAGGCGGATTTCAGGCCTGATCGTGAATTGCCCCAGCCTGAGATGTTTGTTCACAAAATCCGGTTTGTAGGTCACTCCCGCAGTTAGCGCGCCATAAGTGGTGGGAGGCGCAATGTAATAGGCATAAGGACGATTTCTAATCGCGTTGAGGTTCGACGTCGTGCCCTCATAGGAAGCGATGACGGCTCCCGTATTGTCACGAAAGACCTCACCCCGGAGATTGAGCCTCAGAGACGGATTGAGGTCCCACGACAGATAGGTAATGAAACCGTAAAGATCGTCGCGATTGGCATTGTCATGCATATAGATCGTATCGAGCATGACACTCAGCCTGTCGTTAAAATGATAGGTGAGCAGAAAATCGCCATTATATTGCATCAGGTTGTTGGCAACCCGCCCCATACCGGCGCTTACCCAACCTTCCGGGGAGGTGACAGGACGGCTGTTGTTTCCCTGTGGACCGAAATGTCCGATGAGATGCCCGTCCAGCTTTCCGTTCATGAGGTGGGAAAAAGAAAAGCCGACGGTGCCTTTTGGCCTGTTATTGTTGCCTGCATTGCCGAAGGTCGTGGAATTGCCCGCGTCGATACCGAGAAATAAGTCGATTTTATCACTTAGATGGGTCGTGGACATGACCCCGACTGTTTCGAAGGGTACGATATAGTCGGCGGCATAGCTGTAGGTATAAAATGGCCGGGTGAGAGCGGAAGTCCCTTCCGTTCCGAGCATGCCGAACATCTGCCCCAGCTGAAAATCGACGCCGCGCGGTACGATCCATGGGGTATGGACATCGATATGCGATTGCAGGGGCACCAACTGATAGAGACCCGTCAGTATGCCGTCGGCCATGCCAATGGTGGGTATGAAACGGGAGTCGGAGCCATACATGAGTTCGACCATGAAGCCGACGCCATAGCCCGATCCAACGCTGGTTACCGGGTGAGAAACAGAGCCTACAATCTGGTTCAAAACGACCGTATTGGCCCGATCCGTATAGAATTGCGCGAAATTCCTGCCGGATTTTGTCCAGGGATTTGCCGCAATGCCGGCCTCTACGGTCATATGGGCAACCAGGCCGTCCCAATAACTGGCTCTCGAACCGGTGGGATCGGATGCAGGTTCTTGTTTTCCCGATCCCGATAAAGGTCGGATGGGTGCCAGTTCAGCATCTGAGTGTGTCGATGCGACTTGTTTTTCGTCGCGCGTGCTCCTTCGGGACAGGCCGGCGATGCCGGGTGTTTCGTCTTTGCCGGAGGAGAGGGGCTCAGCCCAGCTCATCTCCGGAAGGAGGAGTACCCCTGCAAGCAGGGATACTCCCGACCATCGTCTCATCGTGCGATTGACGCTCACGACACACGCCGGATCAGTTCTCGTGTTCGGAGGCTACGTAATAGGGCGCGGTCGAGCGGGGCAGCGGTGCTTTTCCGCGCATGAGATCGGCGATTTTCTCTGCGATCATGATCGTGGGCGCATTCAGATTGCCCGTTGGAATGATCGGCATGATGGAAGCATCCACCACACGAAGGCCTTCCATTTCGTGAACCCGTCCCTGATGATCGACGACCGCCATGGGGTCGGTGCCCATCTTGTTGGAGCAAGACGGATGATACGCTGTCTCCGCATGCGCCCGGACGAAGGCATCGATATCGTCATCCGATTGCAGATGCTTTCCGGGAGAAATTTCCCGACCGCGATAGGGATCGAGGGCTGACTGGGCAAAGATTTCGCGGGTAATGCGAACGGCAGAACGGAATTCCCGCCAATCCTGCTCATGCGCCATGTAATTGAACAGAATGCTGGGGTGTTGGTTCGGGTCCTGCGAGGTAACCTGAATGCGGCCCCGGCTCGGTGACCGCATCGACCCCACATGCATCTGGAAGCTATGTTCGGTCACACCACCGGTGCCGTTATAGCTGATCGCAACCGGCAGGAAATGGTATTGAAGATTGGGCCATTCGAAGCTTGGCTCCGACCGGATAAAGCCACCGCCCTCGAACTGGTTGCTGGCACCGATGCCGGTCCCGAGGAAGAGCCACTCTGCGCCGATTGCGGGCTGGTTGATGGTTTTCAGAGCGGGAGCCAGCGAGACAGGCTGGGAGCAGGCATACTGGATATACATTTCCAGATGGTCCTGCAGGTTCTGCCCGACGCCGGGCAAATCCTTGACCACCGGAATGCCGAGGGCGCGCAGAATTGCGGCGGGGCCTACGCCTGAACGCTGCAATAGCTGGGGCGAGGCGATGGCGCCGCTGCACACGACGACTTCGCGCCCGGCATTGGCGCTTTCTCTTTCGCCCTTGCGCAGCCAGGTTACACCGACAGCACGGTTATTGGAGAACAGGATACGGTCAGCGACCGCATGGGTCACAATGGTCAGATTGGGTCTTGAGCGTGCCTGATCGAGATAGCCGCGTGCCGTGCTGGAGCGACGCCCTTTGCGTGTGACCGTACGATCCATCGGGCCGAAGCCTTCCTGACGATAGCCATTCAAATCGTCCGTGCGGTTATATCCTGCCTGCACGCCAGCCTCGATCATGGCACGGAACAGAATATTATTATCGTGTCTAGGGGTCGTTACCTGCACCGGGCCGCTATCGCCATGATAGTCGTTCCCGCCGATATCGCGGCTCTCTGCCTTCTTGAAATAGGGCAGGCAGTCGAGATAGCTCCAGTCAGACAGACCGGGGAGCGACGCCCAGTTATCATAATCCATGGCATTGCCCCGAATGTAGCACATGCCATTGATGAGGGAGGACCCTCCAAGTCCCTTGCCGCGACCGCATTCCATGCGACGATGGTTCATATGCGGCTCGGGGTCTGTGAGATAGGCCCAGTTATAGCGTCGGCCCTGCAGTGGATAAGCGAGCGCTGCGGGCATCTGCGTGCGGAAATCGAAGCGGTAATCCGGGCCGCCAGCCTCCAGAAGCAGCACGCTTACATGGGCATCTTCGGTCAGGCGCGTAGCCAGCACACTACCGGCAGAACCGGCGCCTACGATGATGTAGTCGTATTCCTTGGCCATAATCTTCTTACTCGTCTTGGTTTTATTTCAGTTTTTCAAGTGTCGTTGCGATCCGGGATCAGAATACCGAGACAAAGGGAGCGAGCTCGACCTGTATCGATTTCACCTGGGTATAGGCGAGTAGGGTCTGAATACCGTTTTCGCGTCCGATACCGGACTGCTTGTAGCCACCGACAGGCATCTGGGCCGGACTCTCACCCCATGTGTTGATCCAGCAGATGCCCGCCTGCATGGCGTGGATCACGCGATGGGCCGCAGCGATATCCTGGGTGACGACACCCGCGGCGAGTCCGAAACTCGTGGCATTTGCACGGGCGATGACCTCGTCTTCGGTCTCATAGGTGAGGATACTCATCACCGGCCCGAAGATTTCCTCCTGAACGATCTGCATGGTGTCGGTGCAATCGGTGAAAACCGTTGGAGCAACATAGGCACCACGGTCGAATGCTGCGCCGGTCAGTCGATGACCTCCAGCCAGAACCGTGGCTCCTTCGGCTTTGCCTGCTTCGATATGCCTCAGGACGGAGTCCATATGGGCAAAGCTCGTGAGCGGGCCGAAATTGGTTGCGGGATCCATGGGATCGCCTGCGCGAATGCGCGCAACACGGTCGACGACCGCAGTCTCGAACGCCTTTTTAAGCGACGCAGGAACGAAGACACGCGTCCCGTTTGTGCAGACCTGACCCGAACTGTAAAAATTCGCCATCATCGCGATATCGGCAGCGCGGGCGATATCGGCGTCTTCCAGAATAACCAGCGCCGATTTGCCGCCAAGCTCCATCGTCACGTCCTTGAGGCTCGAAGACGCCGCATCGGCCATGACTTTTTTGCCGGTCTGGACGCTGCCCGTGAAAGACACCTTGTCGATACGGGGGTCTGAAGTCAGCAGACTGCCCACTTCTCTGCCTGACCCGACAACGACATTGAAAACACCATCGGGCAGACCGGCTTCGGTATAGATTTCTGCGAGTTTCAGCGCGGTGAGAGGGGTCACTTCGCTCGGTTTGAAAATAACCGCATTGCCAGCAGCGAGCGCGGGCGCCGATTTCCAGAGCGCAATCTGGATAGGATAATTCCAGGCTCCGATTGCGGCGACGATGCCGAGCGGCTCGCGTCTGGTGTAGAAAAAGCTCGTCTCACGCAGAGGCGCCTGAATGCCCTCAATGGCCGGGGCCAGACCCGCATAATATTCGAGAACATCCGCGCCGGTGACGATATCGACCGTGCTGGTTTCCGAGAACGGCTTTCCCGTATCGAGACTTTCCAGTCGGGCAAGCTCATCGTTGCGCTCGCGCAGAATGGCGACAGCCTTGTTGAGAATGCGTGACCGTTCGACGGCTGTCATTGCGGCCCAGATCTTCTGTCCCTTTTCCGCGCTGGTTATTGCCGCATTTACTTCCTCGGCGCCCGCCACCTGCACGCTGGCGATAACGTCACCTGTCGCAGGGTTCACCGTTTCGATCGTGCGCCCGGTGCTCGTGTGGGCGTGTATGCCGTTTATGAAAAGCGGCTCGCTCTGCGTTGTCATGATTTTTTCCGTTCAGTGAGGCTTGCGGATATGCCGCGATCGGGTGAGGGGAGGCGCTGGTCGATAAAATCGAAAGCCAGGCTGAGAGCCTGCTCCGTATCGAACTGCCCTCCGGCAAGCGTGCCACGAAGCCAGAGGCCATCGATCAGGGCTGCAAGGCCGGTCGCAGCATTGCGTGCGCTTTCCCGGTCCATCTCTCGCCCAAACTGATAGGCAAGATTGGAGTGCAGACGCCTGTCATTGGCACGCTGTAATCTTTTGAATTGAGGGTTGTTCAGGCTGGCTGACCAGAAGGCGAGCCAGCTGCGCATGGCTGTTGGACTTGTCTGGCTCGGGGCGAAATTGCCGTGAACGATGGCCCTGAGCTGAGTTCGCGGCGTTTGATCCCGCGCGTGGATACAATGGAAAAGAACGGCCTCGCGCAAATCCCGAAGAATCTGACGCATTGCGGCCTCAAGTAATCCATCCTTGTTGCCGAAATAATGTGAAACAATACCTGCTGACAGACCGGCTTCTGTTGCGACGGAGGAAAGTGTGACGTCACTAAGACCGCTATCCTCGATTACTTTGAATGTGGCGTCGATTAGCTGCTGGTGTCTGACAGGCTGCATTCCAACTTTCGGCATGTAAGCTCCACCTCCCGAAAGATTTAATTTGATTGAGCGTTCAATAAAGATAACCAAGATGTAATTCAACCCTGCGTTCGAGTCTGCCCGGTCACAACTGGCGTGATGAGAATAACAGGAGCGTTGAGAGGGACACTCGGTATGGCGGTCTGTATCCAGTCAGGGGACTGGCAGCTTGATCTGAGCAGAATAGAGATGGAGCACTCAGATGACGTCCCAAGTTGCGTCATGCATGAGATCGAAAAAAATGAGTGTTAACAGACCGGTATTCTTCATATCGGCGGTTATCACCACGCTGGCAGGGCTGGCGTGCATGCTCTGGCCGTCACAGAGCCGAACCGCGCTCGATCTGACCCAGTCTGTTGTCGTGGGCGCGTTCGGCTGGTTCTATATGGTGCTCATTGCCATTTGCATGGGGCTTGTCTGCTGGCTCGCCTTTTCACGTTATGGCGATGTGCTCTTGGGGGAGCCGGGGTCGAAACCGGCCATCTCGACGCTTTCATGGTCCACGATGCTGTTTTCAGCAGGGATTGGCATAGCGCTCATCTATTATGGTGCGTACGAGCCGCTCGATCATTATCTGAAGCCGCCGCAAGGGCCAGCAGCCACGGTGGAAGCCGCACATGGGGCTATGGCCCTGACCTTCCTTCATTGGGGGCTGCATGGCTGGACGCTCTACGCCATGGTCGCGACAACCCTGGCCTATTTTGCCTATTGCAAGGGTCTGCCGCTTGCGTTGCGCTCACCGCTGGTGGCGATCTTCGGTGATCGCATCAATGGTAGCCTCGGCGATCTGGTCGATTGTCTGGGTGTGCTCGCCACGATGGTGTCAATGGTGACGAATGTCGGCATCGGCGCGCTTCTGGTGCATTCGGGCCTTCATCATCTGTTCGGCATCCCGATGACCATGCCGGTCCAGATCACCATCACAATCGTCATGATGATGGCCGTTGCGGTGACGGTCGTGGCAGGGGTGGATAAGGGGATTGCCCTGCTTTCGAACGTTAATCTGGCTATTCTGTGCGGTATCCTGCTTTTCGTTCTGAGTACCGGCCCCACGGAGCATATTTTTCAGGGGATTGTGCAGAACACGGGCGATTATCTGGCCTCATTTATTCCGTCGACGTTCAATATGTATCTCTATGGTCATGCAGAAAAATGGATGGCTGCTTGGACGCTCTTTTTCTGGGCGTGGTGGATTGCCTGGACACCCTTTGTCGGTCTGTTCATTGCGCGTATTTCCAAGGGGCGCACAATCAGACAGCTTGTGCTTGGCGTCACTTTTATCCCGCTTGGGTTCACCCTCGTATGGCTCGCGATCTTCGGTAACACAGCAATCGATCTCGTCAGGAGTGGCGCGGGTGCCGTGCTGGTTGATGCTGTCCAGAACGATCCTCCGATGGCGCTTTATCGTCTGCTCGAAACCCTGCCTCTGAGCGGTATCATTGCCACAGTCGCAGTATTTGCGAGCTTCGTGCTGTTTCTGACGCCGGTGAATTCAGGCGCCTTCATGATCGCCAGTCTTTCGATGCGCGATAGCGCGCCGGATGAGGATGCACCGGTCTGGATGCGTCTTGTCTGGGTTGCCGCAATTGCAGTGATCAGTCTCGGGCTTCTGATTGCCGGCAATTTCGACGCCATGCAGATGGCTGTCGTTCTTTGCGGGCTGCCTTTCTCAATTGTGCTGACGTTCTACATGATCGGTCTTGTCCGGGCGCTTCGTTCAGACGAAGCCGCCAGTATCGTGACGTCAGAGGTAGGGGAGTAACAACCCGGTTTTGACGATGGTTTTCGCGTTTTGTGCTGACCATCGTCTCGCTATCAGCCCAGTCTTGAAATGTGCCGGGGCATATTCCCGCGCCCTCGCGAGCCTGCTGAACTGTTCCCGTCGAAATGTACGTTTCTTTCACGAGCGTTCTGTATGCAGCGTTTTTGCTGTGATGCGGAGCTGGGTCAGGAATCGCTCCTGCAACGCGCTGGGTAACCAGTCCTTACGCGTAAAGACACCGATCGTGCGTATGGTGTCGGGGATCTCGGATTCGATAGGGGCGAGCAACCCTGCTGCCATTTCGATGGCGATCTGATCGCGGGAAAGCAGGGTCAGAAAATCGCTACGTGTCAGAACGCCACGTATGGTTGTAACCGACGCGCATTGTATCGGTGCCTTGGGGCGCTCGATGCTGGCGCGGTCAAAAATCTGCTGCCACCGTTCGAGAAGATAGGATGTGTGCGGACCGACGATCCATGGGTATTTGGCGAGGTCTTCAAGGCTGGGCCTGCGTCCGGCGAGAGGATGATCGACCCTGCCGATAACGGCGATACGATCGCGCAGGAGGAGCTCCTGACGTAGTTCGGGAGGCGGCTCGTCGCGCAGGGCACCGATAACAAGATCGAGCACGCCGTTGCGCAAGGCGGAGAATAACTCTCTGGCCGAGCCGTCGACGACATTCATCCGTGCCAGAGGCGCTGTGCGCGCCAGTTCCGCCAGAGCGACGGGCAGCAGCATGGAGCGCGCGAGTGCCATGGCACCGATCGAGATATGATCTGCTTGGCATGTCGCCTCGCGGCACGCAATGATGAGTTCATTGATGCCGAGCCTGAATTTTCTGGCCATACGATGCCCGGCGCGGGACAGGGTAAGAATACGTCCGTTTTTCTCCATAAGCTCGATCTGGCTCAGCATCTCGAGCGCTTTCAGAGGGCGGAGAATGGCGGGTTTCGACAGATCGCCCATACGGGCTGCCGCTGCGATGCCGCCTGTCTCGGAGAGCAGGAGGAGCGCCTTGACCTGCACGAGGGTCAGATGATGCTCCGGCCGGTTTTGACGACGGGAAATTCCAGAGCTGCTTTTCATGCCATCGCCGAGATAATCGAGCGCACGGCGAAAGCGGATGACAATTTTCTCTCCCTCCCGCGTGAGTCTCAGCCCGTGAGGCAGGCGTTCGAAAATCCGGACAGCGAGTTTTGTCTCAATGGTGGCTACGCCTTGGGTGAGGGCGGGCTGTGAGAGGTCGACCGCCAATGCGGCAGCGCTCAGAGTGTTTTCCTGTGCCGCGATGATCACGGCGCGGATATGGCGCAAATTCAGTTCGGGCACAGCTTGGCCGCCTGTTACGACACGGTGAACGGAATCTGTGCCTGAAGGCTGATCGGCCATTTATCCCGCTCTAAAGACTGAGAGAAGACGTGTGATGGAAAACAAAATCTTATATCGCATCAGAAATTCGAATTAGGTTTCCTTGTCAATATCGGCTTGATTTTCTTCATACAGGGAGAAAAGCAATGCATATCGATGGTAAGCGTCGAGGAAATACGTTGGCGGATACTCTGCACATTCCTGCGCATGTGCGTCTCTGGGTTGAGGAAATTGCCGCCCTTTGCGAGCCCGATCAGATATACTGGTGCGACGGAACGCAAACTGAATGGGACCGGATTGCCACCGAACAGGTCGCGCGCGGTTCGATGGTGGCGCTTAATCCCGAGCATTATCCCAATTCCTATCTGGCGCGCTCTGCCCCCAATGACGTGGCGCGCACTGAAGGCCGGACGTTTATCTGCGCTGCTTCGAAGGAAGAGGCCGGGCCAACCAATAACTGGATAGCGCCCGAAGAAGGCCGCGCCCGGATGCAGAAGGTTTTCAAAGGCTGTATGCGCGGGCGTACGCTCTATGTCGTGCCGTTCTGCATGGGACCGATCGAGGCGGAAAACCGGGTTATTGGCGTTCAGGTGACTGACAGTGCCTATGCTGTTCTCTCCATGCGCATCATGACGCGTGTCGGCCGTGACGTGCTTAAAACCCTCGGTGAGAACGAGTTTTTTGCCCGTTGTATCCATTCTGTCGGCGCGCCGCGCAGCAAGGGCGAGCCGGATACAGCCTGGCCGTGCAACGATGAAAAATGGATCCTCCATTTTCCGGAAAGCCGTGAGATCTGGTCATACGGTTCAGGTTATGGCGGCAATGCTCTCTTGGGTAAGAAATGCCTTGCGCTGCGTATTGCCTCCGTCATGGCGCGCGATCAGGGCTGGCTTGCCGAGCATATGCTCATTCTCAAGGTCACATCTCCGGAGAACAAAATTCATTATGTTGCCGGGGCCTTCCCGAGTGCCTGCGGCAAGACAAATCTCGCCATGCTCGATTCCACCTTGCCGGGATGGAAAGTTGAAACGCTGGGTGACGATATCTGCTGGATGCGCGTCGGGGCCGATGGGTATTTCTACGCCTCCAACCCGGAAACCGGATTTTTCGGCGTGGCCCCCGGTACTAGCGACAAGACCAATCGCAATGCCATGCAGACCATGCGGGCCAACAGCATTTTCACCAACGCCGCCCTGACCGAAGATGGCAGAGTGTGGTGGAAAGGCATGACCGATATACCGCCTCAGGGCCTGACCGACTGGCGCGGTCGCCCATGGGACGCGCATTCAGGCCCCGCCATGCACCCCAATGCCCGCTTCACCGCCCCCATCGAGCAATGCCCGTCCCTCGCCGAGGAATGGTGCCGCCCCGAAGGCGTCAGATTGTCAGCCATTCTGGTGGGCGGACGCCGGGCGAGTGCCGTGCCACTGGTGACTGAAGCCTTCAGTTGGGAACATGGCGTGTATATGGGTGCGACCCTCGCCTCGGAAAGCACAGCCGCCTCTGAACACGATCTCGGAAGCCTGCGCCGTGACCCGTTCGCTATGAATCCGTTCTGTGGATACAACATGGGCGATTATTTCGCCCATTGGCTGAGCTTCGCGCAGACCGAGCGGGTCGATAAAGCCCATATGCCGCGTTTCTTCATGGTCAATTGGTTCAGAACCGATGAAAACGGCCAGTTCATCTGGCCGGGCTTTGGCGACAATATCCGTGTGCTGAAATGGATTGTCGAGAGGCTGGAAGGGACGGCGGAGGCGGTCGCCACGCCGATTGGCAATGTACCCGCAAAAGGCAGCCTCGATCTGGATGGTCTGGCCATGCAGGAAGACGAACTGGCCCCGCTCATGACGATTGATCGTGAAGCGTGGCGGAAGGAGGCAGAAGCGAACAGGGATTATCTGGCTGGTTTGGGCGCGCGCGTTCCAGAGCGTCTGTATGACGAGCAGAATGCTTTTGAAAATCGCTTGAGCACTTGAGAAAAGCGCGCAGCATTCAGACTAGGGCTCAGAGGTAATTAACTGACAGAACCAAACCATTGAAGAGGAACGACACTGGGGCGTCTGGGCATTCGCCCCACCCTTGATATAGGTAATGCTCTGCCTGCCTGCGGCCAGACGATGATTGATGACGGAATCTGCTGGCCGCAGCGCCGCTAATACCTCCTTCGGCGCCTCGCTCTTGGCAGGGTCAGCCGCTTGGGCGACTTGGGAAAAGGGGCAGGGTGAAGCAGGCCGAAGTCAGTAACGCCGCACCAAGAGTCTTGCGTGACATGCAAAGTCCTTTCGAGGTTGGAGCAGCATAACAAGCTCGGAAGAGGGAGGGGCGATGAGGGGGAAGAAGCATCATGGCGTCGCCCTGAAAACCCACTAGAGGGCCTTCGCCTTCTGGAAGCCCGCTTTGGAGTTTGTCCATCGGACGGCAGCTTTCGCCTCATCTCGGACTTACAGCTACCCATACCGTTTTTCGCATAGCGGACATGACCAGCACAAACTCCTGTTGCCATTTTGAGCCGGATACCGACTGCCGGCATTCCGGCAGTTGATCGCGGACGGCACGTGGAATGACGTTCGTGCCTATAACGCGGACGATGTGGAACAGTGGCTTACCGACAATGCCGGCCTGAGCCTCGTCGACTAAAGGGGGCGCAGCGTTGCAATCCTTGCTTCACGATATTCATCGACCACATCATCTTCGACAAGCGGGCCGGCGAGGCGATGGCGGGGTTCGAAGATATTCAATGCGCACTCGGTGGCAAGCATCACTCGGATCATTGTCCGGTGACGCTAGGCAACTGAGCTTCGTAAGGACAATTCGGCGTATGCGTCACTCCGCGAAGCGGGAGCTTTCGCCGGAGTGACGCCGCTGGATCTGTTAGCGAGCGAAACCTACTGCCCACCCGCCTTCGCAAGCAGTTGAACTTTCATCGCCATCTCCCCGAGATCGGGCTCAGCCTGACCAGTCTGAAGGGCGTCAAAGCTACGAATCTCCAACTCTCGAAGGTTGAAATAGGTGTAGGTGTAGTCGCCTTTGGGGCTGCCTCCCACAACGGTGTATTTCACGATCTGCTTCATTCCCTTCGCCACGGCTGACCGATCGAGGTGCTCTTCATAGAGATCGAAGTTGGGATGGATGATGCGGTAGTTGGCCTCGCTCTCGTATTCGGCCGGCACGCCCGGGAAGACGACGAAGTCAGTCTTCACCCCCTTGTACTTCATGTTGCAGCGCTTGCAGGCGACGGCAAGGTTCCACATCGTATAAGTCAGCGGCCGATAGTCGGGAACCGACTTGGGCAGAACGTGCTCCCGGTCGATGACGAGGTTGAACTCGCCCTTGAGGCTCCGGCGGCAGTAGCAGCAGCTCCCCTCGTGACGCTGAAGATGATACTGCCGGATCTTGACCTTTATCGCTGCCAAGAAGGCTCCCTGCGTCCCCTTTGGCGACCAATCCCACGGGTCACTCTCCAGTAGAGCTGCGTCCACTGCGGCCTGCTCGTCATCCGTAAGTTCGAACTCCGACAGCGCGGGCAGATATTTGTCGGTCATCACTCAGCGCCCCCGGACGCCTTCGACCTTCTCGACGAGTTCTTCAACCGCCTCGAAGAAAACCTGCTGACGCTCGTCGAAGCTCTCCGCCTTCATGTGCCCGATCATGGAAAGGATTTCCGCTTTGTCTTTCTTGCCCTGCTCGAAGGCCGAGATAGCATCGACAATAATCTCGCTAACGAAATGGTTTGCGGGGGTCACCACCTCGAACGCCTGCCAGAGGATCTCCTCGATGCTGGCGGGAGATATGTCTGCCTCGATAGGCAGCCGCTTTGCTTCGCCTTTTGACATGCCGAAAACGGACACGATGTTCGGGCTGCTCGTGATCGCGCCGCTAACTACGAGCGGAGCATGTGTGGCCATGATTACCGTGGCGTTACGGTAGCTGAGCGCAGCAAGGAGTTTGTCGACGTATTCGCGCTGCCAGTTCGGGTGGAGGCTATTCTCCGGCTCGTCGAGGATGATAAGGGCATTGCGCCTCGCATTGGTGATTACGAAGAGCAGCGACGAGATCAGCGCGAGCTGACCGGAGCTCGCGTGCTGCATTTCGATGCTCTTACCATCCCCACGCACAAGAAAGACGCGGATGCCACGAATTACGCCCAAGGCGCGGAGACGGGATTCCAGCTTAAGCACCGAGACGAACTCGCGGGAGCGACTGAAGTCGTACACCGAGTCATTTGCGTCGATCCAGATTCTTTCGCCTGGCTCGTGCCGTTGCAAGAAGGAGATAGCGAGTTCGAGATCTTCCGTTGTAACGCTGTAATCGCGGCGCAGCCTCGGTGGAGACCGGTCTAGCAACTCCGCCAGAGAGGGTTTTTCGTAGCTGCGAGTACGGTCAATCGAGAAGCCGAACCGCGCGTGATAACCACAGTATTCCAGCGTCGAGCTGATCCGATGGAAGTCTTCGCCAGAGCCGCTCAGCGCCTGCGCAACCGAGTTCTTGACGACAACTCTCGGCGATCCATCCGTCTTGCCGATCGAGATGCGCCGAATGCCTGCCAGACGTGCAAACCGATCGTGTGGCGTGTTGCAGACGACAACGATCTCGCGCTCGTGGCGATACCTGTTGACAAGATCGCGCAGGAACGAACTTTTACCCGATCCGTTGGGACCAACGAGTATCGAGACGCTCTCGCTATCGGTCCAGCGCTCCTCAAGTCCAAGATCGCTCAGCATTGGCGCTCACCCTTTATAAGATAATCTATCGAAAAACGCACAAAATTTACTTATATGCGGCATCCAATATTCTTTTTGCTCGATTGATATTTTCAAGAATATTGAATAATAAATTTAGATTCTGGGTGAAACAATAATTTTTTCCATTGTTTCTTTCCTTGAGTCTTGAATAACTATTTGAGCGCGTTCTTGCATATCGCTCAATAATTCTTGAATGGTATCACATTTCATTTTTGCGTCACGAACCCAAGCCAGCTTATCTTTTGCTGCAGTTTGTACGTTGACGTGCGCAACTAGCAAGCATGTAGAGACAGCGGAAAGAGAGCTATTAATGCCAGCTCCAGCATCTCCCTTTGCGTACGTAAGGCCAATCGACCACAGCCTACAGCCATGATCAAACACTCTTACGGAATAAGAAACAATTTCAAATAATATGTTATTTGCTACTTCCAATGTTTCATTAGCTATATTTTGTTGCTCATTTATTAAGTGTTTTTTTTGCTCTACAAATTCATTTTTCCCAGAATTATTTTCTAATTTTTTCAGTTCTTTTTTCAAATCATCTCGTTTTTCGCGTGCGGCTATTGAACGCTGAAATACTTCAGTGTCACGTTCAAAAAGAATTTTGAGATTAGGTGATATTTTTTCTTCCAAATCCTTAGATATGGCCTGAAGTTCTTCCTTTTTTTCTGGGTCTTTCCTCTTTCCATCAGTCAATTTTGCGAGGGCACAGATAGTGCTAGAAGCAAGGAGAGCCATAAGTGCGGCGGCGCTTCCCGACCCAGGAGTGGCGTTTCCTTTTCCAAAGTCCTCCAATAATGTTTCAAGAGATTTCGAAAGAAGTTTTTCTTCTACATTTGATATTTTGTTTTCAATATTAAGAGGCATTATTTGACATATCCATTTCATCAGCAAAAAAATTAAGTTATATTTTTTCTTGCCAATTAATTCTCCTTAAACCTAATAAAGATAGATATTATGTGATTACCGTCAAACTAGGCAATCCCCGCATTCTCGTCAGCAGACATTCCGCTCCCCCCCCAAAAAAAAGCAGACTTAGGGCTGTGACGATATATCGGGATGAAAGGGGTTTACGCCCCTTTCCGGGGGCGGGGCAGAGCCCCGCTTTCCCTTACTTCCCCTTCAAGTTCGGTGCCAGCATGGTGCGCGGGTCAACCAGACGGTCGAAATCGGCTTCGCTGACCGCATTCAGAGCCAGAGCGGCCTCTTTCAGCGTGCAGTCATGGTCCATGGCGTGATGCGCGACCTTTGAGGCCGTGTCGTAGCCGATGGTCGGGGCGAGGGCCGTCACCAGCATCACGGACTCAGCCACATAGCGCTCGATGCGGGCGAGGTTCGGCTTGGTGCCTTCAATCAGGAAGGTGCGGAAATTCTCGCTGCCGTCATGCAGCAAGGTGATGCTCTGCATGATGTTCTGGATGATGAGCGGCTTGTAGACGTTCATTTCCAGCAGACCACCGGCACCACCGAAGCCCACTGCCACGTCATTGGACATGACCTGCACGGCCAGCATGGCCAGAGCTTCGGCTTGGGTCGGGTTGACCTTGCCGGGCATAATGGACGAACCGGGCTCGTTTTCGGGCAGGTGCAGTTCGGCAAAACCGGCGCGCGGGCCGCAGGAGAGCAGGCGGATATCGTTCGCGATCTTGTAAAGCGCGCCTGCCGTGGTGCGCAGTGCGCCCGAAAAATGCACGAGCGCATCATGCGCGCCTTGCAGGGCAAATTTATTCTCGCCGCTGATGAAGGCCGCGTCGCTCAGACGAGCGATTTCGGCGCAGGCGCGACCGGCAAAGGGGGCATCGGTATTGATGCCGGTGCCAAGCGCGGTGCCGCCAAGGGCGAGGGGGTAGAGACCCTTTTCGGCTTCCTGAATACGGGCGATGTTCTCGCGCAGCATCCCGGCATAGCCGTGGAATTCCTGACCTAGCGTGACCGGCACGGCATCCTGCATATGCGTGCGGCCAATCTTGACGATGTCCTTCCATTCCTCGGCCTTGGCCTCGATTGACTCCGCCAGACGGGTCAGGGCCGGGATCAGCCTGCGACGGCTGCCCAGAACCACAGCCACATGCATGGCAGTCGGGAAATTGTCGTTGGACGATTGCGACATGTTGACGTGGTCATTGGGGTGAACCGGGCGCTTGCTGCCCAGAGCCTCGCCAGAGAGCTGGCAGGCGCGGTTCGAAATGACCTCGTTGATGTTCATGTTGAACTGGGTGCCAGAGCCGGTCATCCAGACATGAAGCGGGAACATGTCGGCGTGCTGACCGGCCAGGATCTCATCGCAGACCGTGGTGATCAGCTTGTATTGCGTCTCGGCCAGACGCCCGCTCTGATGGTTGGCACTCGCACAGGCGCGCTTGACGATGGCATAGGCCTCGATCATCTCGCGCGGCATCAACTCGCGGCCGATGCTGAAATAATGAAGCGAGCGCTGCGTTTGCGCGCCCCAGAGTTTGTCGGCCTGAATGGCGATTTCGCCGAGGCCGTCGCTCTCGATCCGTGTGTCTGTCATGTCAGATCTTCTCATAAACACAATATTCGGGCGTCCAGACGAGAGACTGGATGCGGTCATGCAGTTCCTCGTCACTGAAATGAGGACATACGCCATCTTCACGCGCCTGTCTGGCGGAAGCTTCGGCAACAGCCAGTGCGACCTTTCGCATTTGCGTGACTGGCGGCAGCAGATTACCGTCCGGATTGCTGCGCAGTGGCGAAAGCGAAGCCAGCCCCCGTGCCGCAGCCATGAACATGGCATCCGTCACGCGTGTGGCACCGGTTGCCAGCAGGCAGAGCCCGAGACCGGGAAATATATAGGCATTATTCGTCTGGTCGACACGATGTGTGCGGCCATGCAGATCGAGCGGCGGAAAGGGGCTGCCGGTGCTGACCAGCGCGCGTTCCTCCGACCAGGCCATGATGTCTTCGGGTGTGGCTTCTGAATGCGAGGTCGGGTTCGAAAGCGGAAAGATAATCGGCCGTTTGCAGTTCTTGGCCATTTCTCGCACCAGAGCCTCGGTGAAGAGTCCCTTGACGCCCGACACGCCAATCAGAATGCTGGCCTTCGTCTCCCGAATGACGGTTTCCAGATCGGTGCCACGATCGCCCCAATCCTTGCGTGCAAAAAACTCCTGACCGGGATTGCTGCCTTTGCGGCTTTCCGTCAGCAGGCCCTTGCGGTCGAGCATATAGAAGCGCGCCAGCGCTTCTTCCTCCGTTGCGCCTTCGTCACGCATGACCTGGAGCAGCAGATTGGCAATGCCGACACCTGCCGAACCGGCGCCGAGCATGACGATTGTTTCGTCTTTTAGCTTGCCGTCATGCGCGTCATTGGCGCTCAGAATGGCCGCGGTGGTGACGGCCGCCGTGCCCTGAATGTCGTCATTGAAGGTGCAGAGCCGGTCGCGATAGCGTTCGAGAAGAGGGGCCGCGTTGACGCCGCTGAAATCTTCCCAATGTAGAACAACATGCGGCCAGCGTGTCTGAACGGCGGTCACGAAGCGTTCGATGAAGGCGTCGTATTCCGCCCCCCGAATACGCTCATGGCGCCAGCCGATATAAGCCGGGTTTTGCAGCAGGTCCTCGTTATTGGTGCCGGTGTCGAGCAGGATCGGCAGGGTCTGGTCGGGCGAGATGCCAGCGCAGGTGGTATAGAGTGAGAGCTTGCCAATGGGGATGCCCATGCCGCCTGCACCTTGATCGCCAAGGCCCAGAATGCGCTCGCCATCGGTTACGACAATCACGCGCACATCGTCATAGGCGGGGTTCGAGAGGATATCCTCCATCGACTCGCGCTCGGGATAGCTCAGGAAAATCCCGCGCGGGCGCTGCCAGATTTCCGAAAAACGCTGACAGGCTTCGCCTACGGTCGGCGTATAGACCAGCGGCAGCATCGTATCGATCTTGCGGGTGAGCAGTGCGTAGAACAGCGTTTCGTTCGTGTCCTGCAACTCGCGCAGATGCACATGGCGGGCGAAAGGCGAGGGCAGGGCATCGAGAAATTTCAGGGCCGCCTCGACCTGCTCATCCAGAGACTGGACCGCGCGTGGCAGGAGGCCATGAAGCTCGAACGCATCGCGCTCGTCAGGAGAAAAGGCCAATCCCTTGTTGAGAAAAGGGTGATCGAGCAGATCCTGACCTGACAGGGCAACGGAAAGCGACTTGTTCATGAATGGTCTCCCGGCAGGTTTATGCACGCATTCGTGCCAGTTATTCTGACATTCTGAGCAGGGAGTGAAACACACGCCAAAATGGTGTGCGAGCCCCCCTGACCCGGATGTGATCGCTGTTGTTAACGCGGCTAGCGACGCTTCGGATTTTCGTCAGGTTTATTCGGGTCGTTGAGCAGGCTGGTCGGCCAGGTCAAAAATACGCGTCATTGCGCGCCATTTCACGTCCGCTGGTGTACCGGGCAGGCGGCGCTGATAGCGGTCCATTTCTGCCTCCCATCGCTCCACGATGGCGGGAACGGCTGTTTGTGCCGGCTGGTCGGTCTCGATTTCGGCAATCATGAAAAGCCGGTCCGCACAGCGCCAGATCTCCATGGCTGCAATGCCACGATCACGCATATCGACCAGAATTTCCGGCCAGACCGCGCCGGGGTGATGTCGCGCCTCATACTCGGCAATCAGGTCGGAATCCGCCACCAGGTCCAGCGCAAAGCAGCGACGTTCGAAGGGCATATCTTGTCTCCCCGGGCAGGTTGCTCTCGATTATGTGTTATATAACATGAATATAACAATGATAATGAGACAATCAACAAAGAATAACAGCGAGTCGTCATAGCGGCTTTTGTGGAGTTCGATGTGACCAGAATTACCTCACTCACCGTCAGAGATATTCGTTTTCCGACATCGGCAGGGCTGCACGGGTCGGATGCCATGAATCCCGATCCCGATTACTCTGCCGCCTATGTCACGCTGGGTACGGACCGGCCCGATATTGTGGGCTATGGGCTCACCTTCACAATCGGGCGGGGCAATGATCTGTGCTGCGCTGCCATCAGGGCGCTGGCGCCTCTGGTGATCGGGCTCGATCTGGAGGCAATCAAAAGCGATGCCGCCGCCTTCTGGCGTCACGTCACCTCAGACAGCCAGTTGCGCTGGGTGGGGCCGGACAAGGGGGTCATGCATCTGGCCACAGGGGCGGTGGTCAACGCCGTATGGGACCTTTGGGCGCGCGACGAAGGCAAGCCGCTCTGGGCTTTGATCGCAGATATGACCCCGGAGCAACTCCTGACGACGCTCGATTTCCGTTACCTCACCGACGTGGTGACGCGAGAAGAAGCGCTTGCCCTGCTTCGGGGCAGGGCCGAAGGAAAAGAGGCGCGTCGCACTCGGCTGATGCAGAGCGGCTATCCCTGTTACACCACCTCCGCCGGATGGCTGGGCTATGACGATGACAGACTGAGAACGCTTTGCGCGCAGGCGATGGCCGAAGGATTTTCTCATATCAAGCTCAAGGTAGGGCGTGATCTGAAGGACGATATCAGGCGCGTCACCATCGCGCGTGAGGTGATCGGCCCCGAGCGCAGGCTGATGCTCGATGCCAATCAGGTCTGGGAGGTGGACGAGGCCATCGCCTGGATGAAGCAACTGGCCTTTGCCAAGCCCTGGTTTATCGAAGAGCCGACAAGCCCGGACGATATTCTGGGCCACGCCAAGATAAGGCGCGGACTGGATAATATCGCAGTCGCAACGGGGGAGATGTGCCAGAACCGCATCCTGTTCAAGCAGTTCATGGAAGCCGGAGCGATCGACGTCGTTCAGATTGATGCCTGTCGTGTGGGCGGGGTGAACGAGGTTCTCGCCATCCTGCTTCTGGCTGCCAAATTCGATCTGCCTGTCTGTCCGCATGCGGGTGGGGTGGGGTTATGCGAATATGTGCAGCATCTGGCGATGGTCGATTATCTCTGTTTTTCAGGCACGACTGAGGGAAGGGTGGCCGAGTTCGTCGACCATCTGCATGAGCATTTCGTCTCGCCTTGCGTGGTGCGTGACGGGGCCTATGTCGCCCCTATGACGCCCGGATATTCCATCCAGATGCATGCGGAGAGTCTTACGGCGCATGAATTTGATGCTTCTGTCTTCGGCCGGGGGGCGAAGCCATGAATCTCGAAATGCTGGGCAAGACGGTCCTCGTTACGGGCGGTGGGCAAGGTATTGGCGGGGCCATCACCCATTCTCTCGCCAAGGAGGGAGCGTGTGTCGCAATCATCGCCCGGCGCCCTCCCAGCGTCGCGTTGAAAGACACACTTGACGCAATGGGGGGGCGTTATCTCTACGTCCCCTGTGAATTGCGTGACGATAATGCCTGCCGTGATGCCGTAGCGCATGTGCTGAGTGAATGCGGAGCAATCCACGGGCTCGTCAATAATGCCGGCGCCAATGACAGCGTGGGGCTGGAGGCCAGCACCGCGGAGTTCCTGCGCTCTGTTCAGAATAATCTGGGGCATTATTTCTCCATGGCGCATCACGCTCTGCCCGCGCTCAGGGCGACGCATGGGGCTATTGTGAATATCTCCTCCAAAACCGCGGTGACGGGGCAAGGCAACACCAGTGGTTATGTGGCCGCCAAAGGCGCGCAGTTGGCGCTGACGCGTGAATGGGCCGTCGCACTGCGCAAGGACGGCATCCGCGTGAATGCGGTTATTCCGGCTGAGGTCATGACCCCTCTCTACGAGAACTGGCTGGCGACTTGTGACGACCCCCAGGCCCGAAAAAAGGAAATCGAGGCGCGCATCCCGCTTGGCAAGCGCTTCACCGAGCCTCAGGAAATTGCGGATACGGTCGCGTTCCTGCTCTCGGAGCGCGCCGCGCATACGACCGGCCAGTTCCTGTTTGTGGATGGTGGCTATGTGCATCTCGATCGGGCGATCGATTGAGTTCCGGCAATCCGAGCCAGTGAGAAGGACCCTTCTCCATGACGATCAAGCCGCAAACCGACCAGGCTCAGACGAGTCAGACTCCAGCCCGCCAGAGCGCCTATCGCGTTGCCATCGCCTTCGTGGTGCTGCTGTTTTTCCTCTGGGGTATGGCCAATAACCTCAACGACATCCTGATCGCGCAATTCAAGAAAGCCTTTGCCCTGTCGGATTTCGGCACGAGCTTCGTGCAGCAGGTTTTCTATTTCGGCTATTTCCTGTTTTCCCTGCCTGCTGCGCTGCTCATGCAGGGGCGTGGTTACAAGAGCGCCATCATGACGGGGCTAGGGTGCTACGGCGTCGGCGCGCTCCTGTTTTATCCCGCCGCAGAATTCGGGAAATACGAGTTTTTCCTCGTCGCCCTGTTCATCATCGCAGGGGGATTGGCCTTTCTGGAGACGGCGGCCAATCCGCTCATGACCGAGATCGGTGATCCTGCCGGGGCCGCGCGGCGTCTCAACTGGGCGCAGGTGGCCAATCCTATCGGGACGCTCTTCGGCATTCTGGTTGGAAAATACTTCATTCTCTCGGGCAAGACGCTCGACCCGACCGACACCAACCTGACCGAGTCCGCCAAGGCGCTGTTCTATCGTCAGGAGATCCTGTCGGTGCGCGGCCCTTATATCGCCCTTGGTCTCGTCGTGCTGGTGCTGGCCATACTGGCGGCCTTTATCCGTTTTCCGCAAGGTCAGCATCATACGGAAGACGGCCCTGAAATGGGACATCTCTGGGGACTGTTCCGGCGTGCAAGGCTGCGTTTTGCCGTGATTGCCCAGTTTTTCTATGTCGGCGCGCAGATTGGCGTGTGGAGCTATACAATCCGCTATGCCGAAGAGAATGCGCATATGAATGAGGCTGCGGGCGCCAATGCCTTGCTGATCAGCCTCGTTCTGTTTGCGTTCGGGCGCTTCTGTGGCACCTCGCTCATGACACGCATCAGGCCCAACACGATGCTGACGGTCTTCTCGGCGCTCAGTCTGCTGCTCGTCTTCGGCGCCTCTGTTCTCCCGGGCGAGGCCGGGTTGTATTGCCTGGTTGCGGCAAGCTTTTTCCTCTCAATCCAGTTTCCGACGATCTTTGCGCTTGGGGTCGAAGGTCTGGGCCGGGAGCGCCGTCTGGGGGCATCGCTCATTATCATGGCCATTATCGGCGGTGCGTTCCTGACCGGGCTTATGGGGCATGTCTCCGATCTTCTCGGCATACGCCTCGCCATGCTTGTGCCGTGCCTGTGCTTCGCCGTGGTGCTGTCCTTCAGCCTGTTTATCAGGAAACTCGAGGTCAGACCGTCTCACGGCCTCACCCTCTGACTTAGGGAGATTTTCATGAAACTCGCCAGACTAGGCCCCATCGGGCAGGAAAAACCTGCTCTCATCGACAGCAAGGGGCGCGCACGCGATCTCTCTTCGGTCGTTCCAGACATCTCGGGTGAGGCTTTGGCGAGCGGGCTCGTCGCCCGTCTCGCCGGGCTCGATCCTGCTTCCCTGCCTCTTATTCCTGAAGGAACGCGTATCGGGGCTGCCGTATCGGGTGTAGGGAAGTTCATCTGTGTGGGGCTTAATTATCGCGATCATGCCGAGGAATCCGGTATTGCGCTGCCTGATGAGCCGGTTCTGTTCATGAAGGCGACGAGCGCGCTGTGCGGTCCGAACGACGCAATCATCATCCCGCTCGGCTCGCAGAAAACCGATTGGGAAGTCGAGCTTGGGGTGGTGATCGGCCAGACAGCGCGTCATGTGTCGGTCGAGACCGCGCTCGACCATGTGGCGGGTTATATGGTGATCAACGACCTGTCCGAACGCGCCTTCCAGCTTGAACAGGGCGGGCAATGGGTCAAGGGCAAGAGCTGCGACACGTTCGGCCCTGTTGGCCCCTGGCTGGTCACCTCTGACGAAATACCCGACCCACAGGCTCTCTCGCTCTGGCTGGAGGTCAACGGTACGCGGCATCAGAACGGCCACACGAGAAACATGGTGTTCGATGTTGCTTTTCTGGTCAGCTATATCAGCCGCTTCATGACGCTTTGTCCTGGCGATATCATTTCAACCGGTACGCCTGCCGGGGTGGGGCTCGGATTTCAGCCGCCTGTCTATCTCAAACCGGGTGACCGGATGGAGCTTGGGATCGAGAGCGATGCGGACGTGTCGCTTGGGCGCCAGACCCAGACCTGCCGGGCCTATGGGTCATGAGCCGCCTTGCCGGAAAGCGCGCCATCGTCACCGGGGCGGGGCAGGGCATTGGCCGTGCAGCGGCAGAGCTGTTTGCCAGTGAGGGGGCTGAGGTCCTGGCGGTTGACAGGAACGGCGCAGCGCTGGGCTCTCTCGCTGCGTGCAAGCCGGTCGTCCTCGATCTGTTGCGCCCTGAGGAGATCGCCGCGACTTTGGGCGTGATCGGTCCGGTCGATATCTTGTTCAACTGCGCGGGCTATGTGGATTCGGGCACGGTGCTCGATACGAGCGCAGAGGGGTATCGTCTCTCCTTCGCGCTCAATGTCCATGCCATGGTCGATGTTATTCGCGCCGTGTTGCCCAATATGCTCGATAAAGGCGGGTCGATCATCAACATGGCCTCGGTGGCGAGTTCCGTTATCGGCGTGCCCAACCGTTTTGCCTATGGTGCGTCCAAGGCTGCCGTAATCGGGCTGAGCAAATCCATAGCCGTGGATTATGTGACGTGCGGAATACGCTGCAATGTCATTTGTCCTGGTACCGTGCAATCGCCCTCGCTTGACGAGAGGCTGGCAGCGACAGGCGATGCAAAGACGGCACGCGCCGCCTTTATCGCCCGTCAGCCGATGGGACGTATTGGCACGGCGGGAGAGATCGCAGAGCTGGCGCTTTATCTGGCGAGTGACGCCTCAGCCTATACTACCGGCAGCGTACACGTGATCGATGGGGGGTGGACCGCCGCATGAGCACGATTGCGGTGGCAAGCAGGAGCGGGTTCAGTCCTCTCCTGTCTGCGATCGACATCGTCGATGCGCATCAGCATGTCTGGTCTCTGTCTAATCCCTTTCATAGCTGGCCCGATGCCGAGCTTGGGGGACTATACTGCGATTATGGCATGCAGGATTGGGCGGCTGTGGCACATTCGGCGGGTGTTACGCGCAGCGTGCTGGTACAGGCTCAGGAAGACTGGCGCGAAACGCTCTGGATGCTTTCTCTGGCGGCGCGCCATCCGACGATCGCCGGGGTAGTTGGCTGGATTGATCTGACCCATACGGAGGCGCCTGAACGCATCGCATGGCTGGCCGGGCAACCGGGACTCAAAGGGGTGCGCCCCATGCTGCAGGATATGGAGGATGAAGACTGGCTTCTCTCGCCAGAACTGCGTCCCGCCCTTAAAGCCCTGTGTCGTCACGGGCTACGCCTTGACGCGCTCATACGCCCGAGACATCTCGACATGCTGTGCCGTTTTCGTCGCGCATGGCCGGAATTGCCGCTGGTGATCGATCATGGGGCAAAGCCCGACATGACGGGGGGCGGGTTCAGCTTCTGGCGCGACGCGATGGCCCGGCTTTCCGATCTGGGCGTGGCCTGCAAATTCTCCGGGCTTCAAACGGAACTGCCTTCGGGGGGTGACGAGATGTTATTGGCACCATTCGTCGAGACGCTCCTGACTCTCTTCCCCGAACGCCTCCTATGGGGCAGTGACTGGCCGGTCTGTCTTCTCACCGGCAAGACCTATGGCGACACGCTTGATTTTGCCCGGAATAGCGTCTCCCACTTTGCCCGAGACCGGGCAGAGTCGATTTTTTCCGACGCATCTGTCGCCTTTTATGGGCTGGATCGAACGGCGATCTCGTCCGCTGACTGAAAACCCTGCGGTGTCCGACAATGCCTCGACTGCTTCAGGATCAGCCGGGCAGGGTCGACCACAAAGTGGATTTCATGCCGGGAGGCTGGGTCGCGCTATAGACGCCGCGCGCAACGGCGCGGGCGAGTACATCGGCGGCGATGCTGCCAAGTCGCGCAACAAGCAGGGCGCGCCCTTCTTCGGGCACTTTCCTGAGACCTGTCGCGAGCGCAAAGATCGTATCGCCGTCAAAGGGCGAATGAACGGGATGAATGGCGCGAGCAAGCCCGTCCTGCGCCATCATAGCGATGCGCTTGAGTTCATCCTGCGTGAGGGCAGCGTCGGTCGCGATGCAGGCCAAAGTGGTATTCGCCCGCGGCTTGGGGTCGAGCTTGGTGCCGCTCCAGTCTTCCGGCTCGATTCGGGAGGACGATACGCCGAGACCGCCGAATTCGTTCCCCTGTTCAAAAGGGGCCGCCCAGAAATGTTTTTCGTGCGGCAAGGTGACAGAACCCAGACTATTGGTCGCCACGATGGCGCCGATCGTATAGCCGTCGTGGCTCACCCAGGAAGCCGTGCCGATACCGCCCTTGAGCCGACCGGCCATGGCGCCATAACCCGCGCCGACCGTCCCCAGTGTCACGCTTCGCCCGGCATGGCTTACTGCCTCTATACCGAGGGCGCGATAGGGGGGGGTCTCACCCCATAATTTATCGCCGCCATTATCGAGGTCATAAAGAATGGCAGCAGGGACGATCGGTGAGACGGGTACGCCGTCAACCCGGCGCATGGCAAAACCGCGTCCCTTTGCGCCGAGCCATGCAGCCACCCCATCGGCTGCAGCCAGCCCGTAAACCGAACCGCCAGAGAGGGTGAGCGCGTCGATTCGATGCACCAGATTCCAGCTACTCAAGGCATCGGTCTCGCGTGTGCCGGGTCCGCCGCCGCGCACGTCGACCGCACAAGGGGCTGGGCTATCAGGCAGAATGACCGTCACCCCGGTGCGTATGTCGGCACTCTGGGCCTGCCCGACCGTCAGCCCCTCAACGTCGATCAGACTGTTTGTCTGCCCGACATGACCCTCAGCGTTCCGGCCCGGTGAGGCCTTCGCCTTTTCCGAAAGAACGAGACCAGTCACGAGGCTGGAGAGCAGGAAATCACGACGCTTCATGAGACAACCGACAGAAACAGGGAGAGGAAACCGGTAAATAGGATATCCCTCATGGTGAGGGAAATTCTGCTTCGTGCCTCGGGCGAACCATGCGCGAGCTGTCTACGCGCCAGAAACAGCAAAGGCGCCGCACGCCGGAATGCTCCGGTAGAGGGCGCCTTTGGGTTCTGTTCGCAATGCCTCGGGAAGAGGCAGCCCTCTCGGGCCTAGATGTAATGCTCGCTCAGCGGGGCAAAGCCATTGAATCCGGTCGAGCAATAGGTGGTAACGTAAGCACCGGTGGTCAGCAACTCGATGCGGTCACCGGAATTCAGCGCATGAGGCAGCTGAACGCGGTTTTTTTCATACATGATGTCCACACCATCGCAGCTCGGACCGGCGACGACGGTCTCACCCGTGGGCAGGCCGTCATGCGGCGTGCGGAAACGATAACGGATCGCCTCGCCCTCGGTCTCCGCCAGGCCGCCAAAACGACCGATATCGAGATAGACCCAACGCGGGTCGCTTTCCTTGCCACCACGACGGCTGACGAGCACGACTTCGGTCGATACCACACCGGCCTCAGCCACCATGAAGCGGCCCGGTTCGATCAACATCTGTGGCAGGGCATTGCCGAAATGCTCGGTCATGGCACGACCGATGGCGAGGCCGAACTGTTCGATCTCGGGAATGTCGTCGCGATAACGCACCGGGAACCCGCCGCCGAGATTGACCATTTTCAGGTCGATACCAGCCGCCGAGAGATCGGTGAACAGCATGGCGACCTTGGCAATGGCCGCTTCATAAGCGGCCGTGCTGGTCTGTTGGCTGCCGACATGGAAGGACAGGCCATAAGGCTCCAGCCCGAGATCGACCGCCTGAAGCAGCAGGTCTTTCGCGTGGGCAATGGTCGTGCCGAATTTGCGCGACAGCGGCCAGTCGGCGCCCTCATTCTCTACCGCGAGGCGGCAGAAGACGCGCGAACCGGGTGCGTGCTCTGCAAGCTTGGCCAGCTCTTCTTCGCTGTCGAACACAAAGAGATCGACGCCCAGACCGAAGGCTTCGCGAATCGAAGAGACCTTTTTGACCGTATTGCCGAAAGAGATCTGGCTGGCCTGCGCACCGGCAGCCATGCATTGATGAATTTCACCAATGGAGGCGGCATCGAATGAAGAGCCGAGGCGCACCAGACGCTCAAGAATGGGCGCTGCCGGATTGGCTTTCACGGCATAATAGATATGCGCCAGCGGAAGCGCGTCACGCAGGGCGTGATAACGCGCTTCGACATGGTCGACATCAACGACCAGGCAAGGAGTAGCCGGCTGCTGCTCGGCAAGATAGCGGACGATTTTCGGAGTCATGAGTCACTCCTCCCGAAATCCGCCCGAATCGCTACGGGCGGAACTGTTGCGAAACGGTCGAACGGACCGGCGATCAGGACGAGGCTGGTTGCTCCAGAGGGAGCAGGATCAGCCCGATTGCCAGAACGCTTGACGTCGTTGCGTAACCTACAGAGGGCCAGTGGCACGTGCGTTGCTGCGTGGGGCGCATATGGGACCAATCCCCCCCTCATGCAACTAAAAAATGGACCCCAATTCTTTTTTCTGCACTGGATGCATGGTCACGCCGCCGTAACGCGAAACGCGGTGCAACGTTTCCGTTGCCACCGCGTCATGCTGGTATCATGCGCCTTGCGTAACTATAGAGGGGGCGCAGACAGATCGTGCGTTCCGGGGTGCAGCAGAGATGCATTGCGGGGCAGGGATCGAGCCAATCAGAGGAAGGAATACTGCGTGGACGAAACCCCCACCCCACGAAGCCAGATGTCACAGGAAGCGGCAGAATCGGGCGGCGCGGTCGAAGCGCGGAAAGTCTCTGGCGACCACGCTGCGCATGCCGATGTGGAGTCCGCCGCATCGGAGGGTGAGGCCGTCGAGGCGCTCGGTCGCGAAGCGCCGGGAACAGGAGCGAAAAGCCCCATCCATATGCCGTTTGGCGGGTGGAAGCTGGTTTTGCGCCAGACTCTGAGCAATCTCGGCTCCAGCCAGACAAGCCTCTCGGCCGCAGGCTGCGCGTTTTACGCGACGCTCTCGCTCTTTCCGGCCATCACATCGCTGATCTCGGTCTACGGGCTCGTTTTCGATTTGCAGACTGTCGAGCCGCAACTCAATGTGCTGCGTAGTCTGTTGCCCCCGACGGCTTTCGAGCTCATCGCCTCGCAGATCCATACGCTGATCGGTCAACCGCATGCCTCTCTGACGATGGGACTGATTTTCTCCATTTCGATTGCGCTCTGGTCAGCTTCGGCCAGCACCAAATCGGTGCTTTCGGCGTTGAACCTTGCCTATGACGTGCTGGAGACGCGCGGTTTTTTCCGTTTCCAGTTTCTGGCGCTCGGTGTGACGTTCGGCGCGGTGCTCGGTGCGTGTCTCACACTGGCGCTCATGGTCGCCTTTCCGGCGCTGGTGGATTATCTGCCTGACCTGCTCAATCGCTTCGGTTTGCGCAATCTACCGCCCGAAATTCTGTATCTCACCGATTATCTGATGAGCTACAGCACACGCTATATCGTGCATTTCGGCGCACCCGCCCTGATGCTGCTCTTTGTGTTCATCGCGGTCACGCTGCTGTTTCGCTACGGCCCCTGCCGCGACAAGCCCGATTGGCGCTGGATCGTGCCGGGCTCGCTGGTCTCGACCTTGCTCTGGGTGCTGACGTCGTTGGCTTTCTCTTATTACGTCAGTCATTTTGCGAGCTATGGCTCGACTTATGGGCCGCTGGGAGCGGTTGCGGCCATTATGATGTGGTTCTTCGTCGGCACCTATGTCGTGCTTTTCGGTGCAGAGCTGAATGCGGGTCTCGAGGACCGTATGAAGGGGTTCAATCCAAAGGTACCGGGTCTCACCCGTGTTCAGGCGACGTCCGAGCCAACGGAAGCCGCCACCTCTGAGGTCTGAGCCAGGGCGGCTTGAAATAAACATTGCGTGGGGAATGCGAAAAAGGCGTGGATCCTAGAGGTCCACGCCTTTTTCGATGGAAGAACAGCAGGCTGGCCTCTCTCAGGAGAGGCATTGCGGCATCTTACTTGTGGCGTCGCGAGTGACGTGCGGCCGGGGCCTTGCTGGCATGGGGCGTGACAACCGGCGTGACCGCATCGAGAGCCTGCTCGTTGGTGTCCTCGGCCTCGGCTTCGGCCACTTCGAGCGGCTGGTCTTCCGCGATCTTCGTGTCGGAGGGGATCGGCGCCAGTTTCACATGTGCCGTGCCGCTTCCGAGCATGCCGATTTCGGCGGCTGCGGCGTGCGACAGATCGATGATGCGGCTGTTGAACGGTCCACGATCGTTGACAGTCACGATGACAGACTGACCCGTATCTTCGTTCTGCACCAGCACCTTCGACCCCATTGGCAGGGTGGGGTGCGCCGCTGTCAGGGCGTGACTGTCGAGCCTTTCGCCGCTGCTTGTGCGATGGCCGACAAGGCGTTTGCCGTACCAGCTTGCAACGCCATGCTCCGACCAGGCCAATACGTTATGGCTCGCAAGGGCGATGCGATGGGCGCGCCGGGCAAGAGCCATCTTGACGGAAGAGGCCCAGGGGGCATGTTCTGCGGAAGGGCCGGTGACCGTGGTGACGTCGGTTCTGGTCGCCGCGTGCGCGCCATGCTTCGGCGCAAGTGCCGTGCAAAGCAGAGCCAAACCTCCGATTCGGGCCCGGATACGCAGTTTTCGGCGTTCCGTAGATCTGAAAGTGAGCGTTCTGCTTTTAGAGGGTTTCACGACAGCTGACAGCCTTTTGCTCAGTAACTCCGAACGATCGAATGCCCCGACAAGCCGGGACGGCGAACGACGACCCTAACACGGTAGGCCCGGAACGCGAAATCGTGATGCGTGCCCAAGCATTTTAATTGGAACTCCGCCCTCGAAATGAGGGCGTCATCTGCTTCCTGTGAAGCAAAAAAGACGATAAACGCGGCAGGAATGAGGCGTATTCCGCCTGTAGCAAGCAGGAAGGCTTTTACGCCCCAAGCGAAAGTGCTACGGGCTGCACTCATGATTCGCCCGATGATTGCCGTGCTCAACGGCCCCAACCTCAACATGCTCGGTATGCGCCAGCCGGAAATATACGGCCATGCGACCCTGGACGACCTGGAACAGGTCTGTATTCAGGCTGCCGAGCAGCTCGACGTCGCCATCGATTTTCGCCAGACGAATATCGAAGGCGAACTCGTTTCCTGGATTCAGGAATGCCGGGGGCGGGCGCGTGGGATCGTGATCAATCCGGCGGCTTATGGCCATACCTCCATCGCCCTTCTGGACGCGTTGCTCGCGACAGGACTGCCGACGGTCGAGGTCCATATCTCCAATATCCATCGCCGCGATGCCTTTCGCCATCACACCTATACCTCTCAGGCCGCAATTGGCGTAATCTGCGGGTTTGGCGTGCGTGGCTATGCCATGGCATTGCGTGCACTCTATGACATGATCGAAGACGAGGACGAACGATGAGCCGTATGCTCGTGGACGCAGATGCCATCCGGGCATTGGCTGACATTCTGACCGAAACCGGTCTGACCGAAATCGAGGTTGCCGAAAAGGACAACCGCATTCGCGTGGTACGTAGTGCTGGCGGTCAGATCGTGCATGCTGCTCCGGCCCCCGTCGCTGCGGCGCCCGTCGCGGCTGTTGCCCCGGCCCCTGTCGACGCTGCCAATCATCCCGGCGCCGTCAGCAGCCCGATGGTCGGCATCGCCTATCTGACGCCCGACCCGGCTGCACCGCCATTCGTGCAGGAGGGTCAGAGCGTATCCGCCGGTCAGACCATCATGCTGATCGAGGCCATGAAGACCTTCAATCAAATCAAGGCGCCCCGCAGCGGCACACTGACGCGCTTCCTGGTGGCCAGCGGCGACCCGGTCGAATTCGGCGAAGCTCTCGCCATCATTGAATAAGCATCACTGACTGAGTCTGGGGCCAGATGTTTTCCAAGATCCTTATCGCCAATCGCGGCGAAATCGCGCTTCGCATCCTGCGCGCCTGCCGTGAACTGGGCATTGCAACGGTCGCCGTGCATTCCACGGCAGATGCCGACGCCATGCATGTCCGACTGGCAGATGAGGCGGTCTGCATCGGGCCGCCATCCTCGCGTGAATCCTATCTGAACGTCGCGGCCATTCTCTCGGCTGCCACGATCACCGGCGCTGAGGCCATCCATCCCGGTTACGGCTTCCTGTCGGAAAATGCCGATTTTGCCGAAACGGTCGAAGAGCATGGCTTCGTGTTCATCGGTCCGACCGCGCATCATATCCGCACGATGGGCGACAAGATCATGGCCAAGACGACCATGCGCGAGCTTGGCGTGCCGCTTGTGCCGGGTTCCGATGGCGCCCTGCGCGACCTCGCTGCTGCCCGCGAAGTGGCGGCTAAGGTCGGCTATCCTGTCCTGATCAAGGCTGCTGCCGGTGGCGGCGGTCGCGGCATGAAGGTGGCGCAGAGCGAAGACGAGATCGAAGAAGCCTGGTCGGTAGCGCGTACCGAAGCCCGTGCGGCCTTTGGCAATGACGAGGTCTATCTCGAGAAATATCTCGACAAGCCCCGCCATATCGAGCTTCAGATCATGGCCGATACGCATGGCAATGTCGTGCATTTCGGTGAGCGCGACTGCTCGCTTCAGCGTCGCCACCAGAAACTGCTCGAGGAAGCCGGGTCGCCTGTGCTGACCGCAGAAGAGCGTGATGCCATTGGCGAAACTGCGACGTCTGCGCTTAAGAAGATGGGCTATCGCAATGCGGGCACGCTGGAGTTCCTGTATCAGGACGGCCAGTTCTGCTTCATCGAAATGAACACGCGCCTTCAGGTCGAACATCCCGTGACCGAAATGGTCTGCGACGTCGATCTGGTGCGTGAGCAGATCCGCGTGGCAGCCGGTCAGGCTCTCGGCTACGAGCAATCGGACGTGACCTTCAGCGGTCATGCCATTGAGTGCCGTATCAACGCCGAAGATCCTGAGACTTTCATGCCGAATCCCGGCACGATCAAGGTTTTCCATGCGCCGGGCGGGCTGGGCGTTCGTATCGATAGCGCCATCTATGCCGGGTATCGCGTGCCGCCCTATTACGACAGCATGATCGCCAAGCTGATCGTTCATGCACCCACGCGCGCCGAGGCTATTGCTCGCATGCAGCGCGCGCTGGATGAATGCGTGGTGGATGGCGTCAAGACGGTCATTCCGCTTCATCGCAAGATCCTGGCCGATCCACAGTTCCAGAAGGGCGACTACACGATCCATTGGCTGGAAAAATTCGTCGACTCGCTTAAAAAATAAGCGGAAAGAGAAGGAAAGTCCCGATGTCGGTCTGTGTTGAAACCTTTGTTCTCACCTGCCGCTCGGGCAGCGTGCCCCATGTCGTTGCGGCGCTCGAAGCGCTTCTTGTCGGGCGCGCGGGTTTTCTGGGATGCTGGACAACCGAACTCGGCAATCTCAACGAAATTGTCGTGATGTTCAGCCCCGCCCCCGCCGATCTAGTGTGGCCAGGCAGCGAAACCGGTGTCGAGCGTATCGATCGCCAGAGCTGGGCTCTGATCGCCGATACCAAACCGGCTCCCGGTACGTATGGCGGCGTTTACGAATCGCGCATCTACGACATTCTTCCCGGTTGCGAGGCGGATGTCGCAGCGTTGATGGAAGCCTCTATTCCAGCACGCGCTGCCATTTCCCCCGCCTATGCTGTCATGATGTCCGGTGGCGGTCCTGCACGTCTCGCTCATTTCTGGCCGTATGGCGATCTCGCCGAGCGTGCCCGGAAACGCAAGGAAGCTGTTGCGTCCGGCGCATGGCCCCCGAAGGGCATTCTCCCCCTGCTCGGGACGATGCGAAACGCCATCCTGACGCCTGTAGCGTATTCTCCCAGCGCTTAACCTGAGTGTAACGGGGCGCCGCCCCGCACGCTGGCAAAGGGCAGTCGCCCTTTGGAAACTCATTTGAGGGGACGAAAGAGGTGTGTCTCTTTCCGGGGCCCGGGGCAGAGCCCCATAGAACGCCGCTTCGCGCTTCGGTTAATTGGGTTTGGCTTCAGCCTGTCCTGTGAAGGACTCCGGTACCATCGGAGCGACGGGCTGTTTTTCAAGCAGGGATTGAAGCGTCTCCAGAGCCTTGTCGAGTTGCTGGTCCTGACCGTTGAAGGTGGCAACAGGCATGTTTTCGACAGTGATATCGGGCGCGACGCCGTGGTTTTCGACCAGCCAGTGGCCCTTCATGTCATAATAGGGGCGCTCTGCGGTACGGGGCAGGCCGTTATCGGCAAGGCGGTCGCTGTCTGACAACCAGACCCCGGCACCTGCGGTGCGTGCGCCGATAAGCGGGCCGATGCCGAGCGACTTCACGCCTTGGGAGAAAGTCTCGCCGTCGGAATAGGTGAATTCGTCGCAGAGCACGACGATATGGCCGCGGAAGGTCTGCTGCATGTTGCCCTGAGGGGTTCTGCCGTGATCGGACCAGAACATCCAGACCTTGCGCAGCAATTCGGAGAACACCCAGGAATCGATATTACCGCCCAGATTACGACGGACATCGATGACGATTCCGTCTTTCTCGGTTTGAGTGAAGAAATCCCGGGTGAATCGCTCCATGTCATCCTTGCCCATGGCGCGCAGATGCACATAGCCGATATGGCCATGGCTGGCTGTGGCGACATAGCGGGCGCGCTCGCTCTCCCAGGCGCGCAAACGAAGTGCGGCATCCTGTTTGGCGCCAATTGGGGTGACAACAATCTGGAAAACCCGATCCTTACGTTTAAGGGTGAGCAGCGCCTGCCTGTTGGCCTGATTGGCAAGGAGCGCAGAAAGATCGGGTTGATCGGCGAGGTTTTGCCCATTGAGCGCGGTAATCAGATCGCCCGGCTTCACGTCGAGATTGGGGGCGGCGAGGGGCGAGCGGTCTTCAGGGAGATTCGGGTCGCCCTCGTAGAAGCGATCGATCAGAAAGCCGCCGGGCTGGCGCGTGAGATGGGCGCCGAGGCTCGCAATCAGCACGGCGTTATCGCGGGTGAGCGGTTCGGGCGGGCGGAATTGAGAGTGCAGGGCGTTGAGTTCGCCGATCATCTGACCCAGAAGATCGTCCAGATCGGAACGATCGCCCAGCCGCGAAAGAAGCGGGCGATAGCGCTCGCGCATGGCAGGCCAGTCAACACCATGCAGGGAGGGATCGTAGAAGTGATCGCGATGCAGACGCCAGGCGTCATTGAAGAGGCCCTGCCATTCGGCGCCGGGATCGACGCGCAGGCGGAAACCGTCGAGCGCGATTGTCGTGTCGGTTCCATTCACGCCGGAAAGGCTGGCAGCGGCGGGAACGAGCTGAATTTTGGGGGTGTGTTTTTCCTTGCCCGAGACGAGCATAAGCGTCTTGCCGTCCGGGGTCAGGGCGACATTGCGCAGGCCGGAAGCGAAATCGGTGAGTTTGGCTTCGCCCGGGCCGATCTTCAGCGTCTTCAGCACCAGATCGTCGTCCTTGCTGGCGAGCTGATCGGGTTTGTGAGAAAGAAGGTAGAGAAACTCCGGCCCGATCGCGATCTTGCTGTAATCGCCCGCAGGGATGGGGAGTTGATAAAGACGGGTGGCGAGCCCCTCAGTATCCAGCGCCGGCGGCTTTTTCGTCGGAGCAATTGCCGTTTTGTCAGCGGTTTGAGCTGGAACAGGCTGGTCGAGTTCGGTGCGCGGGGCAAAGGGGAAGTGGCCGTCTTTTTGCAGGGCAAGCGCGAAGACGCCGGTACGCGGCGCATAGACCGGTGCCGGATTGCGGTCGCCCCAAGGGCCACCATTATTCAGCGTGAAGAGCCGGTCTGAAAGAAACCAGAGGAATTTGCCGTCCGGGCTGAAACATGGTGCGTAGGATTCGTAATCGGGGGTGGTGGCCCAGACGACCTTGCCCGTGTCGAGCGGATAAAGCGCGATCTGTCGCCTGATCGTCTCGCCGCGCGCTCTGGTAAAGGCCATAACCCGACCGTCTTTCGACCAGATGAGGGAGTCGTACTCGCTGCGCCCGTCGAGACGGGCATCGTCGATCATCCTGTCAGTATGGGCTGCGACATCGTAGAGAAACAGCCGTCCCGCTATATCGGTATGGGCGATATGAGCGCCGTCAGGCGAGACCCAGAGCCCCATAGGCTCGCTTTTCGAGCCATGGGTGAGCTGCGTGCCTTCCACACTGCCTGTGGTCGGGAAAGACCAGAGTTCCGATTCACCGCCCTTGTCGCTGAATGCGTAGAGCAATTTGCCATCGGGAGAGAGCGTGGCGTGACGCAGCCGGGTCGTGGCGGCGCTGGCCAGAGTCACGCGCCGTAGGGGGCCGGGTGAGGCAAGCGCGACATGGCCGCGCAGGGTCAGCGCGACCTGTTTGCCGTTCGGGGCGAGGCTGATTTCGGTGAGATAGGCGAAGGGATTATCGAGCCAGAGCGGGCGTCTTGCCGCGTGGTCACTGGCGATATCGATCGGCAGCATGGTGTCGCTGCCGTCGTGCAGATCGTAACGATAGAGATCGGCGCCAAGCTGGTAGACGATATGGTTGCCGCTAAGACTTGCCTGCCTGACGCTGAAATCGTCATGGTGGGTAAGCTGGTGGCCGTCACTGCCATCAAGCGCAAAGCTCCAGAGGTTATCGCGTCCCTCCTTATCGCTCACCACGACCAGACGGTCGTTCCAGAGCATCGGGCGGCGCAGATTGGCGTCTCGAGGGCCGATACGCTCTGCTTCGACACCGCCCTTGAGGCGATAGCGCCAGAGCTGTGCCATGGCGCCGCCACGGTAGAGCCGCAGATGGTCATGGCTGACGGCTGTGCCAAAGCGGATGAAATAGAGCCACTGTCCATCGGCACTCAGCGCCGCATCGTTTGCGTCGGCCAGGGGATAGACCCGCCGCGTGCCGCTGACCGGATGAATGGCAACGACGATACGGCTCAGTCCCGGTCCAATGGCAGGCGCAGTGCTGTAGAGAATGCCCGCCTTCTTGTCCCATCCGATGGGCATCACGCTCTGGTTTTCGAACGTCACACGCCGTGGCGTGCCGCCCTCGATCGGCATGACATAGATTTCTGTCGGCCCATCGTAATCGGCCAGAAACGCGACTTGTCTGCCATCGGGCGACAGGATGGGGTGAGGGTCTGTGCCGATCGGCGTCGTCAGGCGGCTCGCGCTCCCGCCTTCCAACGGCACCTGCCACAGCGACTGCTCGTCGTCGAAAACGAGCGTTGCCCCCGCAAGGGCCGGGTCACGCAGGTAGCCCGGAGCTGCATTGGCGGAGAAAGGTGCAAGGCTCAGCAGGGCAACGCTGGCGAGAAGCGAGGGAAAACGCATGAACACCTTCCGGGGCGAGTGGGAGCCCCGTTAGAGAACGTGATCGGGCCGAAATATCAAGTCCCTATCCCTTTATGAGCTCGCCGCTTTCAGGCCGCTGCCGGCAGCGAAGGGGCAGAGTACGAGTGCCAGGGCGAGAAACGCGCCGAGGAAATCGAGTTCGGGGCCGAAGCTGCGTCCATTCGCCGCGGCATCGGCAGAAGCCGCGCCAAAGATCAGAACCGGGGTGGCCAGCGGAAGCACGAGCAAAGGCAGCAGCACGCCACCGCGACGGGCGCCAAGCACGAGCGCTGCGGCCATGCCTCCCACCAGAGAGAGAAGCGGCGTGCCCAGGGCAAGCCCCGCGAGAAGCGGCGGGATGTCGCCGGGTGCGCTGCCGAGCATCAGACTGAGCGGTATCGTGGCGATGAGCAGCGGAAGCCCCGTAGTCAGCCAGTGGGAGACAATCTTGGCCAGAGCAACGAAAGCGGGGGAGAGCCCAAGGAGAAGGAGATGATCGAGCCCGCCATCTTCAAGCTCGGCACCAAACAGACGGTCGAGCGGCAGGAGGCTGGCGAGAAGGGCACAAACCCAGAGGATTCCGGGTGCCATGCGGTGCAGCAAGGCAGGCGATGGCCCCAATGCCAAGGGGAATAGACTGCCGCACAGTACAAAAAACAGCAACGCTGCCAGGGTGTCGGCGCCATGACGCAGGGCAAGGCGCAACTCGCGTCCAACAAGAGCAAGAAAGACACTCATATCCATGCCGAGGCCTCCTGCGGCGTCAGAACGAGGTGGCGCGCCCCCGGCAGCGGGAGGGCCACATGGGTGGTTGCGATAATCATGCCGCCCGCTGCGCGATGGGCGGCCATCAGCGCGCCAAGGGTCGCGATGGCTTTGTCATCGAGGCCGAGGCTCGGTTCGTCGAGCAGCCAGAGCGGGGCCTGGCGCAGCATCACACGGGCGAAAGCGCCACGTCTCTTCTGCCCCGCAGAGAGAAGCCGTGTCGGCAGATCGCCCAGTTCGAGCAGGTCGAGTGCCTCGAGCGCCTCGTCGCACGCGCTACCACTGGTACAGGCTTCGAGAGCAAGATTTTCCCGCAGGGTAAGGCCGGGTTTGAGCGCGTCGAGATGGCCGAGGTAGGCAATTTCCAGGGCCTGCTCCGGCGTGCCGCCTCTCAGCCCCTCAAAGGTAAAGCTGCCGGCCTGTACTGGACAGAGCCCGGCAAGCACGCGAAGCAGGGTCGACTTGCCTGCGCCGTTGGGCCCTGTCAGCAGAAGCGCCTCGTTCCGGTCCAGAGAAAAGCCGATCCGATCGAGCACGAGCCTCCCGCCGCGTATCACGGTTATGTCATGAACATGCAGCCAAGGCGCTGAAGGCAAGGGAAAACCTGACATTGTGCGGAAATAACATCTTCCTGAGAGAGTTTCATTCGACTCTGTGCGAATAAGGGTCGAGACTGTATAGAAGGGCCAGCCCCGAGGGGCCAGTTGACAAGGCAGGAGGACAAGCCATGAGAACCGTCGGACGGGATTCGCTGGGCGTGATGCGGGATCTGGAGGTTGATGGCCGAAAGTACCACATATTCTCTCTGCCGGATGCGGCGGCCAAGCTGGGCAATCTGTCCCGCCTGCCGGTCAGCCTCAAGGTTCTGCTCGAAAACGTTCTGCGTTTCGAAGACGGGCTGAGCTACCGCACTGAAGATGCGCAGGCGATCGTCGACTGGACCGCTAAAGGCCATTCCGATCAGGAAGTACCGTTCAAACCGGCGCGCATCCTCATGCAGGATTTCACCGGCGTTCCCGCAGTGGTCGATCTGGCTGCAATGCGCGATGGCATCATCGCCCTCGATGGGGACCCGGAAAAGGTCAACCCGCTTGTGCCGGTGGATCTCGTGATCGATCACTCGGTCATGGTCGATGTGGCGGGCAGTGCGGATGCGCTGGAACGCAATGTCGAGATCGAATTCGAGCGCAATGGCGAGCGTTATGCTTTCCTGCGCTGGGGCCAGACCGCGTTTGAAAATTTCCGCGTCGTACCGCCGGGCGCGGGCATCTGCCATCAGGTGAACCTCGAATATCTGGCGCAGGCCGTCTGGACCGGTAGCGTCGATGGCAAGGAATACGCCTATCCCGATACGCTGTACGGTACCGACAGTCACACCACCATGGTGAATGGCATGGGCGTGCTGGGCTGGGGTGTGGGCGGCATCGAGGCCGAGGCTGCCATGCTCGGACAGCCCATCGCCATGCTGATCCCCGATGTGATCGGGGTGCGTCTCGATGGTTTGCTGCCTGAGGGCGCAACGGCCACCGATCTGGTGCTGACCATCACCGAGATGCTGCGCGCCGAAGGCGTGGTCGGTAAATTCGTCGAGTTCTTCGGTCCTGCTCTGGATCATCTGCCGGTGGCCGACCGCTCGACCATCGCCAATATGGCACCGGAATATGGCGCCACCTGTGGCTTCTTCCCGGTCGATGCCCTGACGCTCGACTATCTGCACCAGACAGGGCGCGACGAGCACCGCATCCGCCTCACCGAGGCCTATCTGCGCGCCCAGGGCATGTTCCGCGATGCCGATACCCCTGAGCCTGTGTTCTCGAAAGTGCTGTCGCTCGATCTCTCGACCATCATCCCCTCACTGGCTGGCCCCAAGCGTCCGCAGGATCGCGTGGCCCTGACCGATGCGACCTCGGCGTTCGAAGAGGCCCTGACCGCGACGCTGGGCGTGAAGCCCGATGATGTGCGCAAGCGCGCCATCGTGGCGGGGTCTGATTACGATATCGGTCATGGCGATGTCGTGATTGCGGCCATTACTTCCTGCACCAACACCTCCAACCCGGCGGTTCTGGTGGCAGCCGGTCTGGTGGCACGCAAGGCGCGTGCGCTCGGTCTCAAGCCCAAGCCCTGGGTCAAGACCTCGCTCGCTCCCGGCTCCCAGGTGGTGACGGATTATCTCGACAAGGCAGGTCTCAGCGCTGATCTCGACGCGCTTGGTTTTGAGACAGTCGGCTATGGCTGCACGACTTGCATCGGTAATTCCGGCCCCATCGCCCAGCCGATCGTGGATGCGATCGAGGGTAATGGCCTTGTCGCTACGTCGGTGCTGTCGGGCAATCGCAATTTCGAAGGGCGTATCTCGCCCAACGTGCGTGCCAATTACCTTGCCAGCCCGCCGCTCGTGGTCGCCTATGCCCTGCTGGGTACGCTGCGCAAGGACATCACGAAAGAGCCGCTTGGCATCTCGAAAGATGGCAAGGAAATCTTCCTGCGTGATATCTGGCCGAGCAATGAGGAAATTGCCGCCCTCATCAAATCGTCGGTCACGCGCGAGAGCTTCGTCGAGCGCTATGGCAGCATTTCCAAGGGGACGAGCCAGTGGCAGGCTCTGGCTGTCGCCAGCGATGCGCGCACCTTCGCCTGGTCCGACAGCTCGACCTATATCCAGAAGCCGCCTTATTTCGAGGGGCTGACCAAGGAGCCGGGTGAGACGCATGACATCGAGAATGCTCGCATTCTCGCGCTACTGGGCGATAACATCACCACCGACCATATCTCTCCTGCGGGTGCCATCAAGCCGTCTTCACCGGCAGGTAAATTCCTGAGCGAGCATCAGGTGTCGGTGGCCGATTACAACTCCTACGGCTCGCGCCGTGGCAATGACCGCGTTATGGTGCGCGGCACTTTCGCCAATATCCGCATCCGCAACGAGATGTTGCCGGGTGTCGAAGGCGGTATGTCGAAATACCTGCCCGATGGTACGGTGGCCTCGATTTATGATGTGGCGCATCGCTACCAGCAGGACGGTACGCCGCTCGTGGTGTTCGGCGGGCGCGAATACGGCATGGGGTCGTCGCGTGACTGGGCAGCGAAAGGCACGAGGCTTCTCGGTATCAAGGCCGTGATCGCCGAGAGCTTCGAGCGCATTCATCGTTCCAACCTTGTTGGCATGGGCGTGCTGCCTCTCACTTTCCAGGAGGGGACTACGCGCAAGACGCTCGGGCTCGATGGTTCTGAGACGATTTCGTTGAGCGGTCTCGAGGCGATCACCCCGCGCATGGCCGTTTCGATGAAGATTATGCGTCAGTCCGGTGAAATCGAGCAGGTTGAGCTTCTTTGCAGAATCGATACGCTTGATGAAGTCGCCTATTACAGGCATGGAGGGATCCTCCCTTATGTCCTGCGTGGGATGACCGAAACTGACTGACAACGCCGAGTCCGTTCTCGACGCCAGAAATATCACCAAGAGCTTTGGGCGACATGTCGTGCTGCACGACATGTCGCTTTGCGTTGAGCGAGGGGAGCTGGTCTCGATCATCGGCCCCTCGGGCTGCGGAAAATCGACTTTTCTCCGCTGCCTCAATTTTCTGGAAATTCCCGATTCCGGCACGCTTCGCATCGAAGATGTCGCCATCGAAAAATTGAACGGCCACGGCTGGAGCCGTGCGCAGGAGCGGCGTGCCCATGCTCTGCGCGCGCATGTCGGCATGGTCTTTCAGTCCTTCAACCTGTTTGCGCATCGCACCGTGCTGGATAACGTGATGATGGCGCCCCGTGCCGTGAAGGGCCAGCCACAAGGCGAGATCGAGTCCCTGGCTCGTTCGCTTCTCGCCAAGGTCGGGCTGGAGGGCATGGCGGATCGTTATCCCTCTACCCTGTCTGGTGGGCAGCAGCAGCGTGCTGCCATTGCGCGGGCTCTGGCGATGAAACCCGCCGTCATGCTTTATGACGAGCCGACTTCGGCGCTCGACCCCGAACTGGCCGAAGAGGTGCTTCGGGTCATGCGTCGGCTTGATGATGAGGGCATGACCCAGATCGTCGTGACCCATGACATGCGCTTTGCCCGCGCCGCATCGGACCGCGTTCTCTATGTCGAGGGCGGCCATATCGTGGAGAGTGGCGACCCTGAAGAGCTTTTCGCCGCCCCCGAAGACCCGAGAACACGCCGCTTTCTGAGGACGTTGCTGTGATCCTCCGCCTCCCTGCAGCGAATGAGGCGCGGCATCGCCTGTCGGCGCCTGTTTTTTTTCTGTTGCTGGCTCTGTGTCTTTCTGGGCTCTTCCGTTCTGATCCGGTTCAAGCCTCTGATGCTGCGACTGCCGGTTCGCCCATAAGCGCTGTCGCGGGGGCGGGCCAGAGCGGGGCTCAGCCCGAGCTGAGCTGGGCGTCGGATGGCGAAGCCAATGTGCCATACGTGTTTCATGATCCTGCGGACCTCAATCACCTCGAGGGGTTCGAATATGACATGGTGCAGGAGATCGCCCGCCGTCTGAACCGCAAGGCGCGGTTCGTCCAGAACGACTGGGACGGGCTGATTCCGGGTCTGCAACGCGGCATGTACCAGATGGTGGTCGATGGCATCGAGATGACGCCGGACCATCTTCAGGCAGCACTGTTTTCACGCCCCTATTACGTGACCGGCGACCGCATTGTCGTGCGCCGCGATCGTAGGGATCTGAGCAGTTTTGGCGCCCTGCGTGGCCATGTGGTCGGGACGATCAAGGAGACGCTTGCCGAACGCCTGCTACAGCGCGAGCCCAGCATTACCGTGCGTTCTTATGAGGAAGAGACCTACGCTTTCTCGGACCTGCGCAATGGTCGGCTCGACGCGCTCCTGCTCGATGGACCGATCGCGCTCTATTATGCGGGCATCACCGACGATCTGGAGATTGTCGGGGCACCGGTAGGGCAGACCCGGTACGGCATCGCCTTCAAGCAGGGCAATACGGCCCTGCATGACGAGGTCGATCGCGCCCTGGGTACGATGATGCAGGATGGCACGTTGCAGGTTATCCTCGCGCGCTGGAACCTCTGGACGCCTGAAATGGCTCAGATGACGGGCGATCAGGTCGTCCGTGACGTCAAGCCCGTGGAATGGTTGCGTTACCGCAATGCCATGCGCGCCCAGACCGGCTGGGTTGGGCAGCTCAAGCGCTATATCGGCTTCCTGCCGGACATAGGCGAAGCGGCGTTGCTGACCCTGGTTGTCTCGGCGTTGTCGATGGTTATTGCCGTCAGTCTGGGGCTGATTCTGGCTTTGGGGCGCCATTACGGCCCAGCCTGGCTGCGCTGGGGCACCGGGCTCTATATCGAGATCGTGCGCGGTACACCGCTTCTGATTCAGATCCTTTTCATTTTCTACGGTTTGCCGGGGATGGGGATCAAGCTATCGCCTTTCTTTGCCGGTGTGATCGCGCTCGGTCTGAACTACGCGTCCTATGAAGCCGAGAATTACCGCGCAGGTCTGTCGTCGGTGCCGCGTGGCCAGATGGAAGCCGCCATTGCGTTGAACATGACCCAGCGTCAGGCGCTGCGCCTTGTCATCATTCCACAGGCCTTCCGTACGGTGCTGCCGGTCATGACCAACGATTTCATTGCGCTGCTGAAGGATTCCTCGCTGGTGAGCGTGATCACGCTCACCGAGCTGACCAAGACCTATATCCGGCTTTCGTCGACCTATTACGATTATATCGGCACGGGTCTCCTGATCGGGGGGGCCTATCTCCTGCTTGGCCTCCCCTTCGTCCGTTTTGCTCGACATGTCGAGCGCAGACTCGGCCGCAGCCTCATGCGCTCCGGGCATCATTGAGGGATATTGTTACAAAAGGGTACGTAAAAGCAATCTGGCCGTGATGTCAGATCGTTGGCAGAGAAGCCTTCGGGCCGAGGCGGTTCCGATTGCCGGAATTGGAAAACCGTGTCGGCAGCCCGGGTGGAGTCTTCCTGCTAAATTATCGCGGCAAGGGCATGAGGATAGCTCACAGCTGTCCCTGCCGCGATTGTACAGACCTGCACCCCGGGCGATATGAAGAGTTAGACAAGATAGCAAAGAACCGTGCGCAGGATGAGGTGCATGAAGCCTGCCCTGTCATCAGCACCTCAGTCAGGAGAAACCCAAACCATCCGGTCCGGAATAGCGAGACCCAGCACTAGCGTGGCAGAATCATGTGCCGTACGGGCTGTTAATGTGACTAAGCGATCATAAGCCCCGCGACGGTTATGAAACGCATGAATGGCTTCAGAATTGAAGTATGCCCGGTGCTCGGCTCGAGACCGATATTCTCTCGCATCCTGTAAATGAGCAGGGCAGGAGGTACCGGGATAGCTGGGACTAATGACACGGCGATTTGCGGCAGTCTTGCACCCATGGGTAAGCTCACTACTGCAAGCCTTGCCAATGAAATTAGTCCCGCGATCGGCATGGCCGTCGTTCACCCTTACAGATACTCCCTGCGCAATGCGGAGCGAGGTCTTTCTGTTTGATGGGACAGGAACGCTCCGCTCGCAGCAACTGCAGCATTATGCCCCTCAAAACGACAATGTCGAATAGCGTTTCGTTATGGAAACGAGAGAGGCGGGATCACAATATTCCGATCGCGCAGGAGGCGCTCTACCGGTTTGGCTCACCCTCCGTTACCTCGAAACAAACCAGATCGGGCAGAGGAGGGGCCGGCTCGAGAAATTATGAAAGCTGAGGGCGCTACCTGGCCCTTCGAAGAGCAAGGGGATGATGTCAGGGGGCGGCAGGGTCGCGCGCCAGATCCGGGAAGACCGGCAGATTGCCGACGTCGCGCATGATGCTCTGGCGCAGGAGGGGGACCCAGCGCATCAGCCAGCGATCCGTCTTGCGGATAAACTCATCAGCCGCAGGGACTTGAGTGAGCGCGGCTTTATCCCAATAAGGCAGAGGCGCCAGAAGCTGGGTCGTGCCCGGCTTTGTCGGAGCAAGCAGATAGGTGACGGCAGAGCTTCCCTTGGTGGCATCGGTCGCGCCACTGCTCAGTATCCAGTTGGCGACGACAAACAATGAGGGCATCGGGAAGCCTAGAGCACTCAGACGTTTGAAGGCGAGCTGAATCAACTCGTCAGACGAAATCGCTCCGTTCGGTCCCATCACAGCGTTGGCGACAAAGGAGCATTCGTTCCGGCCATCCGGGCGGTCGGAGTAGATATGGGAGGCGTAATTCCGGTCGTCATGGCAATGGGACGTGGCAGTTTGAACGACATCCAGAGGAAGCTGCTCGGTTGCCGTGCGGGCAATCATGACTCCGGTGACGACGCCGCGATCGGTCCGTACCAGTATATTGATCAGCATAAGGCCGCCCGGGCCGAACTGCCCCGTCAGCACCGGGTGCCATACACCAGCAGGCAAGGGCAGGGTGTGTCCGCCAAATGGAATCGTGCCGGTAAGCGCGGCTGTGATGTCAGGCGTTATCAGACGATTGGTGTTATCAACCGGGGCATCCGGTGCTGATGCGCCCGGTCCCGGAGCGGCGGGCTGATTATCAGCGGAGTTCACGTTCGGTGCGCCCGGGCGTTGCATTCCGGGGATGCGCTGCAGCCACGGAGCGTGTGACAGCATCCACGGCATCGGGAAAAACAGACTCATGATCGTGAAGAAGATTATGAGGTAGATCATGGAGCGCCAGACAGGAGCGCGGCGCCAGAGGCGGGTAAAGGCTGACACTGGTGATGATTCCGCCTGGGCTCAGGGTGCTAGACGCGCATTGAGGGACGCGGAATCATCCGCGATCTCGGCCTTGACGCCATCGCTTTCCATGACGAGGCGCACGAGCTTGGTGTTGTTCTGTCGTGCAAGAATCAGGCTCTCGCTCACCATATCCTCGATCGAGCGGACCAGATCGCGTGCTGACGCGCCAGCACCCAGCTTCTGCTGACGCTGCATCAACTGGAAGAGCAGATGGGCGTCGATACCGCCTGCCTCGACATTGAGGCCATAACCCTTGATCATTGCCTCGATTTCCAAGGCGGCAACGCGGGCAAGATCCAGATCGCGCAGTTGGCGGAATACGAAGATCCGGTCGAGGCGGTTGAGCACCTCAGGTGCAAACCCAGCCTTGCGAAGGGCCTCTGTCGATTCCGCGCGCATTTTATCAGTATCGTCATGAAGGCGATCCGCGATCTCGGTCAGGGCTTCGGTCGCGATATTGGACGTGAGCATGAAGATGGCGCGCGTGGTCGAGATCTGGGCGCCAGTCGATGCCTCGGTCACGTGACCGTCGTTCCACGCCGTCAGAAATTTCTTGAAGACGTCAGGATGAGCTTTCTCGATTTCGTCCAGAAGAACGATCGCATCGGGCTTCTCCTGCAATCCGCCTGTGAGCTTGCCGAAACTGTCCGACCCGACATAGCCCTTCGGCGAGCCGAAAAGCATGGTGGCAGCGTGAGGGCTCGACATCTGCGTCATATCGAAATGAAGGAGCGGGCGATCCATCTGTCGGGCGATCTGCTTGGCAAGGTAGGTTTTGCCAGTGCCTGGCGGCCCTGCGAGAAGGAAGATTCCCACGGGCTTGTTGCGGACGGTAAGCGCCAGCCTGCGTCGAAGCTGCTGGGCGATATCCTCGCAGACCTGGTCCTGTCCGACCACTTTTGCCCTCAGTCCGGCCGCAAGCTCTTCTGCATTGATGGCGACCTCTTTCTGCTCCTGTGCGAGCAGATCCTCAAGGGCGACGCGGTTTGTCAGGCGGGCCAGAATATCCATAACGAAACCTTTGCGGCGGCGGAGCCCCTTGCGGGCAAGTTTTGCGGAACGAACCTCGTAAAGAAGCCCGGAAATGGTGAGGAGAGCGGTTAGACCGACTATGGGAGGATACGCGTCACGCGCCCACGAAAGGAAGTGAATCAGCATCCCGCCCGAAAGATGCAGCGACACAGCTGCCTGGATGCTGGCGAGGATGAGAAAGATCACCATCATGACGGGCATGAGGCGATTGAGGGCGGGCATCAGCGCTTTCATTGTACGATAACGTCCAGAACGATCTGCTGGTCAAGGCGGGCCAGAGTGGGAAGAACCTGGGCACCGAGCGCGGTCAGGATTCCCGTTTGCAGGCCACCTGCCGGGGGAGGGGTTTTGGGGGTGATTGTGACTTCACCTGCAAGATAGATCGGCAGGACAACCGCCTGTAGTTCGGGTTTCAGCATCAGTTTTTGCGTTATGCCTCCGGAAGTGATCGCCACTGTCTGTCCTGGTATCCCGGCAATCTGGGCAATAGGCATCCTTACGAGACGCATGCGTCGGTTTTTGACTGCGGCAAGAATCTCGGCCTTCTGTTGGCTGTCGAAACCCGACCGCGCCAGCGCCGCAGGAGCCTGTCCCGTTGAAATGAGCGCGAACTGAGCCCCAAGATGCATGGCATCGGCCCGTATCTGGGGTTCGGCAGCTTCTACAGGGGCCGCCGAACGCGAAGGCTGAGGCCCGGGAGCTGAGCCTGAGGATGCGCTATGCCAGTAAGCACCGCCCATACAGGCCATCACGATCGCAGAAGCCATCACGAGCTTGGGCACCACGCTGCCGCGCTCGTGGGCCTGCTGATGGCGTCCGCCATCATTGCCGTGAGTGAGCGGTTTGAGTTGTGGCTCGGGCGTATCGTTCATCAATGCAAGTGTGGCAGGATCGAAACCTCCCCCGCAAGAGGGGTGTTACATAGCGAGTGTAATCAAAAGTTACGAGGCCTTGGGTCTGCGGCTGCGTCTCCGGCGATGTGGCCTCAATCACGTGGCGCGACGATCTGGCGCCTTCATGGGACGAGTCTTGCATTGAGCTCTAGATTGGCCTAAAGAAGCGCAATTCCTTTCATCTTTCGTCTTATCGGGGGGTGGCCTTGACGGGCCGCCTTTTTTGTCTTGGCCAATGAAATTCCCAGCCTGAACGGTCTTGAAGCGCGCATCGCGCAGCAGATCGAGCCGACTCTGACCGATCTCGGCTACGAAATCGTGCGTCTGAGCGTCCTGGGGCGCGAGACCCCGACCATCCAGATCATGGCGGATCGCGCCGATGGTTCACTGATCGGTATCGAGGATTGCGAGCAGATCAGCCACGCCGTCGGCGCTGTGCTCGATGTGGACGACCCGATCCCCGGTGCTTGGACGCTCGAAGTGTCTTCGGCCGGAATCGATCGTCCTCTGACGCGCCTCAAGGATTGGGACCGTTTTGCCGGGCATCTGGTCAAGGCCGAACTCGATCTCCCGCTCAACGGCCGCAAGCGCTTCTCCGGTATCATCACCGGAACGCGTGAGAATGCCGCTGTCATTCGTCTTGATGACGGAGAAGAGGCCGTTCTGCCGATCGAGACCATTCGCAAGGCGCGTCTTGTCCTGACCGATGCGCTGATCGAGGCCAGTGCGGCCATGCTTGGCATTGCATCGGAGGACGAAGCAGCAGAAGAAGAGGCGACGCGCCGCAAGACGCCGAGGCTCAACCCTGCCAAGCCGGGCAAGGGCTCCAAGCCCGGACGCAAGACACACTGAGTTTTCCGCTTATCCCGTTTTTGCCGTTCTGCGCGGTTTCGCGCTCCGTATTTGAGGATTTCGTCTGATGGACACCTCCGTTACCCGTCCTGAGCTGCTTTTGGTGGCAGACGCCGTTTCGCGTGAAAAGAACATCGATCGTGAAGAAGTGCTGGAGGCGATGGAGCAGGCCATCCAGAAGGCCGGGCGCGCCAAATACGGCCACGAAAAGGATATTCGTGCGACGATCGATCGCCGCTCCGGCGAGGTGCGTCTGTCCCGCTGGACCGAAGTGGTCGAGACCGTCGAGAACGAAGATACGCAGATCCCTCACGCGATCGCGCTGAAATTCCAGCCCGAGATCAAGATCGGCGAGCATCTGGTCGATCCGCTGCCGCCGATCGATTTCGGGCGTATCGCCGCTCAGACGGCCAAGCAGGTCATCGTGCAGCGCGTGCGCGAATATGAGCGCAAGAAGCAGTATAACGAGTTCAAGGATCGTGTGGGCGAGATCGTCAACGGTACGGTCAAGCGCACCGAATACGGCAACCTCATGGTCGAGATCGGCCATACCGAGGCGCTGCTGCGTCGCGATGAGCTGATCCCCCGCGAGTCGTTCCGCAATTCCGATCGTGTGCGCGCCTATATCTATGATGTGCGCGACGAGACGCGCGGGCCGCAGATCTTTCTGAGCCGTACGCATCCGGCTTTCCTCGCCAAGCTCTTTGCGCAGGAAGTGCCGGAAATCTATGACGGCATCATCGAGATCAAGGCGGTTGCTCGTGACCCTGGTTCGCGTGCCAAGATGGCAGTCGTGTCCAAGGATGCCTCGATCGACCCGGTTGGCGCCTGCGTCGGTATGCGCGGCTCGCGCGTGCAGGCGGTGGTTGCCGAGCTTCAGGGTGAGAAAATCGACATCATTCCCTGGAGCCCGCAAGCCGCGACCTTCGTCGTGAATGCTCTGGCCCCCGCCGAAGTGACCAAGGTGGTCATGGATGAGGAAGCCGGTCGCGTCGAAGTGGTGGTGCCGAACGAGCAGCTTTCGCTGGCAATCGGTCGCCGCGGGCAGAATGTACGTCTGGCGAGCCAGCTTACGCGCTGGGATATCGATATCCTGACCGAAGCCGAAGAATCGGAGCGTCGCCAGGAAGAATTCCGCAAGCGTACACAGCTCTTCGTCGACGCGCTCGATGTCGATGACGTGATCGCAGGGCTTCTGGTGACCGAAGGTTTCCATACCATTGAGGAACTGGCTTATGCCGACCCCGATGAACTACACGCGATCGAAGGTTTCGACGAAAGTGTTGCAGAAGAGCTGATGCGCCGCGCCGAGGAATTCCTCGTGCAGAAAGAGCAAGAGCTGGACGACAAGCGTCGCGGGCTCGGAGTCGAGGACTCGATTGCCGAACTGGGCGTCTTCACCAACGCCATGCTGGTGACGCTGGGCGAAAAGGGTGTGAAAACCCTGGATGATCTTGCCGATCTCGCCGGTGACGAGCTTGTCGAAATGCTCGGTGATGACAATATAGACGAAGACGCTGCCAATGAGATCATCATGGCAGCCCGTGCTCACTGGTTCGATGGTGAGCAGGTTGGCGAGTCCCCCGAGGCAGGGGAGGCTTCCGACGTCTGAGTTTCACGAAACAGAGGTGGCGGGCGTAATGTCGTCAATCGATCTCGATCCGATCGAGCTTGATGACGAAAAAGGCCCGCAGCGGCGCTGCATCGTCACTCGCAAGAGTGGAAACCCCGATGTCATGCTGCGTTTTGTCATCTCACCTGATGGCACCGTCATTCCCGATCTGGCAGCAAAGCTGCCAGGGCGGGGAATCTGGTTGAGTGCTGTCCGGGATGTGCTAGATACCGCGCGGACGCGCCATCTGTTCGCAAGAGCAGCGCGTCAGCCGGTAAAGGTGCCTGAGGATATTGCGCAGGTACTGGTTTCAGGAATAGAAGCGCGGCTGGTGCAGGGGCTAGGCCTCGCGCGCCGGGCCGGACAGGCTCTCTGTGGTTTTGTTAAGTGTCGCGAATGGATTGCCACCGGAAAAGTCGGTCTGGTGATCCAGGGATCGGGTGGAAGCCCGGATGAGTTGCGGCGTCTGATATCGGGAAATAACAAGCTTCCGGTACTGACGTTACCGGCCCAGATGCTCGCGACGGCATTCGGGCGGGAACATGCGGTCTATGTTGTGATAGCGCCAGGGGCGCTCGCGCAGCGTCTGATGGCTGAGCATGAACGATTTTTGGGGCTGACCGATGGGTTGGTTCCTGAGCCGCCCACAGAGCGGCTCGGACGGGAACAGGCAGGTATATGAGCGAAGGCAACGAACGGAACCAGGGCACTCAGGCTCAGGGCGGCCAGACAGAAGGCCAGAATGTCCAGGATCAGGGCGCCCAGGCTCAGGGTGACCAGGGTAAGGGACGTCTGTCCCTGCGTCCGGGCGGGCGCATGGAACTCGGGCGGACGGTAGACGCGGGATCGGTGCGCCAGAGCTTCAGCCATGGGCGCTCGAAAGTGGTCCAGGTCGAAGTGCGCAAGAAGCGCGAGACGAATGAGCGCAAGGATGGTCGTGGGGCAGCGGGTGGTCGTGGTGGCCGCGCCGGTGCCGGTCGCGCCCTGACGCCAGCGGAACTCGCGATTCGCCAGCGCGTGCTCGAAGAGCAGCGCAAGGAAGCGGCTCGCGAGGCGGCCCGCGTAGAAGAAGAGAAGATCCGCATTCTCTCGGCGGCTGAAGAAGCCAAGCGCGAGGAAGAGGCTCAGGCCGAAGAAGCAGCACGCGAGGCCGAACTGGTGCGCGAGGCTGAAGAGCATGAGCGCCAGATGGCTGCTGCGGCAGAGGATCAGGCCAAGCAGGAAGCGCTCGAAGAGCAGCGCAAGGCCCGTGCGGCAGAACGCGAACGCGAAGAGGCCGCTCGACGCGCCCCGCTTGAGGCCGCCGAGACGGCCCGTCGCTCTGGTGGCGTGCAGCTCGCTGCCCCGATGGAGCGTCTGCGCCCGCTGGCCGAGCGTGCCGTCATGGCGCCGCGTCCTGTCACACCGAAAGCTGCGCCTGCTGCGAGCCCGGCCTCTGCGGCCGCACCGCGCAACGAGACGCTGCATCTTCGTCGTGGCGGCGAGACGGAAGACGACCGTCGTGCCAGCCCACGCCGCGCTCCGGCAGTGCCGCCGCGTCGCGGTGCGCCGGCTGCGCCGAAGAAAAGCGGAGATTCCCGTCGGTCGGGTCGTATCGACGTGCGTGCTGCCATCGAAGGCGATGACGACAAGACGCGCTCGCTCGCTTCGGTTCGTCGTCAGCGTGATCGTGAGCGCCGCCAGGCCGAGCTCGAGCGTCTGCGTGCCGATCAGGTGCGCGTCGTGCGTGACGTGATTCTGCCGGAATCTATCTCGGTGGCGGAACTGGCCAACCGTATGGCGCTGCGTCAGGCTGAGGTCGTCAAGGCGCTCATGAAGATGGGCGTCATGGCGACGGCAACCCAGCTGATCGATGCCGATACGGCAGAGCTGGTCATCAGTGAATTCGGCCATCGTGTCCGCCGCGTTGCCGAGAGCGATGTCGAGCTGGGCATCGAAGGTGTGGATGACCGCGAAGACGAACTGCAGCCCCGCGCTCCGGTCGTCACGGTCATGGGCCATGTCGATCACGGCAAGACCTCGCTGCTCGATGCGCTGCGCACCACCGATGTGGCTGCTGGCGAGGCGGGTGGCATCACCCAGCATATCGGCGCCTATCAGGTGACGGTGCCGAGCGGTGCGAAGATCACCTTCGTCGATACGCCAGGCCATGAAGCGTTCACGTCCATGCGTGCCCGTGGTGCCTCTGTCACCGACGTAGTTGTGCTGGTTGTCGCGGCTGACGACGGCGTGATGCCGCAGACGATCGAGGCCATCAAGCACGCCAAGGCTGCCGATGCTCCGATCATCGTGGCGATCAACAAGATCGACAAGCCGGGTGCAAACCCTGACCGTGTCCGTCAGGCGCTGCTCAGCCACGAGATCGTGGTCGAAGCCCTCGGCGGCGATGTGCAGGATGTCGAGGTTTCGGCACTCAAGCGCACGGGTCTGGACAAGCTGGAGGAAGCTATCCTGCTCCAGGCAGAAGTGCTCGATCTCAAGGCCAATCCGAACCGTGTTGCAGAAGGCTCGGTCATCGAAAGCCGTCTCGATCGCGGTCGCGGCCCGGTGGCGACCGTGCTGGTCCAGAAGGGTACGCTCAACCGTTCCGATATCGTGGTGGCTGGCGCCGAGTGGGGCCGCGTGCGCGCCATGCTCGATGACAAGGGCCGTCAGCTCAAGGATGCCGGTCCGTCCATGCCGGTCGAACTACTCGGCATCACCGGTGTTCCGGGTGCTGGCGAGCCGTTCGTGGTGGTCGAGAACGAGAACCGCGCTCGCGAGATCTGCGAGTTCCGTCAGCGTCGCCAGCGTGACAAGATGGCGGCCGGTCGTGCTGCCGCTCGTGGAACACTCGACCAGATGCTGGCCCGTATCCAGGCGGGTGAGCAGAAGGAAGTCGCTCTGCTCATCAAGGCTGACGTGCAGGGCTCGGCCGAGGCCATCGAGGCTTCCGTGCTCAAGCTCGAGCATGAGGAAGTGCGCATTCGCGTGCTGAACGCGTCGGTCGGTCAGATTACGGAAAGCGATATCCAGCTTGCCAAGGCATCCAACGCCATCATCGTGGCCTTCAACGTGCGTGCGACGACGCAGGCACGTGAAATGGCACAGCGTGAAGATGTCGATATCCGCTACTACTCGATCATCTATCAGGTGACCGATGACGTGGAGCAGCTGGTCAAGGGCAAGGTTGCGCCCAAGCATCGCGAGAAGTTCCTTGGCTATGCCGAGATCCGCCAGGTCTTCAACATCACGAAGGTCGGCAAGGTCGCTGGTTGCTATGTCACCGAAGGTGTGGTCAAGCGCGGCTGTGGCGTGCGTCTGCTGCGCGATAACGTGGTCATCCATGAGGGCGATCTGAGCCAGCTCAAGCGCTTCAAGGACGATGTGAAGGAAGTGGCCCGCAATTATGAGTGCGGCCTCTCCTTCGCTGGCTATAACGACCTGCGTGAAGGCGACATGGTCGAGTGCTTCGAAATGGAAGTGATCCCTGCATGAGGGGATCGCGTTCCAAGGTTCCGGGGTTTTCTGGCCCCGGCGACGCTGCCGGTGGTCCTTCGCAGCGTCAGCTGAGAATGTCCGAAGAGGTCCGTCGTGTCCTCTCGGAGATTTTTGCCCGTACCGAATTTCGAGATCCTGAGCTGATAGACGTGCGTGTGACCGTGACGGAGGTGCGTATCTCGCCCGATTTCCGTCATGCCACCGCGTTCGTGTGTCGTCTGGGCCGAAGCGATATCGAGGAAATTCTCCCGGCGTTGAAGCGTATTGCGCCCTTCCTGCGTACGGGGCTGTCCAAGACACTTCGTTCACGCATGGTACCGGAAATCCATTTCCAGCCCGATACGGCGCTGGAACATGCGATGGATATGGATGCGCTGATGCGCACGCCCGAGGTCAAGCGCGACCTCGACTCAAAAGACTGAACGGAGCGACCCATCATGGGACGCAAGAAAGGGCAGGATATCGACGGCTGGCTGGTCGTCGATAAAAGCCTGCATATCGGCTCGACCGATGTGGTGAACAAGGCGCGCCGCCTGTTCGATGCGAAGAAAGCCGGCCATGGCGGCACGCTCGACCCGCTGGCGACGGGCATTCTGCCTGTTGCCTTCGGGCAGGCCACTAAAACCATTCCCTATATCATGGATGCGACCAAGCGTTATCGCTTCACGCTATTCCTCGGTGAGTCCCGCACGACGGATGACCGCGAAGGAGAGGTGGTCGCTACCAGTGAGTATCGCCCCTCAGACGAGGAACTGCGTTCGGCCCTTCCGGCTCTGACCGGCGATATCATGCAGGTTCCGCCCGTCTATTCAGCGTTGAAGGTCGATGGGGAGCGCTCCTACGATCTCGCCCGTGCGGGCAGGCCGCCGGAACTGCCGCCGCGCCCGGCCAGAGTTGACTCGATCGTTCTTGTCGACCGACCCGACCGCGATCATGCCATTTTCGAGGTCCAGTCGGGCAAGGGTGTCTATATGCGCAGTCTTGCGCGCGACATCGCCCTTGCTTGCGGCACGGTCGGACATATCGCCGTCCTGCGCCGGACCAAATGCGGTCCGTTCGAGGAGAAGCACGCGATAACACTGGACAAGCTGGTCCAAAATGACGACAAGGCCGATGCACTTTCAGCGTTTCTGCGTCCGGTCTCGACCGCGCTGGCCGACATCCCGGCTCTGGCCGTGACCAACGCAGAAGCACAGGCCTTGCGCTTCGGTCAGAGTCTCGCTCTGAGCGACCGCCTCGATCTGATGCTGACAATGCAGGACGGCGACGTCCTGCAGGCCCAGGAGGGGGGGTGTCTTGTCGGGTTGTGCCGTGTCCAGGAGGGCCGTCTCAAGCCGATACGGATATTCGAGTCGTTTAAATACGGAGACAGAGATGTCGATTACAGCTGAACGCCGCACGGCGCTTATCGAAGAATACAAGACCGCCCCGACCGATACCGGTTCGCCGGAAGTCCAGGTTGCCCTGCTGAGCGAGCGCATCGTCAACCTGACGGGCCACCTCCAGACGCACAAGAAGGACTTCCATTCCCGTCGTGGCCTTCTGATGCTCGTCGGTCAGCGCCGTGGTCTGCTTGACTATCTCAAGCGCAAGGACCAGAGCCGCTACCAGACCCTTATCGAGCGTCTCGGCCTGCGCCGCTAATATGCTCGGGCGGAGCGTTTTGCCTCCGCCACTGCCCGCCGCTTTTCTGGCGGCGGGCCAACAGGCTGCGTCACTGAACGTAGAAGCTGGGGACAGAACCGGCCTTCGGCGTTTCAGGCCACATGGTGACATGCCGGTCCGATCCCGGTCGTTCTTGCCATGCCGTCCGAAACGCTGCCAGCCAGTCAGGGCCCGTTCCCCCAGGCTCTCCCATCCAGAACGCCAGGCCATTTTCTCAGGACAGAATGATGTTCAATTACTTCCGTAAGGAAATCGACTGGGCAGGTCGCCCGCTCGTGCTCGAAACCGGCAAGATCGCGCGTCAGGCCGATGGTGCGGTTGTCGTGACCTATGGCGACACCGTCGTGCTCTGCACCGCCGTTGGTGCCAAGAACGTCAAGCCGGGTCAGGATTTCTTCCCGCTGACGGTCAATTATCAGGAAAAAGCCTACGCTGCCGGTCGTATTCCGGGCGGGTTCTTCAAGCGTGAGGGCCGTCCCTCCGAGAGCGAGACCCTGATCTCGCGTCTGATCGATCGTCCGATCCGCCCGCTCTTCCCGGAGAATTTCCGTAATGAAGTGCAGGTCACCGCGACCGTTCTCAGCCACGACATGGAAAACGATCCCGGTCTGGTCGCGCTCATCGGCTGCTCGGCTGCCCTGACGCTTTCCGGCATTCCGTTCTACGGCCCGGTCGGCGTGGCACGCGTCGGCATTATCGATGGTCGCACAGTCATCAACCCGACAGTTGCCGAGATGAAGGAAAGCGCTCTCGATCTGGTCGTCGCCGGGACAACCGAAGGCGTGCTGATGGTCGAGTCCGAGGCTTCCGAGCTTTCGGAAGAGGTTATGCTCGATGCCGTGACCGCCGGTCATGCTGCGTTCCAGCCGGTCATTGATGCGATCATTGACCTTGCCGAGCACGCTGCCAAGCAGCCCTGGAATCTCGAGGGCCCAACCAAAGAGCAGATCGCCCTGCGCAGGCGCGTCGAGAAGATCGGCACCAAGCTCATGGCCGATGCCTATAAGGAAAAGGCAAAGCAGGCGCGCTATGAGAAGATCGCCATCGCCAAGGGCCGCATCATCGAGGGGCTTCTCGAAGAGGGGCTGGATATCGATCTGGCCAAGCCGATGCTCAAAGAGCTTGAGGCTCAGGTCGTTCGTGGCGCCATTCTGAAGACTGGCCAGCGTATCGACGGTCGCGACACCAAGACGGTTCGTCCGATCGTGTCCGAGGTCGGCATTCTGCCGCGCGCTCATGGTTCGGCGCTGTTTACCCGTGGCGAGACACAGGCACTGGTTGTTGCAACGCTCGGCACGACGCAGGACGAGCAGATCATCGACGCGCTCGAAGGCGAATACCGCTCGAACTTCATGCTCCACTACAACTTCCCTCCCTATTCGGTCGGTGAGTGCGGTCGCATGGGCAGCCCGGGTCGTCGTGAAATCGGTCATGGCAAGCTGGCCTGGCGCGCTCTTCACCCGCTTCTGCCGGGCAAGGATCGCTTCCCCTATACAGTGCGTATCGTGTCGGAAATCACCGAGAGCAACGGCTCCTCGTCGATGGCCACCGTCTGCGGCTCGTCTCTCGCGCTGATGGATGCCGGCGTGCCGCTGCCGCGCCCTGTCGCGGGCATTGCCATGGGTCTGATCAAGGAAGACCGCGGTTACGCCGTGCTGTCCGATATCCTTGGTGACGAAGATCACCTCGGCGACATGGACTTCAAGGTGGCCGGAACGGAAGCGGGCATCACCGCGCTCCAGATGGATATCAAGATCACCTCGATCACGCCTGAAATCATGAAGGTGGCGCTTGAGCAGGCCCGTGACGGCCGTCTACACATCCTCGGTGAAATGGCCAAGGCCATCGACGAAGGGCGTGAAGGCGTGTCGCGTAATGCGCCGAAGATCACCACAATGACCATCGCTAAGGAAAAGATCCGCGACGTCATCGGTTCGGGTGGCAAGGTCATTCGCGAGATCGTCGAATTCTCGGGTGCCAAGGTCGATATCAACGATGAAGGCGTCATCACCATCGCGGCTTCGAATGACGAGCAGGCCCAGAAGGCCATCTCGCGCATCGAAGGCATCGTGGCAGAGCCGGAAATTGGCCGTATCTACGACGGCAAGGTCGTCAAGACCGCCGATTTCGGCGCGTTCGTGAACTTCCTTGGCCCACGTGACGGTCTGGTGCATATCTCCGAGCTGAGCGACGGTCGCGTGGCCAAGACCACCGATGTCGTCAAGCAGGGCGATACCGTGAAGGTCAAGGTCGTCGGCTTCGACGATCGCGGCAAGGTTAAGCTGTCGATGCGCGTCGTCGACCAGCAGACGGGTGCCGATATTTCGGAAAGCGTCGGTGCAAAGCCGACCCGCCCCGCCAGACAGCGCGACGCTGACTGACCTGCCGTTTCAGGAGGGGGCGGCAAGGCTGTCGCCCCTCTCGGAGTACAACATAGATTATGATGTCGATTGATACCGTCCGCATGGCTGGCCGGGAGGTTCTTCCCCTTGTTGAGGGGGGGAAGGGTGTTTCGGTCTCGACTGGTATTTCTGCAGGGCATTGGGCCGCCGCCGGTGGCGTAGGCACGGTTTCTGCCGTCAATGCCGATAGTTATGACAATGATGGCAACCGCATTCCGCAGACCTATTCAGGCCGTACGCGGCGCGAGCGGCACGAAGAGCTGATTCGCTACGCCATCGAGGGCGGTATCACACAGGTCAGGATTGCCCGCGAAATTGCTGGTAGCGAGGGCATGATCAACGTCAATCTCCTGTGGGAGATGGGCGGCGCTGAACAGGTGATCGAAGGTATCCTCGAACAGGCCCCCGGTCTGATCGACGGCCTCACCTGCGGGGCTGGCATGCCCTATCGTCTGTCCGAGATCGCGGCACGTCACAACGTCCATTATTACCCGATCGTCTCCTCCGCACGTGCGTTCAACGCGCTGTGGAAGCGCGCCTATCACAAGACGGCTGAGCTTCTGGGCGCGGTCGTTTACGAGGATCCGTGGCGTGCGGGTGGGCATAACGGGTTGTCGAACACCGAAAACCCGCTCAACCCGGAAGACCCGTATCCCCGTGTTGCTGCCCTGCGAAAGGCGATGAACCAGTTCGGACTCGACTCCGTGCCGATCATCATGGCCGGTGGCGTCTGGTGGCTCGAGGAATGGGCGCACTGGTTCAATAATCCCGAGATCGGACCGATCGTGTTCCAGTTCGGCACACGTCCACTCCTGACTCAGGAGAGCCCGATCCCCGAGGCCTGGAAGCGTCGCCTGCGTCAGCTGCATGAGGGCGATGTGTATCTTAATCGCTTTTCGCCGACCGGGTTTTACTCCTCTGCGGTCAATAACAGCTTCATAATGAATCTGCGTGGCCGTTCCGAGCGCCAGGTAGCCTATAGCAGTGAGCCTGTGGGTGAGCACGATACAGCTCATGGCATCGGCGCGCGCAAGCGCGAGGTCTTCATGACCGCAACCGACCGGGCGCATGTTCTGGCCTGGGAGGCTGCGGGTTATACCGAAGCCATGCGTACGCCGGATTCTACATTGGTGTTCGTAACCCCGGAAGAAAGTCGCGTGATCGTGGCAGAGCAGGTCGCCTGCATGGGTTGTCTGTCAGAGTGCCGCTTCTCCAACTGGAGTCAGCGTGGGCCGAATTACACCAATGGCGCCAAGGCCGACCCGCGTTCTTTCTGCATCCAGAAAAGCTTGCAGGACATCGCGCACGTCGACGACAGTGCCGGTCAGGCTTTGGCAGATCAGGTCGTCGATCATAACCTGATGTTCGGTGGCACCAATGCATGGCGTTTCGGAAGCGATCCGTTCTATGCTGGGGACTTCACGCCGACAGTTCGCCAACTGGTCGAGCAGATCATGACGGGGCGCTGAGCGCCCCCTTTTTGCAAAGGAGCGTTGCGGCATGATGAAGGGGCATTCCCGTCTTTCTGCCCCTCGCCCTTTCGCTGCTCTGATCACTTCTTCCACCAATCATCTGGCGCGTTACGCCATCACGCTCTCACCCGAACAGCTTAGTCTGTATGAGGGAGGGCGCGCCGCGCTTGTCACGGCGCTGGCTCTGATGCCGTCGCTGTTTTTCGACCAGCCCGTTCTGGCCTGGATCGCTTTCGCCTGCTTCTGGGCGTGCCTGATCGATCCGGGTGGCCCTGATCGTGAGCGGTTTCAGGTGCTGGGCGGGTTTACGCTCGCCGGAACAGCAATGGTCTTTACCGTCTCCGCGTTGAGCGTATTCGGTCCCCTTGCCACCCTGCCGCTCGTCGCCCTGATCGGTCTCGGCTGCGGGCTGTCCCGCGTCTTTTCTCCTGCTGTCATGCAGCTCTGGGTGCTGGCAGGCTGTGCAGCCGTGGCGGCGACGGGGTTCCCGGCCTCCCCGGTAAAGGCGGCCGAGATTGCGGGGTTGTTCTGCGCGGGGGGCGCTCTCGCGACGCTGTTCTGCCTCGTTCTGTGGCGGCAGCAGCCTTATGCTCCGGCACGCCGCAGTCTGGCCGCGACCTATTACATCCTTGATCTCATGGCGCGTGAGCTGGCAGCCGGTCGGCTGCGTGAAACGGTTCATCGTCAGGCTGCCCGCAACGCCATAGAGCGTGCCCGTGGGCTGGTGACGATGCTCGATGCCCGTCATGGCAATTTCCGGCTGAGACGCCGAATGGAGGCTGCCTTGACGGCTGCCGAGCGTGTGTTCACAGCCCTTCTGGCGCTCGAACACCAGGCAGAGGCAGCGCCGCTTTCGCCCGAGCTGCGCAATCTGCTCGCCCGTCTGGGTATGGCCTGTCACGAATGCATGCGCCAAGCATCGCGGCCCGAGCCGGATTTCAGAATTCTTGGCCAGCTCGCCCAGACGCTTGACCGCAAGGCGCGTATCGGCGGTGTGGTTCACGCCATGCCAGTCATCGCCTGCGCTGAAGCCTTCGAGCGCATGATCGCCGCCTTTTCGCGACGTCATCATGAAACCGAGTCGGCGCAAGGTGCTGCGCTCAGGGTGTTGACGCCCGCCATATGGCGTCACGCCTGTCGCCTTTCTCTGGCTCTGACCCTGACCCAGCTCGTCTGTCTCTATGGCGGGGAAGGATTTTCGTACTGGGCGCTGATTGCAGCCCTGCTGGTGATGCAGCCGGCTGGCAATGTCACTCTGGTGCGCAGCGTCGAGCGTGTGATCGGCAGCATCGGAGGCAGTTTGCTGGCGGCGCTCTGCGCGCTGGTTCTGCCGGGCAAACCGGCCCTGCTGGTTGTTGCGGTCTTCATGTCGCTCGCAGCGATTGCCACAAGGGCCGTCAACTACACCATGCTGGTCTTTTTCCTGACCGGGCTTGTCGTGGTGATTGCCGAGGCCGTGATGCCGGGGGGCGGTATCATCTGGGCGCGGGTGATGGATAATCTGATTGGCAGCGTCATCGCCCTGCTGTGCGTGCTGCTGCTTTGGCCACAGCGTGGCGATGCCGATCGTGACGGGCTGGTGAAGCGCGCCATCGAGGCAAATTTCCGCTATGCGAGCCTCGTACTGCGCGGCGATTGCCTGCCGGGCGAGACCGACAAGGCGCAGCGCGAGGCAGGTATGGCGACGATCGCGGCGGAGTTTTCACGCGGTGGGCTGCCACTTTTTGGCGGGCTGGCTGTGCAGTTGCGTGATGGCGATTTTCTGATCCGTCAGGAGACATTGAAGGCGCTGCGTCGACTGAGTGGCGAACTGACGCTCTACCGTTTCGATATGCAGAACGGCCTTCGTGATCCCAACGGGGTAGAGGCTGCACGTTTCGAGGGCTGGAACGAGTCCCTTGCCAAAGGCGAGGCACTACCGGAAATCATGTCCTTGCTGCGTGACGAGGCGCTGCTTCTGCGGCTGGCGCGGCGCGAACCCGGTTCAGATCAGACAGAGTTCGGAGAGGCTGCGGCGCAGGGCAGGGGGCAGATCCTCGATACCTGAAACGGCAGCCCCGCCGCCGAGATCGGGCGGTGCGTCCTCGGGCTTGAGATAGCGCCATCCCTGAAACGGTCGCATGGCCCGTGGCTGCACAGGGACGATCTCGTCTGTTACCAGAATATGCGTGCCAAGCTGCCCATCGGGGCGGGTAAACGGACGAAACCCGACGATTGGCTGACGACAGAGCACCAGCCCGCCCATGACGCGATAGAGCGATCCCTGACCGCTGATCTCATCGGCCTGTTTGGGCATGGTGCGGGTGCGGATCACGCCATGCCCCTCGACACGCGCGCCGCGCTGCATCCAGGCGGCGAGTTCATCGAGCGTAGTGCAGCCGACCACCAGTTTGATCATGTTGAGCAAGGGTTAGTGCTTTCCCATGAAGCCCTGAGCCCAGCCTGCGTAATCCTTCTTGAAACGATCGACATCGATGGATTGCACGATCCGCACCTTGCGCACGCCCATGGCCTTTGGGGCAAGGGAATCGGGCCACACATAGGCATGGCCGTAGCCGATTCCCTTGCCGGTCTCGACATCCATGTAGGCATCCTGCGCCTTGGTCACGAGAGCCGGATCGGCAACGATGGCGCTGGTTACTTCGTCCCACATGGCCAGAGGCACGTTGTATTTCACCAGATAGTCGGTGACCGGCGTCTTGTGGTCACGGGCAATCGCCGCGACCTCGTCTTTTGACAATACGACGTCATTCGAGACATTGGCGACCGATGTGATGCGCGGCCAGGGGGCTGTAAGGGTGATATGCGCGGCCTCAGGGTCGAAGATCAGATTGAAATCCGAGCCGTTATCGGCATTGCCTGTGACGGACATCATCGAGAGATCGAGATAGCCGCCCATGAAAACCAGCTGCTTGGCCGTATCGGCAAAGCTTGGGTCGAGGCGGATGGCAAGCGCGAGATTGGTCATCGGCCCGGCCTCGATGACCGTCACCTGATGAGGATGAGCATGAACCTGCTGGATCATGAACAGCGCGGCCGGGATGCCCTGCGGCTGGAGCGTGGGGGCGCCATCGGGCGTCGCGGCGACAGGGGGCTGCGTGTCGGGGGTCTTGCTCATCGAGCCGAGGCCGCCCCAGGCGCCTTTCCACGGCAGGGTGCCGAATTGCTGCTCGCGCAGGCGCGTAAGGGCAACGGTGTTGATCAGGGGCTGGGTCGCCCCGTCGAAGACCGGAACGTCGCGGTGGCCCGAAATTTCCAGAAAGCGGCGGATGCGCGCGCTCTCGGCATTTTCCCAATCGTCGCCTGCGACCACGGTGAGGCCGAGCACCCGAAGCTTCGGGTTGTTCAGCAGCGGGATGACGGACTGGATATTGGAGCCACCCGGACCGAGATAGTCATTATCGGCAATGACGAGTTCGGGGCCGGTCGGAGGGGCGGCATGGGATGTGCCGATCGTGAGGGCTGCAAGAGCCAGGCTGGCAAGATAACGACGCATGGAAAGCTCTTACTCCGAGAGGCGGGAGAGGTTCCCCCAAGACTCGTTTCTAGCCGATCGGGGCCGCAAGGGAAGCAGGCGATTACGCATCGGGGCCCATGCCTTGAGGAAAAACAAACTCGGGGCTGGTCAGGGAAGGGAAACGTCTAGAGAACGAGCGCCCCGAGCAGGGCTTCGAGCCTGACGCGGCCCTCATCGGTCGCAATCAGGCGGTTGTCGTCGAGCGTCAGATAGGCTTCCTCCAGCGCTGCGTCGAGGATGCCGGGGTCGACGCAATCCCGCATAGCTCGGCCTGTGCGCGCCTCGAACCAGTCTAGGGCAATGCCCTCGCGCAGGCGTAGCCCCATCAGCAGGGCCTCGCGTCCGCGTTCTTCAGAAGAGAGCGGGGTTTCTTCTGTCGATCCGCTGCCACGCTGTTCGACGCGCTCTGCCCAGATTTCGGGGGCTCGATGGCGGCGCGTGGCATGGAGCGCCCCATCGAGCGTCAGGCGCCCATGGGCGCCGGGGCCGATGCCGATATAATCCTGATAGCGCCAATAGGTCAGGTTATGACGGCTCTCCGCGCCAGGGCGGGCATAGTTCGAGATCTCGTAATCCTGTAATCCGTGCAGCCCGGCTATCTCGGCGGTCTTTTCGTAGAGAAGGGCCGCGTCATCGTCTTCAGGCAGAACGAAACGCCCCTGTCTGTACAGCCCCTCGAATTTTGTGCCCTGCTCTATGGTCAGCTGATAGAGCGACAGATGATCGGAAGCGAGATCGAGCGCCCGATGCAGCTCCGCTTCCCATGCGCTGAGGGTCTGGCCGGGGCGCGCATAAATCAGATCGAAGGAAAGGCGCGGAAACAGGGTGCGCGCCGTTTCAAGCGCGGCAATGGCCTGGGAAGCTGAATGCTCGCGCCCGAGAAAGCGCAGCGCGGCCTCATCCAGGCTCTGTATGCCAAGCGATACGCGATTGACCCCGGCCTCGCGAAAGGCGGCGAGTTTGCCTCGTTCCACGCTAGTCGGATTGGCTTCGAGCGTGATCTCCAGATCGTCGGACGCGTCGAAAAGTTTACGCGCATCCTCGATCAGAACAGCCACTGTATCGGGCTGCATCAATGAGGGGGTGCCGCCACCGAAAAAGATCGAGCGCAGGGGGCGTCGCCCTGTGCGTTCGGCATCCGAAGCAAGTTCCTGCCTCAGCGCCGTTGTGAAACGCTGATGCGGAATTTCGTCGCGGACATGCGAGTTGAAGTCGCAATAGGGGCATTTCGCCAGGCAGAACGGCCAATGCACATAGAGCGAGAGCGGCGTCGGATCGCTCAGATCGCAATCCTCACGCCCAGCTCGACTACGCGATCGGGCGGAATACGGAAGAACTCGGTGCTTGGTGTTGCATTGCGCACCATCAACAGGAAAAGCCACATGCGCCAGATCGACAGCTTTGGCAGGGTGGAGCGCACCACCAGCTCACGAGAAACGAAATAGGAGGCCTGGATGGCGTCGAACTCGACACCCGCCGCATTCAGCTCCTCGAGCGCTTTCGGCAGATTGGGCATCTCCATGAAGCCGTAGCGCACGATCACCCGAAAGATGTTCGGCGCCAGTTCCTGCACCATGGCGCGATGGCCGCGCTCTGCTTCGGGCTGATCGAGGTTCTGCACTGTGACGAAGAGCACGTGATCGTGCAGAACCTTGTTGTGCTTCAGGTTGTGCAAGAGGCAGGTCGGCACCGTGTCCGGGTTGGCGGTCAGGAAGACGGCCATGCCGGGCACGCGTACAGTGCGTGATTGCGGCAGCCGCGCCAGAAACGAGGCCATAGGCAGCGAGTCAGCGGCCTGACGGGCGCGTATGAGACTGCGGCCACGGGCCCATGTCGTCATGAGAACGGTCGCGGTGACGCCTATGGCCAGCGGTACCCAGCCGCCATCGGGAATCTTCAGCACATTGGCGGCGAAGAACGTCCCGTCGCTGATCAGGAAGAAGCCGAAGACCAGACCGGCCAGCGGCACGCTCCAGTTGAACACGCGGCGAAACACGACCATCGCCAGAACGGCCGTGCACATGAACGTGCCGGTCACGGCGATGCCATAGGCCGCTGCGAGCGCGGAGGAGGAACGGAAGGAGAGCACGAGCAGGATCGAGCCCAGAGCCAGCACCCAGTTGAAGACGGGCAGATAGATCTGCGCTTCTTCCTCCGCATTGGTGTGCATGATGCGCATGCGCGGCAAATAACCGAGCTGGATCAGCTGGCGGCATAGCGAGAAACCGCCTGAAATGCCTGCCTGGCTTGCAATCACCGTGGCCATGGTGGCCAGAAGCAGAAGCGGGATCTGCGCCCAGCCAGGGGCGAGATGATAGAATGGGTTCTGCAGCGCGGCCGGATTGCGCAACAGCAATGCACCCTGGCCGAGGTAATTCAGCGTCAGCGAAGGCAGGACGAAAAACAGCCACGCGTATCGGATCGGCGCCCGACCGAAATGCCCCATATCGGCGTAGAGCGCTTCGGCACCCGTTACCGCCAGTACGACCGATCCCAGCGCAATGAAGGCGAGCCAGCCGTGATAGAGCACGAATTGCGCCGCGTAATAGGGTGAGAGCGCCAAAAGTATCGTGGGCGTTTGCATGATGGAGTGAATGCCCATCACGGCGAGCGTCAGAAACCACACCATCATGATCGGCCCGAAGGCGCGTCCGATCTTGCCCGTCCCTAGCGCCTGCGCGCTGAACAGCGCGATCAGGATGATGATCGCGACCGGGATGATGATATGCGAGGCCGATGGCACCGAAACCTCGATACCCTCGATGGCCGACAGAACCGAAACCGCCGGGGTGATGATGCCGTCGCCGAAAAACAGGCAGGCGCCGCCGATACCGACAATACCGAAGATCCAGCGGAGCCTCGGCGATTTGCAGACACGCTGGGCCAGTGACATCAGGGCGATGATGCCGCCCTCGCCATCATGGTCAGCCCGCATCACGAGCATGACGTATTTGATGGTCACGACCAGCATCAGCGCCCAGAAGATCAGGCTTTCGATGCCCATGATCTCCCAGCTCTCCGCCGGGTGACGGATGGAGCCGACAATCTGGACCGAGGCCTGAAAGGCGTAGAGCGGGCTCGTGCCGATATCGCCATAGACAACGCCAAGCACGCCCAGCAATCCGGCAAGACCGACCGGCGCCTTCTTGTGCAAATCGTCAGTTGCGCCGAACTCACGGATGGAGCCGTGTCCGTCGGTCGCCGTCTTGGCACTGGCTGGTGCTGCGGCGTTTGTCGAACCTGGCAATCCGTCAGGCCTGTCTGTCATTTCTGTTCCAACTCATGGCAAGCACGCTGCGTCGCACACATAGATGTGAGCGATCACTGACATAAAGCCTGCCATACGATGGTTTTTCCGGCGACCGCAAGCACGCTATGGTCGCCTTGCCTGCGAAATCAGGGTTTCGGACGGCTGCCGAAGATGGCAGTGCCGACACGTACGAGCGTGGCCCCGTGCGCGATGGCCGTTTCGAAGTCGGCCGACATGCCCATCGAGCACTCGATTAATTCATGTTCATGTGCGAGCCGCGCCAGAAAAGCGAAGTGCGGTGCCGGGTCTTCTTCCTCGGGCGGAATGCACATCACGCCCTTAAGTGAGTCGCCGAAACGGGTCCTGCAGAGCGCGATGAAACCCGCGGCCTCATCGCGTGGCACGCCCGATTTCTGCGGCTCGTTGCCGGTATTCACCTGAATGAAAAGATCGGGCAGCTTCCCTAGACGGTCAGCGGCACGCGACAGCGCATCGACAAGGCCTGGTCGATCGACGGATTCGATGACATCGGCAAGACGACAGGCCTCGAGAGCCTTGTTCGTCTGCAACGTGCCGATGATGTGCAGCCGCAGGTCGGGCCAGCTTTCACGCAGGGCCGGAAATTTCTCTTTGGCTTCCTGTACGCGGTTCTCGCCGAAAACTCTTTGCCCGGCAGTCAGGGCTGCTTCGACGGCAGAAGCCGGATGAAACTTGCTGACCGCGACCAGCCTGACCTGTTCCGCCGGGCGCCCGGCGCGCGCGCATTCATGCCCGATACGGGCGCGGATCTGGTCGAGGCGGGCAGAAAGCGTGTCGTTTGACATGGCCGGTTCCGTAAGTTGTTGCTGTTCGGATGCAGGAAGGGGTAGCGCGCCGCTTCGCGAAATGCCATTGGCAAGGCAATGTCCAAAGCACCTTCACAGATTCCCGCCGATCCGACACGCGATCTGGCCTTCGATATTCTCTGCGGTGTCGTCGAGCATCGACGCATGCTCGAGACGACGCTCGACCGCAGCGCGCTGACCGATCCGCGCGACCGCGCCAGTGCGCATCGTCTGGCGGCAACCGTTCTGCGCCATATGGGCAGCATGACCGAGCTGCTCCAGCCGTTGTTGCGCCGTGAGCCGCCCGCACCGGTGCGCTGTGCGCTGCTCATGGGGGTGGCCCAGCTGCGCCATCTCGAAACCCCGCCTCATGCGGCTGTAGGCACTATCGTCTCGCTGCTGCGTCGCCGCGGGCTGGCGCCTTTCGCCGGGCTTGCCAATGCCGTGCTGCGTCGCGTCGCCCGCGATGGCGACGAACTGGCCGAAGGGCTCGATGCCGACCGTCTGGATGTGCCCGCCTGGCTCTGGACCGCCTGGGACAAGCGTGCGCGCGATATCGCGGCAGGGCTGCATCGTGAGGCCCCGATCGATCTGACCCTGCGCCCCGGTGCGGCCGCCCCTGAAGGCGGTGAGGTCATGCCTAATGGAAGTCTGCGCTTTCAGCCCGGCACACGTGTGACCGAGCTGGAAGGTTTCGATGAGGGGGCGTTCTGGGTGCAGGATGCTGCGGCCACCATGCCCGCGCGCCTTCTGGATATCCAACCTGGCCAGAGCGTGATCGATCTCTGCGCCGCTCCGGGAGGCAAGACGGCTCAGCTCGCTGTGGCGGGCGCCGAGGTGATTGCCGTCGAGCGCGAGGAAACGCGCGCCAGACGTCTGAAACAGAATCTCGATCGTCTCGGGCTCGACGCGAAGGTCGTCATTGCCGATGCGCTCGTCTGGCAACCTGAAGAGAAGGTTGATGCGGTCCTGCTCGATGCGCCGTGCTCGGCCACGGGCACGCTGCGTCGCCACCCCGATGTGCTCTGGGTCAAGCGTCCGCGTGACGTGCTGGCGCTGGCCAAGGATCAGGATCGTCTGATCGATGCGGCGGGCGCGATGCTCAAGCCGGGCGGCGTATTGCTTTATGCCGTTTGCTCGCTCCAGGATGAGGAAGGCCCGCAGCGCGTTGCGGCAGCCCTCAAGCGCGGCTGGGTTCAGGAGCCTTTCACGACGGAAGACCTCGCTTGCATGCCCGAAGCCCTCACGAAACAGGGAACATTTCGCACTCATCCCGGGATGTGGGCCGAGCAGGGCGGGATGGATGGATTTTTTGCGGCAAGGCTGCGCAAAAGCGCCTGAAAAAGAACTGCGTTAGAGAGAAGGTAGGATAATGCCCCAGCTGAAAACCCCCCTGATTGCCCCGAGCATTCTCAGTGCCGATTTTGCGCGTATGGGTGAAGAGGTCGAGGCCGTGGTGCGCGATGGGGCCGACTGGCTGCATCTCGACGTCATGGATGGGCATTTCGTACCGAACATGACCTTTGGCCCCGGCATGGTCGCTGCCCTGCGCAACCGCACTGACAAGCCGTTCGACGTTCATCTCATGATCGAGCCTGCCGATGCGTTTATCGAGGCTTTTGCTAAGGCAGGGGCGGACCATATCCATGTGCATGTGGAAAATAACCCGCATGTGCATCGGACGCTCCAGCATATCCGTGCGCTCGGCAAGAAGCCCGGGATTGCCATTTGCCCCGGCACCCCGCCCGAGGCGCTCGACTATCTGCTCGATCTGGTCGACATCATTCTGGTGATGACCGTCAATCCGGGTTTCGGCGGACAGAAATTCCTCGAGAGCCAGGTGCCCAAGATCCGCAAGCTGCGCCAGATGGCCGACGCGACCGGGCGTGACATCCGTATCGGCGTCGATGGTGGCATCGATCTCGCCACGGCGCCGCTCGCAACGGGCGCGGGTGCCGATATGATGGTCGCGGGGACTTCCATCTACGGTCAGGATGATTATGCTGTGGCAATCAATTCTTTGAGACAGGCCGGGAGCCTGTCCTGATCTTCTAACCGAGGGAAATGACGGGCATGTTCGGACGCTGGGCGCGTGAAGCTCGTCTTTCATTTGCCCGGCTTCCATCGAGCGTGCCCGGCATCGCTCGCGCGCCTGATCGTCCCGTTCATGCGATACGCGATATCTGGCCGGGCAACCCCGATCATGGCGCGTTGCTCGTCAGTGGTGCTGCCCGTTTCGAGGGGCGCAACATCTCTCTGCACGCGCATGACTGGGAATATGCCGATCTGGCGCCGGCAACGCGCGACTGGTTGCAGGGCTTCACCTGGCTGCGCGATCTGCGGGCGCTCGGCAGTGACGAGGCCCGGCTTTATGCCCGCTCGATCGTCGGAAGCTGGCTCGATCAGCCGCCAATCGATCCTCTGGTGCTCAATGCGCCTGCCACAGGGGCGCGGCTCGCCTCCTGGCTGGGTCACTTCGATTTTTTTGCGGCTTCGGCCAGTGAAGCTTTCCGCCAGAAAGTCATGGATCGCCTTCTGGTAGAGGGTCGCCTGATTTCCATCATGCTGCCTCTGGCAGAAGAGGGCTGGCGCAACCTGACCGCTCTCAAGGGACTGCTTGCCGTTGCGGTGGCGATCCCTTCGCAGACCGGATTTCTCCAGCGTTTCTACCGCTATCTCGAGCAGGAGCTGGATCGTCTGATTCTGCCTGACGGTACGCTGCGCGAGCGCAGCCCGCAGGCACAGATGGAAGCCGCGCGCGAGCTTGCCGAAATCAGTGTCTTCATGCGTATGGCGCAGCTGGCGCCGTCCGAGAAGGTGCAGAACGCTTTGGCGCGTATCTGCCCGGTTCTGCGTGCCCTGCGTCATGGCGATGGCAGTCTGGCGCTGTTCCATGGCAGCAAGGAGCATGATGACCGGCAGATAGACCGGATCATTCAGTACGGTGCGCGTCAGCGTCTGCTGGCCTCCTCTATGCCGGATGGCGGGTTCTGGCGCATCTCGGCAGGCAAGGCGTTGCTTTTCGTCGATGGCGCGTCTCCCGCTGCCGCCCCTTACGACGGTAATGCCCATGCGGCGCCGCTTGCGCTGGAATTCTCGCATGGCAGACAGCGTCTTTTCGTCAATTGCGGTGCCGCCTCGAGCGGGATGTGGAAAAAGGCTCTGCGTGAGACGGCAGCGCATAGCTCTCTGGTTGTCGAAGAGACCTCCTGCTGCGATTTCGCGCCTTCAGGCGCAATCGCCCGTCGCCCCGCTCACGTGACGCTGACCCATCAGAGCCAGGACGGCGCGCATTGGGTCGATGGTCAGCATGATGGCTGGTATCCCGGTTTCGGCGCCAGCTGGCGCCGTCGGCTTTATCTCGGTCCGACAGGCGAGGATCTGCGTGGCGAGGAATGCCTCGATGGCGAGCGCCGTGTCGCTTTTGCGCTACGCTTTCATCTTCACCCATCCGTTCAGGCCGAGCTTGCCCCCGATGGGGATGAAGTGCTGATGCATGCCGGGGGGATGATCTGGCGCTTCCGTCAGGAGGGCGGTGCACTCTCTCTCGAACGGAGTGTTTACGCGGGCGGTGAAAAACCTGTCGCGAGTCATCAGATCGTGATCCGTCCGTTGACGGTAGAGGCGATGTCAGCTTCTGCAGAAAGCGATACGGATACGAAACAGACCTCTACCGGAAATGCGGAAGCCGGACGAACGCCGGATAGCGAAACTGTGGCAGCCTCGCAAGCAGACGCGGTAACCGATGCTGGGTCCGACACGCCCGCCGACGCTCTGCCCCCCTCAGGCTCAGCTGCTCCCGCTTTGCCGGAGCAGCCTGCAAAAGTCGAATCGGTGCCTGCGAGACAGGTGATGCAATGGGTCATGGAGCGCGTGCCGGAATGATCTGGCGCCGCAAACAGGTTTCGAGCCGGGGCGGGGCGACAGAAGGCAAACGCATTCTCGAAATCGCCAATGTCGATTTTGCCATGAAGCAATTCATACATCCGCTCATGCAGGCATTGCGCGAGGCCGGGCACCATGTCGAAGGGGGCTGCGCTGACGGGCCGCATCTCGCGACACTGCGTGAAGACGGGTTCGTCGTGCATGCGCTGCCGATGGCCCGTTCCTATTCGCCCATCGCCCAGTTCCGGGCATTGCTTGCGCTGATCCGGCTGATCCGGCAGATGCAGCCGGATCTTGTTCACGGCCATATGCCGATCAGCGGCCTGCTGGCGCGTGTGGCGGGCTGGTGGTGCGGGGTGCCCTGCATCGCCTATACCTGCCATGGCTTCTTGTTCAATCAGCCCGGCTCGTTCAAGCGACGCAGCCTGTCTTTGCTGCTCGAATGGGGCGCCGGGCAGATCACCGATCGTTACATGACCGTCTCTCAAGCAGAGGCACGCGATGCACGACGGCTGCATATCAACGCTAGGGCGCAGGGTATCGGCAACGGGCGCGATCCTGAGCGCTACAGGCCGGATATCGAAGCGCGTGTCGCAATACGAGAAGCCCTTGGCCTGATTGACGATCAGGTCGTGATTATCGCCGTCTCGCGTATCGTTCGCCACAAAGGGTATCCCGAATTGCTCCGCGCGATGGAAAGCGTGCCCGACGCCGTTCTGCTGATTGTCGGTGAGCGCCTGCCTTCGGATCATGGAGACATGATGGCGCAGGAATTTGCGCGGGCAGAGAAGGTTCTGGGGCCACGCCTGAGAGTGCTCGGCTATCGGGATGACACTCAGCGGCTTCTGGCCGCAGCCGATATCTTTACCCTGCCGAGCCATTTCGAGGGTCTGCCGATGTCGGTGATCGAAGCCATGCTGACTGGCCTGCCGGTGGTGGCGACCGATATTCGGGGGCCGGCCGAGCAGGTCGTGCAGGGCGAGACAGGCCTGCTCGTACCGCCGGGCCTGGCGGCGCCTCTGGCAAAGGCCCTGACAGAGCTGGTAGAAAATCCGGCCTCGCGCGAGGTTATGGGTAAGGCGGCGCGCGCGCGCGCGGTAGCGCTTTATGATCAGAAGCGCGTGCTTGAGCGCGTGGTCGAGATCCTCAGCTGATCAGAGCCAGCCATTCTGGCGGGCGATGCGGCTGGCTTCGACGCGATTTCTCGCCCCGATCTTCTGGATGATATCCGAAAAGCAATTGCGCAGCGTACCAGGCGACAATTCGAAAAGCGTGGCGATCTGTTCGCTCGAACGCCCGGACTCGACTAGACGCAGAATGGCCCGATCGCGTGAGTTGAGCGGGTCATGGGCTGCGTCCCAGACCTGCTGTGCCAGAGTTGGGTCTATGGCGCGTCCACCACGCCCGACATTGCGCAGGGCTTCAGCGAGTTGAGCGAGAGGTGCGTCTTTCAGGAGATACCCTCTGACACCCGCGTTGAGCGCGCGCTTCATATAACCCGCACGTGCAAAAGTCGTCACGATCACGACGACCGTATGGGCCTTGGCCGCATGAAGCGTCTCTGCCAGCTCGATACCGCCGAGTTCAGGCATTTCGATATCGGTGAGAAGAATATCCGGGCGATGCAGTCGCACCAGTTCGAGTGCCTCACGCCCATCGACCGCCTTGCCAACGATCTCGAAATCCGGCTCCAGCGACAAGAGGGAAGCAAAGGCATCGAGAAGCATGACCTGATCTTCAGCCAGAACAAGCCGCAGCTTCTGTCTCATGGAGCGTTTCCAAGCGTGATGAGGAGTGTCGTGCCATCCCGGCGGGGCTCGATGAAGAGGCTGCCCTCCAACTCGGCCAGACGGGCGCGCATACCCTCTATACCATTCCCTTCTCGAAATGAAAGCGCGATTTCGCTCTCGCTGGTTGTGGAGCGGCTGTCGCTGATTTCAAGCTCTGCCTCTTCCTGCGGATTGCGGCCGAAACGTATGGCGCAGGTTTCTGCGCGAGCATGACGCAGGATATTGGTGAGTGCCTCGCGCAGGATCATCACCAGAACCCCTTCCGATCTCGGGGGCATCATAGCGGTATCACCGATAAGTGTGACCTTGATCCCGGCCTTCTCGAGTGAGAGACATCCCTCGGTCAGGGCCTGTTTCAGGGTGGTCAGGCGTATGGCCGAGACTGCGAGCCGTGTTTCAGCGAGAGCCTGGCGCGTTTTCTCACCGATTTCGCGCAATTCCCAGGCTGCGCTCTCAGGATTATCCGGCAGGTGGCGCAAGGCGAGATCCGATTTCAGCGCGATGAGCGTCAGGGAGTGGCCGAGCGTATCGTGCAGATCGCGTGCGAAACGCTCGCGCTCGGTCACAAGCGTCAGCGCTCTGATTTCTTCCTGCGCAGCGGCCAGAGCTTCGTTCTGTCTTTGCAGATCCATCGACAGTCTGGTCGTGGTCAAAACCCCCAGCGCTACGATGAGGGTGATAAGGCTGCCAATCAGTCCTTCATCGAAACGCCAGCTCAGGAAGCCATAAACGGCAAGAATGGGGGCGAGGGAGGCAAATCGTGACACGCGCGAGCGTATGGCACCGCATGTAGCCGCTGCCGAGATGAAGAAGATCCCCCAATATCCCCCGAACGGAATGAGCGCGGTCCCGATCAGGGCATAGACACCGGCCCGAAGACCCACGGTGAGCGCGTAGCGCCCCGGCAGAAAAGGCAGGACCAGAAAAAGACCGGCTCCGATAAGGAACGCGATGACGGCGCGCGGTGTCGTGCCCTGTGCAAGCCAGGGCAGGGGATAGAGCAGGAGATAAAAGGCGAAGCTGAAGCGACGTATCAGTGCGGCCCGTGTGATCCTTGGCGCTTCGGTCATGAAAGCGCCTGCGTGTCGGAAAACTCTGCACGGCCGGTCTTGGGTGTCGTCTCATGACCTACAGGGTTCGGAAGGCTCCGCATGAGGCGCAGTGCGGCACCCAGCCAGCAGGCTGTTGCCGTGCCGAGGCCTGCAATCAGCATGTGCCAGGGCTGTGGCAATGCCAACGAGAGAACTGTGACGAACAGGATGGCGAGCCCCGTCCCGATATGGACAGGTTCTCCCATGGCGCGCCCCAGGGGCAGATAAGAGGCGCCGATCACGAGCCCTGCAACAAGCAGCATCAGATCCGGCCGATGCAGGATCGATAATCCTGTTCCTGCAGCCAGAAGAAGAATGACGCGCGCGCGCCTCGTGCGGGCAGCAAGAACACGATCAATGACGAATTCCGGTCGGCCGAGACCGAGATCGCGTGTCAGAAAGCCCCAGGCAAGCGGAAGGGTAATGCTGGCAAGCAACGCGGAACATATCCAGAGCGGCCAATGCAGCACAGCAAGGCCTCGCATGCCCCAGGCAGCCGCAAAGGCAAGCCCGCCGAGATCGGTGAGGGCGTAGCGCCAGTATCGCGGGCGTTTGAGGAAACAACCCATATTTCGTTCTCCCATGATCGTCGTGTCCTGAGGACGATCATGGGAGAAGTTTCGATTCGGTAATAGTGTGCCCCGTCACGCCTGCATCGTGACCCCGCGTGACGGGAAATTCATGGTCGGCACCCGTGATGGAAAAGGGTAGAATCCAGCCGCGCTGCCTGAGGCGCCCTGGCTTCTCGCTTGGGCTTCAGACTGGTCGCAGCAGCAGATGGCGCTTCTTGCCGGAAGAAAGCTTGAGTACGCCCTCGACCACATCCTCGGGGGTGATGATACGGTTTTCATCCTGTATCGGCTGGTCGTTCAGACGTGCGCCCCCACCACGGATCAGGCGTCGTGCTTCGCTGTTGGTGGCGACCAGCCCTGACTCGCCAAAAAGCCTGAACGCGGGAATGCCGGCTTCGAGTTCGGCATGCGGCAGATCGCGCGAGGGAAGATCGGCGGCGAGGCTGCCGGTCTCGAAAGCCTGCCGTGCCGTCTCGGCAGCCGCTTCCGCCGCTGCGCGGCCATGGCAGATGGCAGTGGCTTCCGTTGCCAGGATTTTTTTGGCTTCGTTGATGGCTGCGCCTTCCAGCGCACCGAGGCGCTCGCATTCCTCGACCGGCAGGTCGGTAAAAAATTTGAGGAAGCGCCCGACATCGGCATCCTCGGTGTTGCGCCAGAACTGCCAGTATTCGAATACCGGCAGCTTCTCGGCGCTCACCCAGGTGGCGCCATTGGCCGATTTGCCCATCTTCGCCCCGGAGGCGGTGGTGACCAGTGGGGTCGTCAGGCCGAAAACCTGCTTCGCATCGGTGCGCCGCGCCAGATCGATACCGGCGACGATATTACCCCATTGATCCGATCCGCCCATCTGCAACACCGCGCCATGCCGGCGGTTCAACTCACGGAAATCATAGGATTGCAGAATCGAATAGTTGAATTCGAGAAAAGTCAGACCCTGCTCGCGGTCGAGGCGCTGCCTGACGCTCTCGAAAGACAGCATGCGGCTGATCGAGAAATGCACGCCGACATCCTGCAGCAGCTCGATATAGGAAAGGCGGTCGAGCCACTCGGCGTTATTGGCGAGCATGGCATCGCTGGTGCCCGCGCCGAAGCTCAGGAACTGGCGCAGGCTGACCTCGATGCCGGCCAGATTCTGTGCGAGCTTTTCGGGGCTCATCAGGGCGCGCGCTTCGTCGCGAAACGACGGATCGCCGATTTTTGCCGTGCCTCCGCCCATCAGCGCGATCGGGCGGTGGCCATGGCGCTGCATCAGGCGCAGCATCATGATGGAGAGCGCATTGCCGACATGCAGCGAGTCAGCCGTCGGGTCGAAGCCGATATAGCCCGTAACCGGCCCGGCGCACATTGCGTCATCGAGAGCAGCCAGGTCGGTGCACTGGAAAATATAGCCTCGAGCGTCAGCCTCTTTCAGAAAAGGACTTTTCAGCGCGTGCTCTGCCATATCGGTCTATCCACTATCAGTCGAGTTGAGGCGGGGTCGTAGCATGAAAATGGTGCAAAGCCGACCTCAGCGTTAGGCAAGCCACGCGAAAGCGGCCCGAAACCCCAATAAAAAAAGGCGGGGGAGAGCCCCCGCCTTTCAGGAAAGCTGCACTATCGCGTGCAGATCAGTCGGCTGCAATCGCCAGAACGCGGCGATTGCGCATGACCGTCACATGATCTTCGAGTGCGGAGGCGACCTTTTCGGCCTCGCTCGCGAAGATATGGTTGGCCCCTTCGAAGATGCGATAATCGACTTCGACATTCTTCTGCGTATTCAGCTTGTCCACCAGCTTGCGGATGCCGGGCTCGGGAGCCATGTCGTCCTTGTCGCCAGCGATCATCAGCCCGCCGCAGGGGCAAGGCGCCAGAAAGCCGAAATCATAGTCGTTGGCTGGGGGCGCAACGCTGATCCAGCCGCTGATTTCCGGGCGGCGCATCAGAAGCTGCATGCCGACGAAAGCACCGAAGGAATAGCCCGCAATCCAGAGCTCGCTGGAATTCGGGTTGACCATCTGCATCCAGTCGAGCGCGGCGGCGGCATCGGAAATCTCGCCGATTCCGCCGTCATAGCGCCCCTGTGAGCGGCCAACGCCACGCGAGTTGTAGCGCATGACCGAAAAACCCATTTTTTCGAACGACCGATACATCGTGTAGGTGATGCGGTTGTTCATGGTGCCGCCGTGAAGCGGATGTGGATGCAGGACCAGAGCGAGCGGCGCATTCGGCTCGTCGGAATGGTGGTAGCGACCCTCCAACCGGCCATCGGGGCCGGCGAACATGACTTCAGGCATCAAAATGCTTCCGAATTGACCTCTCGCGGCGTTTGAAGACCGGAAGAGGGATGTGTTTTTATTATGAGAAACGAACCTGATCGCGCGGGGCTTGCACGAGAAGGGGCAGGAGGCCCTGTGCGAAGCGGTTCATGATGAACGGCGCGGAAGCGTCAGCCGAAGCGTACCGTGTGAACGGTTACCGGGCGAGCGGCTGGTCGAGGGTGAAAACCACGAAGGGATTCGACAGGCGTTGAAACGCACATGGACAAGCTCCTCGACGGTGAGAGAATATCAAGCCGATATTCCCTGACGCGATGCGGACATTCTCCGGGGGGTAAACCGACCACCGAAAACGACCGCCACGCCATCATTGGCGCAGTGTATAACGAGGCTGACGGGTAAAATTCCACAGAAATCGTCAAGAGGCGCGATTTCGCCTGCCTGAGATTTTGACTTGCACTTGCCCGACGCAAACCGATTTATAGGCGCATGACCGTTTATCTTGACGCGAATGCTACCGAAATTCTGCGCGACGGCGCCATGGCGGCCATGCTCGATGCTGTCCGCCTCGCAGGCAATCCGTCATCGGTTCACGGGCCTGGCCGCGAGGCGCGGCGCCTGCTCGAAGCCGCTCGCGAGACGGTAGGTCGTTTCTGGAAAGCCGGGCCGGAACAGGTAGTTTTCACGTCCGGCGGCACAGAGGCCAATGCGCTGGCGATCCACGCTTTCGGCGAGGGGCGGCGCCTGCTCATAGGGGCGACAGAACACGATGCGGTGCGCATGGCGTCGCGGGATTTTGACATTTTGCCGGTATTGCCAGATGGCAGTCTGTGTCTTGAGGCGCTTGAAACGGCCCTTCAGCAGGGCAGCCCGGCGCTCGTCTGTGCCATGGCGGCCAATAACGAAACCGGCATTCTGCATCCCATAGAGTCTATCAGGCTCTTATGTGCGCAGCATGGCGCGCTGCTTCATGTCGATGCCGTGCAGGTGGCGGGGCGCCATGTCGAGAGTGAGGCAAGACTCACAGTAGAAGGGCTGACCAGCCTTGCCATTTCCGGGCACAAGGCGGGCGGCATCAAAGGGGCAGGCGCTCTTATTCTCGGTGCTGAAGGGCATGTCTCGCCCATGCTGCGCGGTGGCGGTCAGGAGCGTGGGCGGCGCGGCGGTACGCAGGCCCTGCCAGCCATTGCCTCCATGGCCGCCGCTTTCGAGCTCTCTGCTGCGCAGGACTGGGCACCCATCGCCGCCTTGCGTGACCGTATCGATCGGGCCGCCCTGTCTTGCGGGGCGATGATAACGGGAGGAGGCGGTCGCCCGCGCCTGCCCAATACGACCTCCCTGATCCTGCACGATGTCTCGGCGCAGACCCAGCTCATGATGCTCGATCTCGCAGGCTACGCGGTGTCGACAGGGTCGGCCTGTTCGTCTGGCAAGGTATCGGCCTCACATGTGCTTCAGGCCATGGGGCTGGGTGACGATGCAGCCTGTGCCATCAGGGTCTCGCTTCCCTGGAATGTCACCGAGCACCAGATCGAGGGATTTATTGTCGCCTATCGACATATGGCAGGTCGACTTGGGAAGAAAGCGGCATGATCTATCTCGATAATCAGGCCACGACGCGCTGCGACCCGAATGTGGTGTCGGCGATGTTGCCCTGGTTCAGCGAGCATTACGGCAACCCGCATAGCGAGGGCCACAAGGCAGGCGATCTGGCCGCCGAAGCGGTCGAGACAGCTCGAGCCGTTATCGCGTCGCTGATCGGTGCAACGCCAAGAGAGATCATTTTCACCTCCGGTGCGACCGAGGCGAATAATCTCGCCATCAAGGGGGCAGCGCGTCATCTCGCGCGACAGGGCAGCATGCGTCGACGGGTGATTGCGGCTGCTACCGAACATAAATGCGTACTCGAATCCGTTCGCAATCTCGCAACCGAAGGTTTCGAACCGGTCATTCTGCCTGTCTCCCGTGACGGGCTGGTGAGCATCGATGACCTCTCACGCGCGCTCGCTGTGCCAACGGCGCTTGTCAGTGTGATGAGCGTCAATAATGAGACCGGCGTGGTTCAGGACATCGCCGCGCTTTCGGCATTGGCTCGTCAGGCCGGAGCGCTCTTTCATACCGATGCGGCTCAGGCTGCAGGGAAAATCGACCTTTCCTGTGCCTCGGTCGATCTGATGTCGCTTTCGGCTCATAAATTCTACGGGCCGAAAGGCGTCGGGGCGCTCTATGTCAGGCACAAGCCGCGAGCGCGATTGCAGCCGCTTTTTTCCGGAGGGGGGCAGGAGCGCGGATTCCGTTCCGGCACGCTGCCGACCCCTCTGATCGTAGGGTTCGGCGAGGCAGCCCGCCTGGCTCAAAGAACGTTGCCGAAGGAAACAGCCCGACTTGCCGGGCTGAGGGCGCAACTGCTCGATGGGCTCGAAGTCCTGTTTCCGGGCATTGCGGTTAATGGCGCGCAGGCGCCGCGCATCGCGGGTGCACTCAACCTGCTCTTTCCGCCCGGCTACGCGGCACGCGACGTCATGGCAGCCTTGCCTAATGTCGCGCTTTCCACGGGCTCTGCGTGCAGTTCAGCCGAGATCACCCCGTCTTATGTGCTGACGGCTATGGGGCTGGATGCAAAAGACGCTGCACGATGCTTGCGTCTGTCGGTCGGACGCTTTACCTCCACGCCCGAGATCGTGCAGGCCCTCGACGCATTCGGGGTGGCGGCACGCGAGGCCCGTCGCGCCTCGTAACGAAGAAGCAGGGTAAGAAGAACATGCCTCATATGATTTTCGTCGAGCAGGACGGCACCCGTAAGGAAGTCGATGCCCCGGTCGGCCTGTCCGTGCTCGAAATTGCGCATAAGCACGATATCGAGCTTGAAGGCGCCTGCGAGGGCTCGCTGGCCTGCGCCACTTGCCATGTGGTGGTCGATCCCGAATGGGCGGACAAGCTTTCGGCGCCCACCGATGATGAAGAAGATATGCTCGATCTGGCTTTCGGGCTCGAAAAGACTTCCCGTCTGGGCTGCCAGATCGTTATGACGGAGGCACTGGACGGTCTGGTGGTGCGTCTGCCCAAGGCGTCCTGAGCACCGGCGCGTCCTGTATCGGGGTTCGCCCCTCTTTCAGACAATAGAGAGATCTCATGCGTATCCTAGTTGCCATGTCGGGAGGCGTGGACAGTTCCGTAGTGGCCGCGACCCTGAAACAGGAGGGGCATGAGGTCATCGGCGCCACGTTACAGCTTTACGATCATGGTCAGGCCGTCTCCAAACCGGGGGCCTGCTGTGCCGGCCGCGATATTCTCGATGCACGCGCCGTGGCGGACAGGCTCGATATCCCGCATTATGTGATCGATGCCGAAGAGCGTTTTCGCAGCAGCGTCATGGCGAGCTTTGCTGATAGCTATGCGCGTGGCGAGACGCCCGTGCCCTGTGTTGCCTGCAATCAGGGGGTGAAGTTCACCGATCTGCTCAGCATGGCGCGCGATCTGGGCTGCGAGGCCATGGCGACCGGCCATTACGTGCGTCGTGTCGAGGGCGAAGGGCGGGCAGAACTGCATCGCCCCGCCGATCTGTCGCGCGATCAGTCATGGTTTCTTTTCGCGACCACGCAGGACCAGCTCGATTATCTTCGCTTTCCGCTTGGCGATATGCCGAACAAGGAAGCCGTCCGCCAGAAGGCGCAGGAGTTCGGTCTAGCTATTGCGGCGAAGCCCGATAGTCAGGACATCTGCTTCGTGCCCTCCGGGACATATGCCGCGGTTGTCGAAAAGCTGCGTCCCGAAACGAATGGTGTAGGCGAGATCGTCGATGAGACGGGACGCGTGCTCGGTCAGCATGAGGGCATCGCCCGTTATACTGTCGGTCAGAGCAAGCGCCTCGGGGATATCCATACCAAGGATGGGCGCCGCCAGATCGTGAAACGGATTGACGCCACAACGCGTCGTATCATTGTCGGGCCGAAAGAGAGCGCGGGGCGCATCGAGTTTGCCCTGCGCGACATGAACTGGCTGATCGAACCGCCGCCAGAGGGCGTGCGCTGCCATGTCCAGATCAGGGCGCGTGAGGTGTCGCGTGAGGCCTGGGTCTACCCGCTTGCCGATGGCGCAAAGGTGGTGTTGGATGAGCCCGCCATGCCCGCGCCGGGCCAGGCCTGCGTGCTTTATCTGGGGAGCAGGGTGCTGGGCGGGGGCTTCATCCTGTCCTGAAAAGGAATTCCTGCCTTGGATCGTCTCGTCATCGGCACGCGTCGCTATTCTTCCTGGTCTCTCCGTGGCTGGCTGGCCGTGCGTTGTGCCGGTCTCGACGTCGCCGATGAGGTGATTGCGTTGCGTGGGGCGGGGCAAACGAGCGAGATCCACGCCATTTCGCCTAATGCCATGGTGCCCTATCTCGAACATCAGGGAGCGAAGGTCTGGGAAAGCCTCGCGATCTGCGAATATTGCGCCGAAATCGCGCCGTCACTCTGGCCGAGCGACCGCCTTGCCCGCGCTGCGGCGCGCAGCCTCGCTTCCGAGATGCATGCGGGTTTCAGGGCGGTGCGGCAGGCTCTACCCATGAATCTGGGGCGCCATTCGCGCCCGCTGACGATTATGCCGGCTGAGGCACAAAGCGAAATCGAGACGATCGATCGCCTGTGGCGTGTGACGCGGACGGAGTTCGGAAGCTCTGGCCCCTATCTTTTCGGGGCCGACTTCACCAACGCCGACATCATGTTCGCCCCGGTCGTTTCTCGCTTCACCTCCTATGGGGTTGCACTTTCGCCCGTTGCGGATGCGTATCGTGCAGCCGTGCTCGACCATCCCCTGATGCGGGAATGGCAGCGCCTGGCCGCGCTCGAGCCGGTCGGGTGGCAGCTGGAGCGCTATGAGAGCGTTATCTGATTTCTGCTGATCCCAAGACGAATTTCCGACCTTTCCTGCGCATTTATGGTTGCGATTGGAGCTGCAATTCGACCTTTGGGCCGTCGAAACCGGTATTGTCGCCTGGTAGCGTCAGGCCGGTCCCGTCTTTTATGTAGTATCCAGCAAGTCGGGCCCGTAAACTGGCGCTCTCAGATTTCTTTCAGGCGCGCAACAAAAGCTTTGCGGTTACCATGTAGGATTATTGTTACTTTTATCAATAAAACCGCATCGAAATCTATGTGATATTTTTATTGCAGTTTCTTGGTTTAAGAGGTTTCCTGATTTAGTCACTGTTTAGCAGTGTGATTTTTTCAATTCGGACTTGGCGAACGTTGCGTGCCCGGCTATAAGCCGCGCCAAACGAGCCATGCCGACATGCTCAGGATACGGGTTCGGCCCATGTTCCCATCCAGAAGGCAGACCGGAGCGGCGCGGCCCAAGCGACTTGCGTTAAGGACAGACGTGCATGATCACGCTCCCACCGGATTATCGGCCCTCTGACGAAGAAGAATTCATGAACCCGCTTCATGTGGAGTTCTTCAGGCAGAAGTTGCTCCGTTGGCGCAATGACCTACTCAAGGAAGCCAATCTGACGCTTGCGAGTCTCTCCGAAGGCGGTATTCACGAAGCCGATGTGACAGACCGGGCCAGTGTCGAGACCGATCGTGCCCTCGAACTGCGCACGCGCGACCGTGCCCGCAAGCTGATCGGCAAGATTAACTTGGCTCTTCAGCGCGTCGAGAACGGCTCTTACGGTTATTGCGAGGAAACCGGCGAGCCGATCGGCCTGAAGCGTCTTGAGGCCCGTCCTATCGCGACTATGTCGATCGAGGCGCAGGAGCGTCATGAGCGCATGGAAAAAATTCACCGCGACGACTGATTTCTTTGCAAAAAAGCGCTTTCAGGGCTTGCAGCTTTCAGTCTGAGAAGCTACGAAGCGCTCCAGTTGCTGCTGTAGCTCAGTGGTAGAGCACTCCCTTGGTAAGGGAGAGGTCGCGAGTTCAATCCTCGCTAGCAGCACCATAATTTCTCTAACAATTCGATAGCGATGCGCGGGCAGCTTCTCGTCCATTGGAACGAGAAAACGTTGCAGCGTCTGCCTCTCAGTCGAGCCGTTGTCACACTGCTAGGCTTTTTCAACGCCGCCTCGTAATATCAGGCCGTAGGAGCAAGTCGGGCGATCATCCCCAATCGCGTCTCCGTTTCTTCGTTGGCGCGTCTTGCCTAGGTGGCCAGAATGCGGCGCGGGAGAGTGATAGCGATCATCTTAGCCGACTCATGGAAGAGCGCCGGAGTAAAGGCCGCAAACCTCCAGATTCATCGCGGCGGTTCCATGTGCTCGATTTCGTAAGCATGGCCCTTTAGGCTGTGAGAGCCACACCGGGGATCTGCTGACCGGAAAAAACGCCAGCTTCAGCCGCCTGCATCGCTGAAGGCTTGGCAATACAGCCAAGTTGCCGCTGGCGGTCGCCTTGTCTCAACATAGGAGCTGCTGCCCTGCGACGGCATATCAGTTCTGGTTCAACAGGCTCAGAGGCTCAGAGGCTCAGAGGCTCAGAGGCGCCGAGCGCGCATGGCGCTGCTGAGCTGCCAGAACAAGAATGCTCCTTCCTGCCGTGGCTCAAGCATTACTGAGACCGCGTCGAGGAGTGTTATGTGCAGGTTCGAGAGCGTTTGCCGATGCCGATCGTCCCCCATCTGGCGGGGCAAAGGTCGAGCGCGAGGCACAGACCCTCGATATGGTCTAGGCGCTTGAACGCCCGAGCGATCTTCTGGGAACTGGTCATCAATCGGGTCTCGAAAAAAATGCCGCCGGCATGGGGCGGCTTTGGCACGGAATTAAACTGGGAGCACCGTAAGTTCGCGCTTGAAGGAGGCCGGTTCAGTGTCAGTCTCGGCTCTCCGAGCCGCAGATCCAATCACCGTGGCGCGATCTGGTGATTGCGCATCGTTCGCCGCCCGCCGCCCATGATCAACAAATGATCACCGCCAGCAATGAATGCTGACACTGAATTGTCATCGGATAGAGGGCTCTGTCAAAGGTGTCAGACCCTCGATCAAATAAAGAACCTGCCGAGGTTCGTCGCATCTTGCCTGAGGCTTTAGATAGCGCCCTCTCTAGCCGTATATTCGGCTTTAGCGTGCAGACGACAAAACCACCCACATGATCGCCTGTCTTCTGTTTACGCGACCGACCTACACTATATCTGTAGTTCGGACCGTGTATGCCTCATACACAATCCATATGCGACCTTGGCGATGGAAAACTTACCGTGATTCAATTTGATAGCTTTTGAAGTCCTTAGGCATCGGCTCGAAGGGCCGAACATATTTCAAGCAAATTTCACCGACACCAGCCTAGATTACCCGGAATGTGACACGCAGGCTGCCTCCACACCCCAGTCTGCCATTACAATCCTTGTCCTCTCTATAATCCATTCCGGCCAGAGCAAGATTTTGGGGCAATGATGTCACAACCCAAGAGTATGCGGTTGAAGGATTTTGCGGAAGGTCCAAGGAAAAATAGGCATTAATTTTCTTCTGGAAACTCTCGCTGGCGTGTCCATGACTGACCGTAATAATAGTCGAGAAGCAGGTGGTTATCCCGACTGAGAGAATGCGAACGATGGAACGCATTTGCTATAATTCCTTCTTATCATTGTAATTTTCGCGTAAATTATTTGCGAGATCTCAATGCAGCTCTTGGTGCTGAAGGCTCGACACTTTGGAATATAAATACGGGCCTCCTGCGAGGATTTCAATGGCGAGAACACCCCCGCCTTCAACTGAATGTTCCAGTTCGAGAACACCTTCCCCCATTGTCCATCTTCCGCTTCCCTCTATGTCGTCGTGCCAGCCGTCGATCTCTGCTTCTTTTAAATGATCTTTGATTTCGCGCATTTCAGACCCTGCGTAGAAATAGATCTGGCCTACAAGGACGCCCAATGCTCGTCGATCATCAATGAATGGACCAATCGTCTCGCAGGGTCGGAACAGGCCTGACATGATCCGAACGTTGTCAGTTGTCTCGTCCAGGAGGAACACATATACACTACCGGTCGTCCTCGCCGGGTAGATGTGCTGCCCAGTGGCTGTCTGCAGGAAAAGCCTTATATCCTCAAGTATCAGCGGCTTTTCGATCTTTTCCCTGAACCCAAGTTGTTCCGCACGTGATGAATATTTGCGAAAGAGCGGCTCAACTACGCATTGTTCTGTCGTCAGGGCAGCGCATGAGTGGTCGTTCCAGCGCTTGGGACGAGGTGATGATTCTTTCGAGTGATTACCGAGGATGAAACACCGGCTATTTCCTGTGTCCAAATAGCTTTCGAGGGGGCAGTCATTTCCCCAGATGATTTCATGATTACTCAGCTCGATATGGTAATACCAATAAGTCGGAATAGATCTATCATAATATATGGAGCTACCGTTGACGAGCATTCTCGCCGGAATGAGCTTATCTTCGATAAAGAGACAGTGCTCGCCCGTTACCAACAGATCGCGCGAGGGTACACATTGCCCGAGGGCATCACGACAAATTCGTATGGGCCATCCTGCGAGATCTATGGGTAGCTCTTCTACCGCGTGCCCCAGACCTCTACCGATCCACGCAATGGTTCGGCGATTTTGATCTTCCCCGTTAGGATCCATCGCATAGATAGCATCGCCAACCTCTAGTTCCTCAATCAGTCGTTCACCGTCAGGTGTCCGGATGAGTGTGCCTGCAAGAAGGCAGACAAAACCACCAATGGTCCAAGTTTAACCGGCAGGAACGCGGTGAATTAGTTTTCTAGTTTCATCCAGTGAGAAAGGGTTTCCTGGTATAGTATAGTGCATATACCCGTAGTCACACAAATTGGCGTCGATTGTTGTTTGATTCGTATTCAGGTTATACTGCCCCCAAATAGGTCGAGCGCTTGAGGTCTCATTGAGAAAGGTAATCTTTATTGGCGCGCCTCTAGGTGATGTGATGTTAAAATAATAGTTATTTTTATATTAATCCTTTACCGAAATCTTGGAAAATATATCTATTCCATTATTTCCATTACTTATATTGCAATAATGATTTTTGTATTGAGAAGGTAATTTGTTTACCAAGCATAAGCTACTATATATGTAAAAAATTCCACCATCTACGTAATAATCTTTTACATACGCTGACCATTGCGACACCGCTTGTCTCCTCTCTGTGATTTTTCTAATTGAAATTTTCTGAGTCTTCAATTTTTCATAATCAAATAGGCTTTGGAAATAATAAACAACGAAGATTATCTATGTATATTAAATAATTATGACACCGCCATGCAAACGAGAAAATTAGTTAGTTCAATATTATGAAATATGTTATTTAATAAATATAATAAAAAATAGTTTTCTATAACTTTTACTTTTTTCATAAAACAAATAATAATTACTAACGGAGTTTTGTATTTGGAGCCTTAATGGGTGTTGGGTGCAGATTTTGCATTATTTGGCGCAGTGTTTCATGCGGTAGATTATCCTAACATCAGATTGCCCCAGGGGTTCTCGAAGTGGTGCGTTCTGAGTGCCTAAATTCAGAGCCGATTGATTAGATGGCAGAAATATAATTCAGGCTCTGCAAGGAGACTGAAGATGGGCGACATGTGTTGCCTGACGGATGAATAAATGGAGCGTCTGCGACCATTCTTTCCTAAGAACTCCGGTGAGCCTCGTTGCGATGACCGCCGCGCGCGGAGTTGTACACTTTTGGAAACCTCAACGGCCTGTGTTCGCGTGATGCGCCCCGGTTTTACGGCCCGCACAAGACGCTCTAAGATCGCTGGAAGCGCTGCGGCGGCATGGGCATTTTTATGCGGATAATGAATGGGTTTTTGCCGAGGGGGCGGATTCACGGCCCAATGTGATTGATTCGAATTATCTCAAGGCACACCGCACGGCTTCAAGTCTGCAGTCAAAAGAAAGAGGCTAGGGCGTCTGATCGTTCGCACCAAAGTCGGTAGGAATATTAAACTGCATGCGGTCACCGGGCAGAACGGACGACCGCTGAGCTTTTTTATGACGGCGGACCAGATCAGCGATTACACTGGAGACTCTGCCCGGTCAGACAACCTTCCCACGACATCGGGAAGGCTGGCAGACCTCGGTTGCGATGCTAGCTGGTTGAGAGACGTTCTGGAGGAAAAAGGGATCAAACCTCGCATCGGGTAAGAGATTCCCGCGCAAAACCGCTAAAAATTGCTCCGAGATCATGTTCGGTCGTCCGAAGGGCTGTCGGAGGGGCGCAACACGCTATGACAGATTTCCGACCAGCTTCTTCCTTGCCATCTGCCTCGCCGGAACCGTCATATTCTGGCTATAGCTTGTTCTTTCTGCTCGTATTCTTGGGCCACGCTCCGCCCTGGCGACGCGTGACCCGATTATTAGATCAGAGGATGCCGCCTGAGATCGGCAGCGTGACGCCTGTGATGTAACTTGAATCGTCGCTCAGCAGGAAAGCGACCGTTCCCGGAATTTCCTCGATATCGCCAAGGCGGCGCATCGGCACACCGGCCACCATGTCGACTTTCACCTTCTCGGGGTCGGTCGAGAAATACTGGGTATTGGTTGCCGCCTGAAGCTCGGTCTGACGATCCCACATGAAGCCGGGGCCCATCAGGGCAGGGGCGATGCCGTTGACGCGTATATTATGCGGAGCGAGGTCTTTCGAGGCCACCTGGGTAAGTCCGACGACGCCGAATTTTGACGCGCCATAGGCGGCCATGTTCGGCGGGCCTTGCAGACCCGCCATGCTTGCCGTGTTGACGATGCTGCCCGAGCGGCGCTCGACCATGCGGCGCGAGACAGCACGCAGCACGTGAAAGGCACCGACGAGATCGATATTCACGACGCGCTGGAAATCTTCCACCGGGTAGTCCTGGACAGGGGCAAAAGCACCCTGATACCCGGCGTTATTAAACAGGAAATCGATTGGCCCGACCGATTTCTCAGCGTAATCCACGGCTTCTTCAACACTGGCGTAATTTGTGACGTCGCAAACGACCGTCTTTACCTTCACACCGTGCTCGGCAAAGCCCTTGGCCGCTTCATCGAGCTTGGCCTGATCAAGGTCTAGCAGCACCACATGGCTGCCTTCCTTCGCAAGGCGCCGGGCAACGGCAAGGCCGATATTCCCCGCAGCGCCCGTTACCAGGGCGGTCTTGCCAGCGAAGCGCTTGGTATCACTCATCGATTATTCTTCCTTTGAGGCCTGCGTCGGCCATTGGCCCGGCGCAGGCGAAACAGGGGCGTCCCGCGAGGGGCGGGCATTGCTGATTAACTGTTCAGAGGCGTTCTGGTCGCATCGGTCCGAGTCAAAGCGTCTTGAGCATGCCGCCATCGACGAAATACGACGACCCTACGCTGTAGGAGGCCTTGTCCGAGCAGAGAAAGACAAAGAAATTGGCCAGCTCCTCCGGCGAGCCGAAGCGTTTGATCGGAGCGTGCTCATCGGCCACCGATTGCAGATAGTCTTCCCAGTCGCCGCCGGTCTCGCTCGTGAGTTGCTTGGCGGTCTTTACCCAGTCAGGTGTCAGGATCAGGCCGGGATTGACGCAGTTGACGCGGATATTGTCCTTGATCACCTCGGTAGCGAGCGTCTTGGAGAACATCATGAGAGCGGCTTTGGTGACATTGTAGATCGGCTCGTACCAGAGAGGCTGGGCCGCGCAGATCGACGCGTTATGGATGATGGCGCCACCGCCACGCTTTTTCATGCCCGGTACGAGACCGCGTGCGAGACGCACGGCGGCCATGACATGTAGTTCCCAGTAGAACTGCCATTTGTCATCGGGCGCCTCCATGATCGTCTCGTTCGACCCGGTGCCAGCGTTATTGATTAGAATATCGGCTCCGCCGAAAGCCTCATCGATTTGCCGAATAACGCTCTCGACGCCCTCGGCTGTCGCAACATCGGCAGAAACGGGCAGGCAACGCACGCCATGGGCTTCGGCAAGCTGGCGTGCAGCAGTTTCGAGGCGCTCCTTGTCGCGGGCGACCATGACGATATGAGCCCCTTCACGGGCCAGCCCCTCGGCCACGGCGAGGCCAATCCCGACACTCCCGCCCGTAACGACTGCCACCTTGTTTTTCAGGCCCATATCCATCTTGTCGCTCCTTTTTGAGACAGAGATAGCCCGAAGCGGGCCACCAGACAGTCGCGACTGAACGGGGATATGCGTCATAGCAAAAGGGGGGAGGGCGAACACGTTGGAGTGTAATCGAACACGGTCTGGTGAAGCGGTCAGGAAATATTCCTGATGGTGCTCTCCGAGGCCTTTCGTATCAAGCCGGGCCTGTCACCCTTCCAAGCGCTGTGTTCCGATTTAAGGTAGAGAGGGTAGCTCTTAAGGCTCTCTCGATACTCAGCCGCGACGCTGACATGGTTGGCGCCCCTGACGGTTGCGACTCACCAGTCGTTGCGCTGAAAGTGTTATGCTATCAGGCAGGACGGACCTCACAAAAAAAACGCCGTTATTGATGCGTTTTTTCTGCCGTATCGACGGCAGGGCAGAGATATTCCATCACGCCATTGCTGAACAGGAGATGATGATTATGACGCTCATTTCGAAGCGCGCCTCAGGCGCAGCGACGATGCTGCTATTGGTCGGTTTTGTCCTCGCCGGTTGCGGGGGCAAGGATCGTAAGGAACAGCAGCTGGGCATGGCAAACCCGGCCTCGGTGTATTGTGAGGAGCAGGGCGGCAAGCTGGAAATCAGGCATGAGAAGGACGGCGAAGTGGGCTATTGCCATCTTCCTTACGGGCGGGTCGTCGAAGAATGGGTGCTATGGCGGGCCGCTCATCACGATGAGGCCTCTCAGTAATGCATGTTGTGAAGCATCGCGCGTGAGATCCACAGGCGCGGAGGCAGGCGAGAAGTGCCGAGGATGTGAAGAGCATCGTTGAACAGCGGCGGGCGGTAATCGTTAAAGACGTGGGAGCAGGCGCTCCCACGCCGTGAACGCCTCAGCTTCCGGGCTTTTTGAAGCATCGGAAGAGACAATCGTCAAAGCCCGATCCAGCGGTTGGGTGACACGGCGAAGGCGTTCGGGCAGCATTTTTTGACGTTACGAGGGAATGAATGCCCGCTCCCAACTTGCCTGGCCATCTGATCAACACGCCGCAAATTTCGGTTCGCGGTGTTATTTTCGATATGGATGGACTGCTTCTCGACAGTGAAACCCTGGCGATGGAAGCGCTGATCTGCGCCGGTCGCGACCTCGATTACGATCTGTCCCTATCGTTTTGCGAGCGCATGATCGGTGTCCCTGAAGACGGCTGCGCGGTTCTGCTGCGCGAAAGCTTTGGAGACGGATTTCCAGCAGAGCGGTTCTTTGCCATGCAGGCAGCGCATCTGCGACGCTTCATCGGAGAGGGGCGTCTGGTGACAAAGCCCGGTGTCGTTCCTCTGCTCGATCTTCTGGATGCACGGCATATTCCACGGGCCATCGCGACGTCTTCACGTCGCGGTCGTGCCGAAGAGCAGCTTCGCCGTGTTTCGCTTTACGATCGTTTCGACGCGATCGTGAGCCGTGACGACGTGATCTGTGGCAAGCCTGCACCCGATCCCTATGTCACTGCGGCCTTGCGCATAGGCGTTGCGCCGGAGCTTTGCCTAGCCCTGGAAGATTCGACCAATGGCGCGATCGCGGCATTCGCCGCCGGGATGCGTGTCATCGTGGTGCCAGACCTGATCGAACCGACGGCAGAGGTGAAAGAGCAGGCTCTCGCCGTCGTGCGCGATCTCTCTGTCGTGCGAGACTACGTCATGCGTTATGCGCGTTAGCCTCTACACGAGAGACGTAATTTTCTGCTGTCCTGCGCTCTGCCAACGCCAATCCGCGGGAGTGTTCTGGCTCGGCGCAAAAGTTCTCCTGACTGAGGCCAGCCGAAGCGAATCGCCGTAATCGGCGCAAGGCCGGAGGGTTTCTGAGAAATCGCGCCCAGGAAACGCGCGCGGGCAGAAAGGCGAAGTACGACAGAAATTTCACCTTATCGTTGCGAAACTGCAAAGCTCCGTGGACGCTCCTGTGAGTGCGTCGGTGTTACGCTGAACATTTGAAGAGCGCTCATGCGGATGCTTGAACTGGCTTGCATGTGACGAATAAAAAGCGTGGCTCGACCGTCATGATCAATAAGATATAAATAAACATAAAGTCATAAAAAGCATTGTAGAAGCGCGCCGATTTCATAAAAAAGTAACAGATATAAAGTCACTATCACAAAGATAGGGACGTTCCAGAATGCGAACCGCAAGGGCTTCAAACAACAGATGAAATTTTAGGAAACTCCATATTTCCAACATTATTTGACATTTTTTCCTTGAATTATGCTTTTCGATGACTATCTTAGGGTCATACACACGATTTCGTGATTGCCCCAACCCTGAATGCGGGTTGTGTCCGACGACACGCACGCATGCACCGAAAAGGACAATGCCATGACCGTAGCGCCCGCCCATGCCACCGATATTCCCGCCGCCATCCGCGAAGACGGTTCGCTGAAACTCGTCATTTTCGATTGCGACGGCGTGCTCGTCGATGGCGAGCATCTCTCGACAGCCAAAATGGCAGAAGAGGCCCGTCATCATGGTTGGGATCTCTCGAATGAAGAGGCTCACAAGATTTTCACCGGCGGCGAACTGGTCAAGATCGGCGAGCGCATCGGTCGCGAGACCGGCAAGGAAATGCCCGCCAACTGGGATATGATGATGCAGGATCGCATCGTCAAAATGATGGAAACCGAAGCCGAGACGATCGACGGTGCGCATGAGATGCTGCAGCGCGTCCACGATCTGGGCCTGCCGATCCGCATCGGTTCGAATTCGTCGGGTGCGGAGATGGAAGCCAAGTTCTCCAGCACCGGGCTGGACGAGCTGCTTGAAGAGGAGCGTATCCACTCCGGTCGCGACCTCGACATGCCCAAGCCGCGCCCTGACCTCTATCTTCATGCCGCCGAGCTTGAAGGCGTCGGTCCCGAGCATTGCATCGTGCTGGAAGATTCCGACACTGGTGCCGAAGCCGCCCGTCGCGCTGGCATGGCCTGCGTCCTGCTGCGCGACCTCGACAAGCCTGCGCCGAGCTGGCCCGGCCTGCTGCGCATCGGCCACCTCTCCGAGTTTCCACTGATCCTCAAGCAGATTCTCGACGTGCAGACTGGCGGCCGTCCCATCGCTGCCTGAGCTTCGAGCCGTTAATGCCGAAAAAAGCCCCTCTCGCATGGGCGGCTTTTTTTATGAGTTCGACTTGTCCGGGCGGGAAACGGGGGCGCTGTTCGGCGCGTTCGCGCCATACACAACAAGGACAGGTATCATGTCGGCAAAAGACTTCAAGAAGGGTGACGATGTCACCTGGAAGACCAGCAATGGCAAGACCGAAGGTCACGTGGTCAAGACCTTGACCGAGCCTATGAAGATCAAGAAAAACGAGGTCAAGGCTTCTAAGGACGATCCCAAGATCCTCGTCGAAAGCGACAAGACCGGCGCGAAAGCCGCGCACAAGCCAGAGGCACTCCACAAGAAATGAGTATTTTCCCTTCTTCTGTCTTTTCTGGTCGCGGTATGCTGGTTGCAGGGCTTCTGGGCGCCTTGTCGATCGGTACGGCTCAGGCACAGATCGCCCCGGCGCAATGCGACAATCAGAAGTTCCTCTCCGATCAGGCCGGGTTTGCGCAGACCGGTCCCACTCGGGTCGACCTTCCTGAACATGTCTGTGGCCAGGTCGTATCCGTGACCCAGAGATCCCGTCGCACGCGAAGTGGTGTGCATGGCTATTTCGTGATGCAGGTGGCGCCGGGGCGCCAGATACGCATCGTCTCGGATCTCGACCGTATGCAGGCACCGGGTTGGCCCTGGGTCAAGCCAGGCGATCCGGTCGAGGTGGTCGGGCGCTATTATTTCGACTCACCCCGCAGTCAGGGTATCGACTGGACCCATCATGGCACGGGACGACACTGGGCGAGCCCTGGCTATGTCCAGGTCAATGGCAGCCGATACGAATGAAAAAAGCGGTGGGTCGCCCCACCGCTTTTTCTTGTCTGGCTCGACAATAACGTTTCAGTTGTCGCTTGTCGCCTCTGAGCGCTCGTCGGTGTCTTCCTCGCCTGTTTTGCTGGCGGCAGGAGTCGCTTCGAGGAAATCGAAATGGAGCGCGTTGTCCTTCAGGCCGATGCGTACGGCGCCCCCATTGACCAGCGCGCCGAAGAGCAGCTCCTCTGCCAGAGGCTTCTTGATATTGTCCTGAATGACACGACCCAGCGGCCTGGCGCCGTAATGGCGATCATAGCCCCGCTCGGCGAGCCACTCCTTGGCAGCAGAGGTGATCTCAATCGTGACATGACGATCGGCGAGCTGGGCTTCGAGCTGAAGCACGAATTTCTCCACCACGCGCCCGACAGTTTCGGGCGTAAGATTGGCGAAGGGAATGATCGCGTCCAGGCGATTGCGGAACTCGGGAGTGAAGAGCCGCTTGATGGCATCCTCGTCCTCGCCCATGCGATCGATGCGGCCGAAGCCTACGGCTTCCTTGCTCAGATCGGCAGCGCCCGCATTGGTTGTCATGATGAGGATGACATTGCGGAAGTCGATCGTCTTGCCGTTGTGATCGGTCAGACGGCCATGATCCATGACCTGAAGCAGGATGTTGTAAAGCTCTGGATGGGCTTTTTCGATTTCATCGAGTAGCAGCACCGCGTGAGGATGCTGGTCGATGGCATCTGTCAGCAGCCCGCCCTGATCGAAGCCGACATAACCCGGCGGCGCACCGATCAGGCGCGAGATGGAGTGGCGCTCCATATATTCCGACATGTCGAAACGGATCAGTTCGATACCGAGTGACGACGCAAGCTGCTTGGCTACTTCGGTCTTACCAACGCCGGTAGGGCCTGAAAACAGGTAATTGCCGATCGGCTTTTCAGGGTCGCGCAACCCCGCGCGTGCCAGCTTGATGGCCGAAGTGAGCGCCTCAATGGCGCGATCCTGACCGAACACCATGTTCTTGAGGTCGCGTGACAACAGACGCAGCGTCTCGCGATCGTCGGTCGAGACCGATTTGGGCGGGATGCGGGCAATCTTGGCCACGATCTCTTCGATATCCTTGAGCGTGACCGTCTTGCGACGCTTGCTCTCGGGCAGGAGCATGCGCGATGCGCCAGCCTCGTCGATGATGTCGATCGCCTTATCGGGCAGCTTGCGGTCATGCATGTATTTGGCAGAAAGCTCGACCGCGGCCTTGAGCGCATCGTCGGTGTAGCGCACCTTGTGATGGCGTTCGTAATTGCCCTTCAGGCCGCGAAGGATCTTGATCGTGTCGCTGATCGAGGGTTCCGGCACGTCGATTTTCTGGAAACGACGCACCAGAGCGCGGTCTTTCTCGAAATGCTGGCGATATTCCTTGTAGGTGGTCGAGCCTATGCAGCGCAGCGTGCCTGCGGCGAGCGCGGGCTTGAGGAGGTTCGAGGCATCCATCGCCCCGCCTGAAGTCGCGCCTGCGCCGATGACGGTGTGGATTTCATCGATGAACAGGATGCCGCCCGGCGTCTGGTCGAGTTCGGTCACGACAGCTTTCAGGCGTTCTTCGAAATCGCCGCGATAACGCGTACCTGCCAGCAGCGCGCCCATATCGAGCGAGAAGATCGTGGCATCGAGCAGTACCTCGGGCACATCGCCTTCGACAATGCGTTTGGCGAGGCCTTCGGCGATGGCCGTCTTGCCGACGCCGGGGTCGCCCACATAAAGCGGGTTGTTCTTGGTGCGGCGGCAGAGAATCTGGATTGTGCGCTCGACCTCGCTATCGCGACCGATCAGGGGGTCGATCTTGCCTTCTTCGGCGCGTTTATTGAGATCAACGCAATAGGCAGCCAGCGCCTCGAGAGGCTTCGTGGCCTTGCCTTGTTTCTCTTCGCGCTCGCCTTCTTCCTTGTCGCGAGAACCCGTTGGGGTACGACGGCTGGATTTGTCAGGCGCCTTGGCGATGCCATGCGAAATGAAATTGACCGCATCGAGCCGCGTCATGTCCTGCAACTGCAGGAAATAGACGGCATGGCTCTCGCGTTCGGCAAAAAGAGCCACAAGCACATTGGCGCCCGTGACTTCGTCACGCCCGGTGGATTGCACATGAATGGCAGCACGCTGGATCACGCGCTGAAAAGCGGCAGTAGGTTTCGGCTCGGTCGGGCGCTCGGAGGCGAGGCCTGCGAGATCCTTGTCGAGGAATTCGGTGAGATCGGCGCGCAGCTTTTCGAGGTCGATGCCGCAGGCCTTGAAGACCGTCACCGAGTCGGTGTCTTCGGTCAGGGCCAGAAGGAGATGTTCGAGGGTCGCATATTCATGCCGCCGTTCCCCGGCGAGGGTGAGGGCGCGATGGAGCGTCTGTTCGAGCATACGAGACAACATGGGGGCGCTCCTTTGGGTCAGGCGTGACGGGCCAACGGGACTGGATGTAGGCTAATCTTGGTTTAGAAAAAGAATACTCTCTATGTGGTTTCAGGGACTGATTGCCGACAAGGGGCAAGATCAGGCCTTTTCGATCATACATTGCAGCGGGTGCTGGTTCTGCCGGGCGAGATCCATCACCTGTGTCACCTTGCTCTCTGCCACTTCAAAGGTGAAGACACCGCAGATGCCGACGCCCTTCTTGTGAACATTAAGCATGATATTCGTCGCTTCTTCGCGAGATTTGGAAAAAAAGCGCTCCAGAACATGCACGACGAATTCCATTGGGGTGTAATCGTCATTCAGCATCAAAACCTTGTACATCGCCGGTCGGCGCGTTTCGGGTCGGGCCTGAATGACGACGCTGATATGCGATTCGTCATTACCCCCATCCTTGCCGGGGGGCTCGTCCGGGGTCGAAGCGCACGTTAGTGCGGTCGCGCCGGAAGGAAAGCCGGGCGAGATGAAAGTCTCGGTGGTCGTGGCGCGGTAGTGCATGGTCAGGAGCATATGGGATGAAAACGGTGATCGCAAAGATCTAACGCGGAACAAAGCGCCGAAATCCCGCTCAAGGCGCAGTTTACCTTATTTTTCCCGCAATTGGCGCAGATGATCGTGGACGACAGGAAAAGCGTCTGTCTATGATAGGAAAACCGCCAGTGAACCGGGGGCACAAGTGACCTACTGCATGCAGTCCGCAAAGAACAAACGCCTCTCGAAGGCAAAAAATGCGGGTAAGACGCGCAAATGGGTCGTGTTCACGCGTACGGCGCTCGGCGTCTGCCTGACGGCCGGTGTGGTGGGCGTGCCAAAGGCGGCGCGGGCACAATATGCCGGTCACGTGAGTTCGTACGTCGTCGACGTCAATAGCGGTGCCGTGCTGTCGCAGGTCGATCCCGATCTCCAGCGTTACCCGGCGTCGCTCACCAAGCTCATGACGCTTTACATGACGTTTCGTGCCCTCAAGGCTGGCGAGATCACGCCCGACACCACCGTGCCGGTGTCGATTCATGCTGCAACTCAGGCGCCTTCCAAGCTGGGTCTCGTGCCCGGTACACGTTTCGTCGTGCAGCAGGCGATTCTGGGCCTTGTCACGAAATCGGCCAATGACGCCGCCTGTGCACTGGGCGAGTTGCTTGGTGGCGGCGATGAAGTGCGCTTTGCCAATATGATGACGCAGCAGGCGCGCGCGCTCGGTATGTCGAACACGACTTTCCGCAATGCCTCAGGCCTGCCCGATCCCGATCAGGTGACGACGGCCCGCGATCTGTCGATGCTGGCACAGCATCTCGTTCAGGATTTTCCTGAATATTACCATTATTTCTCGACGCCGATGTTCGCGTTTCACGGGCGTATGATTCCGAACCATAACCCGATGCTCAAGACCTATGCAGGCGCTGACGGCATGAAGACGGGCTATACCGACCTCGCGGGTCATAATCTCATTACCTCTGCCCAGCGCAGCAATGTGCGTCTCGTTGGCGTCGTGCTCGGCGCGCGCTCCAATCCGCAGCGCAACGCAATGATGGCCAGTATTCTGGATCAGGGTTTCGCGTCAGAAGGCGTGGCGCCGATGGCGCCTCTGCATCCGCCCACCGTTCTGGCGCGTAATGTCCGACGCCGTGGTCATGCTTCGGGTGGGTCGAGCGCCGTGTTCGAGGTCGCCGAGGCGCCCAGCGGCCCGCGCCGTTACCAGCCGCTTGCCCATGGTACCAAGCATCACGTCGTGGCAGGCGCCAATGTGCGCATGGCGACGTCGCGCCATGTTGTCTCGACCAGGAAAAAATCCCGTCACCAGAAGGGCTGAATTGGCAGGCTGCGAAAAAACGCGGCCCCGACCTTGCTCCCGACGCCTCAGGCGCGCATTTTCTCCGAATTCTTAGCAAGATCAGAGAATTCAGCAGGAGGCGAGTGCAGTTCATGGGCAGTATGGAGTCGTATCACGGGGTTCCGCTTCACACGGAGGAAGATTTCGTCGGTCTGAGAAAAGCGGGGCAACTGGCAGCCGCGACGCTAGACATGATCACCCCCTACGTGGTTCCCGGTGCCAAGACCGACGATCTCAACCGATTGATCCATGACTACACGCTCGATCACGGGGCGATTCCGGCGCCGCTGAATTATCGTGGTTTTCCCAAATCCTGCTGCATCTCGATCAATCATGTCGTCTGCCACGGTATCCCCGGTGAGCGCTGCCTCAAGGATGGCGATATCGTCAATATCGATGTGACGTCGATTCTCGATGGTTGGTATGGCGACACTTCGCGCATGTATCTGGTGGGTTCGGTGCCACGCAAAGCGGCCAATCTCGTCGATCTGACCTACAAGGCTCTGATGCTCGGTATCGCCGAAGTCGCGCCCGGCAAGACGCTGGGCGATATCGGTCATGCCATCCAGAGCTTCGCCGAGGGACACCGTTTGTCTGTCGTGCGCGATTTCTGCGGTCACGGCATCGGGCGGGAGTTTCATGCGGAACCGCAGGTCGTGCATTACGGCAAGCCCGGCAAGGGGCTCAAATTGCAGGAAGGCATGGTGTTTACCATCGAGCCCATGCTCAATCTCGGCAAAGAAGGCACCAAGACGCTTGAAGATGGGTGGACAGCCGTCACGCGCGACCGCTCCCTCTCGGCTCAGTTCGAACATATGCTTGCCGTGACACACGATGGATGCGAGATTTTCACACTCTCACCCGCTGGTTACACCAAGCCCCCGTATGATCTGGGCTGATCTGAGAGGAACGATCCACGTGAAGCGTGTCTGCACCCGGACGGCAGCCCTGTCGCTCCTTCTCGCCGGTATTTCCCTGCCAAGCCTTGCTTCTGCCGCCCCTGCAGTAGCGGCCATGCCTTATGATCCGTTGGCTTTCGGTACGGTAAACCCGGAGTTGAAACCAGCCAGTCCGGTCGAGGGCACGCGTGGCATGGTGGTGTCGGCACAGCATCTCGCTTCGGAAGCCGGACGGCAGATTCTAGCTGCTGGCGGCAATGCCGCGGATGCGGCTGTGGCGGTCGGCTATGCTCTGGCTGTGGTCTATCCGGCAGCGGGCAATATCGGCGGCGGCGGGTTCATGACCCTGCGCCTGCCAGATGGCAAGACGACTTTTATCGATTTCCGCGAGCGCGCGCCTGGGGCAGCAACGCCCACCATGTATCAGGATGCGCAGGGTAAGGTCGATCCAAAGGCCTCTATTGAGGGCTGGCGGGCTGTGGGTGTGCCGGGAACGGTTGCGGGTCTTGAGGAAATCCATCGTCGCTGGGGCAAGTTGAGCCGCGCCAAGGTCATGGCTCCAGCCATCGCGCTGGCTGAGAAAGGCTTCGTTCTGGGACAGGGCGATGCCGATCTGCTGCATACCAGCACCGAGGCCTTCCAGAAGGATGCCCATGCGCGTGGCATTTTCCTGCGCGCTGATGGCACGCCGCTCCAAAAGGGCGATCGTCTGGTGCAGAAAGCGCTTGCGAAGACTCTGCGCGGCATCGCGCACTCGGGAGCGGATGAGTTTTACAAGGGTGCCATCGCGCAGCAGGTCGTTGCGGCCAGTGAGAAAAGCGGGGGTATTCTGACCCTCGCCGATTTCGCTTCCTATCATCCGCGCGAATTCGCTCCGATCCATTGCCGCTATCGTGGCTATGATATCGATACCGCGCCCCCTCCGAGCGGCGGCGGCGTCGCGCTCTGCGAGATGCTCGACATCCTCTCTGGCTATGACATGAAGACGCTGGGCCTGCGCAGCGTTGCCGGTGTGCAGCGTCAGGTCGAGGCTATGCGCCATGCCTATTCCGACCGGCGCGATCTGGGCGACCCCGATTTCGTGAAAAACCCGGTGGCCCATCTGATCGATCCGGCCTATGCCGCAGATATTCGTAAGGGCATCCCACTCGATCACGCGCTCAATTCGGACGCGCTGGTGGCCGGCGCAGCCCTGCCCATGGCGGCCCAGCCAGCGGCGAGCGATACCCACGAGAAGCACGAGACGACGCAGTTCTCCGTCGCCGACCGTTCGGGTTTTGCCATTTCGGCTACCTATACGCTCAATGGTTGGTTCGGTGCCGGGGTGATCGGCGGGGATACCGGCTTCTTCCTCAATGACGAGATGGACGATTTTTCGGCCAAACCCGGCAGTGCCAATATGTTCGGCATTGTCGGCTCGGAGGCCAATGCCATTGCGCCGGGCAAGACGCCGCTCTCTTCCATGGCGCCTACGATTATCTCGCATGAAGGCAAGCCCTTCATGGTGATCGGCAGCCCCGGCGGGTCGCGCATCCCGACAATCGTGCTGTCTGTCGTGCTCGGAGTGATCGATGGCGGGCTGGATATTCAGCAGGCTGTCGATCTGCCGCGCATTCACGAACAATGGAAGCCGGTCGCCATCGAACTCGAGCCGCGCGCGCTCGGTCCCGAGGTGATGGAAGCTTTGCAACTCGAGGGTTATACGCTTTCGCCACATCGCCCATGGGGTGTTGCAGAGGGCATTCTGTTCGGTCGTTCTTCTGTTGCTGCGCCGCAGACAGGCAAGCTCTATGGCGGCTGGGATCGCCGTCACGAGGGTGGTGGCGCGAGCGGGTTGTAAAAAAACCTGCACCTGCCTCTTGCGCAGAAGAGGCAGAATGGTGTTAACCCTGCACCGGGAGGTCGGCCTTGGACGGACGGCTTGCGAACCCGGTCAGGTCCGGAAGGAAGCAGCCGCAGTGAGTTTTGTTCGGGTCATGTGTTCGGCCTCCCACCCCCTGAAGCACCCGGTCTCGCTTTTTCGCGCATGACTCCTTCAGACGATACCCCCACACCAGAAGAAATTCCGCTCCCCCCGATGGAAGAGGGCGGATTTTTCGATGCCCCTTCGGCGCCTGCGCCAGCGGCTTTCCCCGAGCCGAAGAAAACGGCGGAGCGCAGCGGGCCCTATCGCGTACTGGCGCGCAAATACCGGCCCCAGCATTTCGACGATCTGATCGGTCAGGACGCGACGGTGCGTATTCTGCGCCGTGCCTTCCAGCTCGGTCGTGTGGCGCATGCTTTCATGCTTACCGGCGTGCGCGGTGTCGGCAAGACCACGACCGCGCGTATCATCGCCCGAGCGCTGAACTGCATCGGCGTTGACGGGCAGGGTGGCCCGACCGCCGACCCTTGTGGTGTCTGCGCCAATTGCACGGCGATTCTCGCCGATCGTCACCCCGACGTGCTGGAGATGGATGCCGCCTCGCGCACGGGCGTAGACGACATACGGGAAATCATCGAGGCAACGCGCTTTCGGCCCATGCAGGGCCGCATGAAGGTCTTCATCATCGATGAGGTCCACATGCTCTCGCGCAATGCGTTCAATGCCCTGCTCAAGACTCTCGAAGAGCCGCCCGAGCAGGTGACGTTCATTTTCGCGACAACAGAACTGCGCAAGGTGCCGGTCACTGTGCTGTCCCGTTGCCAGCGCTTCGACCTGCGCCGCGTGCCGCAGGAAATGCTGATGCAGCATTTCGCCGGAATTGCCGAGAAAGAATCGGTCGCGTTCTCCGATGAGGCGCTATCGCTCATCGCACGCGCCGCCGACGGTTCCGTGCGCGATGGGCTGTCATTGCTCGATCAGGCCATTGCCCAGGGCGAGGGCGAAGGCGCAGCGCGTATCGAAGCGCCGATGGTCAGCGCGATGCTCGGTCTGGCAGATCGTCAGAGCGTTTTCGACCTTTTCGAAGTACTGATGCAGGGCAAGGCCGATCAGGCGCTTGAGATCAGCGGTCAGGCCTATGCACAGGGCGCCGATCTCGGCATTCTGCTTACCGATCTGCTCGATCTGATCCATATTATTTCGCGTCTGAAGGCCATTCCCAGCCTGCGCCACAGCCGCGAACTGCCTGAGGCAGAGCGTGATCGTGGTGCCTCGCTCGCCGATCGATTGCCCAACGCCGAACTCGGCCGTGCGTGGCAGATCCTGCTCAAGGGTATTCAGGAAGTCGAACAGGCTCCCGATCGACGGGCTGCGGCAGAAATGGTGCTGATCCGGCTCTGCTACGCCAGCACGCTGCCCACCCCCGATCGTCTGGCGCGTCTGGTCATGCAGATGCCTGCCGACCAAAAAGAGAGCAGTCTGCCTGCCGAAGCGCCGGGCAGGGCTGGTGGCGACGAGTCGATTCTTGCGGCGCGCGCTACGCCGACGGGGGTAGCATCGGATGGCGGCGATGATCGCCCTCGGGCTGCGCTGCGTCTGGTGGCCAATGGCGGGATCGCCTATGAAGTGCCGAGCCTCGCGCCAGCGCCGATCCTGACGCCAGCGCCGCCACAGCCCGAGACCGAAAGCGCTGAGGCGCCGCCGCCGCCGCCGCCTTTGCGTTCTTGGCGCGAAATGGTGGCCTTCGTGGCACGCGAGTCAGAGGCGATGTTGCACGGTATTCTGCGCCATTCTGCCCATCTGGTGCGCTTCGAGCCGCCTCGTGTGCTGTTGCGCATGGCGCGCGGCACGCCCCCGCGCATCGAGACACGGCTTCAGGCCCTGCTTGAGCGCGTCTATCCGGGTCAGTGGCAGATCGAGACTTCGCAGGAAGAAGGCGAACCGACACTCGATGAACAGGGTGCCGAGATTGTCGCGCTGCGTCGTGAAGAGTTGCATGCGCACCCGCTTTTGCGCGCCATTCTCGATGTCTTTCCCGATGCGCGCGTGGGGGAGCCCAAGGATCTCTCGCTCGATGAATACGGGTTGCCGCCAGAGGAGCTGGAAGCCCCTGAGAGCTGGGCGACAGAGCCGGCGGCGCCCGATCTGGACTTTGCCCCTATCGATGCCGATCTGATGGATGATGATGACTGGCACGATTTCGGTGGCGGGTCCTCTTTCTAGTCTCAAGGAGCAAGCACCATGAAAAATCTCGCAGGGCTGATGAAGCAGGCCTCACAGATGCAGTCGCGCATGGAAGAAGTGCAGACCACGCTGAATGCGCTGACGGTCGAAGGCGTCTCCGGCGCCGGTCTGGTCAGTGTTACCCTCAGCGGCAAGGGCGACATGCGTGCGCTCAGAATCGATCCGAAGCTGGCCGACCCCAACGAGGTCGAGATGCTTCAGGACCTGATTATCGCCGCTTTCGCCGATGCGCGCGCCAAGGTCGAGGCCGCCAATGCGGAAGAAATGCGCAAGGTGACGGGGGGGATCGACCTGCCTGCCGGTCTGAAATTCCCGTTCTGATTTCGTCTCGCAGGAGGGCAGGGCCATGATGGGTGGTGGCGATGTCGAAAGGCTGATCCAGCTATTATCGCGCCTGCCTGGACTTGGCCCGCGCTCGGCGCGGCGGGCGGCGCTTGTGCTTCTGCGCGCGCCCCAGACGAGGCTGCTGCCTCTCGCCCAGGCCATGGAAGCAGCTGCCCATTCGGTGCGGAGTTGCCATATTTGCGGCACGCTCGATAGTAGCGACCCGTGCAGCATCTGTGCCGACCCGACGCGCGACCATGGCTTGATCTGCGTTGTCGAGACGGTAGGCGACCTCTGGGCGCTGGAGCGTTCGCGCCTGCATCCCGGCACCTATCAGGTATTGGGCGGCGTGCTCTCTGCGCTTTCGGGTACCGGGCCCGAAGAACTCAACACCGCGTCTCTTCTCTCTCGTGTAGCCTCCGGTGCGGTGCGTGAAGTCATTCTCGCTCTCGGAGCGACGGTCGAAGGGGCCAGCACGGCGCATTGGCTGCAGGAAAAACTCGCCGAGCATGAAGTGGCGGTGACGCGTGTCGGCCATGGCGTGCCGATAGGTGGTGCGCTCGACGTGCTCGATGATGGTACGCTGGCCGCAGCGCTTTCGGCACGGCGCCCCGCGCAATGAAACATGCCCCGACACGCAGCATTATAGCGCCTTCGATGCCGCGCGCGGCTCTCGTGACAGGGGGCGTCAGACGTATAGGCAGGGCGCTGGTCGAGGCTCTTGCGCAGGAGGGCTTTGCCATAGCCTTGCACTGCCGTAGCCACGCGGATGAGGCGCGGGCCCTTCTCGCGACACTCGAGGTCACCGGTTGCGTGCTGGAGGCCGATCTCTCGCGTGAAGAAGAGGTGTCACGCCTTGTGAACGACGCCACCAAAGCCCTTGGGCCGCTCGGTGTGCTGATCAATAATGCCTCGGTTTTCGAGCGCGACGAATGGCATGACGCGACCCGCGACTCTTGGGATCGTCACATGGAGACGAATTTGCGCGCGCCTTTCGTGCTGATGCAGGATTTCGCCCGTGCCCTGCCCGAGACGGCACAAGGCATGGTGCTCAACCTTCTCGATCAGCGCGTCTGGAATCTGACGCCCCATTTCGTGAGCTATACGCTCTCCAAGGCAGGGCTCTGGACCCTCACTCAGACGATGGCGCTCGCGCTCGCGCCGCGCATTCGTGTCAATGCGATCGGGCCAGGGCCTGTTCTGCCGGCTATCGGTCAGAGCGATGAGCATTTTTCCCGGATGCGACAGAATGCGCCGTTACAAACAGGCGCCGATCCGCAAGAAATAGTCACGGCGATGACGTCATTACTGCGCATGCCTTCAGTAACCGGGCAGATGATTGCGCTGGACGGCGGTCAGCATCTACAATGGCGCGCTTGATTTAAAAAAAGGTGGACCGGGCGAGATGGCCTCTTTTCAGTTGCGCATGGACAATGGCGCGCGTGTGACGTGCCGCGTCGCGAAAATCGTAACCGATCATCAGACCCTGCTCGATCTCGACCCGGATACGCAGGTTCTCGCCCATCGATCTGCAGATTTTCCGCGCGAGACCTTGGCGCTCAGATGGTCCTCAGCGCCCGGTTTTACGCTGCTTGTCGCCTCTGACGGCGCGTGGCCGGAAGCGCCGTCAGAGACGGGGCGCGGTGGCTGGTCGCCCGGTTTTATGCCGCTGAGCGTGGTGTCGCTTCCTGACGGCAAGGTGGCGCTGAAGCGCTATCGCGGGGCCTTTTTCCTGCGCGCTGAGATCGATACGGGCTGTATCTACGCTGACTGCCAGGTCATTTCGGGTTGGGAGCGTTTTGTGCAGGTGCCGGTCGGGGTCATGCCGGGCTCTTGTCTGCAGGATTTTGCCCTCCAGTTTGCTGCGCTTCTTGCCGGGCGCGATGAGCCGCTTCTCGTCCTGAAGGCGCTCGCGTCCTTCCCTGTCTCCTTTCAGCCGCGCCTGCTCGACATGCTGGGCGATTTTCTCGGTCCTGATGTTTTGAAGAGTTTCGCCGGTTTATTTACCTCGGCGCCAGAAGGCAGCGTCGCACAAAGATGTAGCGCGCTACTTGCATCTCTTCCTGCCAGCGGGTGGATCGCTGACGGTTTCAGACGGCTGCGGGAATGGCAGTCAGGCAGCTATTCTCCTTTCCAGTCGGCAGGTGCCTGTTACGATTTTTTGGGCTTCCAGGAAAATACGCGCCGGGACAGCCCCTATTCACACGGAGCCCGCCTTCTGAGCGCAGCGCGCCGCAATATTGCGCCGCGAAAGGCGCTCGCCCTCTTGGCAACGGCACGCGACGAGGGTGTCTATCTGCTTGAATGGATTGCCCATCATCGCCGCATCGGTGTGGAGCAGTTCTTCATCTACACCAATGATCTGACTGACGGGTCGGATGTGCTGCTACGCTGTCTTGCCGACGCGGGCGAAATTATCTGGATCGATAATAGCGGTGCGTCACCTGAGCGTATCAACATGCAGGACAAGGCCTATCATCACGCCCTGATGATTCTGCCCGAGATACTCGATTACCGCTGGTGCCTTGTGGTGGATCTGGACGAAGTCGTTCTTCCTGTAGCGGAAGTCGATTATTGTCTGCCTCCCCTGCTCGAGGCGAGGGAGCGCGAGGGCGCCGAGGCTGTGGCGATGTCGTGGCGGGTCTTCAATTCCAACGGCCATCTCACCTGGGCGCCTGGCTTGTCGGCCGAGCGTTTTGTCGCGACAGAAACGCATCCGCTCATCAAGACGGCATTTCGTACCAATCTGTTTTCAGGTGCTTCGGCGCATCACCCGTTATCGCGTGAGCGAGACGTCGTCACGTATATGACGATCGACGGTGAAAGACAGAAAAATGGTGATCTGGCCGATCACGATACCAATTTCGCGGCGCGGCCGACGGTCAATGCGTCGATATGTCATTACCATGTGCGTTCTCTGGAAGAATATGTCTGGAAGTTTGCGCGGGGTGAGAATGATGGCTCAGGTGTGCTGAAGCAGAAGCATTTCCGCTATAACAACCCCGGAATCTTCGATCTCTTCACGACCCGTTTCGAGGCGGCAGGAGATCAGCCGGTGCGCGTCCTGTCTGAAGATATCCATCGTGGTATCAGGCGGCTTCTCGGCCTGCCGGGCGTTGCAGAGGCCCAGGCGGAAATCGAGCGGCGCTTTCAGTCCCAGTCTCTTGCTTTTGTTGAGCAGAGCGCGCGTATCATGCGGCAGGACGACCGCATCGCGGCGGATGTGCGTGAAAAATGGTGCGCTCTAGTCGACGAGTGGCGTGTATTGCGCGCCGCCGAGTAGGGGGGAGAGGCGTTACGGTTTGGCTGTCCCGAACGTCGAAAAACCCGAAACGAGATAATTTTCTTCAACGATTGAAAACGGCAGGTTGTCGCTGCCTCGCCGAAGCAGCGCTCTGTTGCGTAGCAGGATACCGGGTGGGAGGTTCGTCATCTCACTCTTCAGCGGCTGGCGCGTGAAATGGAGCGGTGCGACGACATGGCCGAAGGGGCTTGTCGTCGTTTCGAGCGCTCTATTCATTTCAGGTGTCAGGCGCTCCGGTACATACCAGTTCCACGCATCCGAAAGCGCGAGATTGCCGCAGCGCAGACTGACATGGCGCGTGCGGATAGTCTCACCCTTCGTCAGGGTAAAAAACTCACGATGCGGCAGGGGGCGGGGGAGGCGTCCTGTGGGGAGGCTCACCGCTGCGATCTTCACGCCGGGGTAAAGGCGCTGGCAGTATTGCTGCAGCACCTCGGTGGCGCTTGCCCGAGCGTTGAGAGCGTGGCTCAGATGCAGTGCGGTTTCCGCCAGGGAGGGGGACGGTGCCATGCATAAAAGAAAAAAGCCGGTCAGACCGGCTTTTCTCGATAACATCAATTCTCGTTGTCGTCGTTGTCGGTGGTGACTTCGATTTCGGAGCCGAGATCGTCGTCATCATCGTCGAGATCCGACGCGTCTTCCATGACGTCGTCATCATCGTCATCATCCGAGTCCAGATCGACGTCGATATCTTCTTCGTCGCTCTTCGGAGCGTCTTTCGTCTGATCAGCAGGGATATCGTTGCCGCGCTTGGGCTGCGGCATATCGCTGGGCTGTTCTGCGCCACATTTCGGGCAAATCGCGGGAGCGCGATTCAGGTCGTAGAAACGCGCGCTGCAAGAGACGCACACGCGTTTCAGACCGAGTTCTGGTTTTGCCATGATGACTACCTGTCGATCCTGAACCGGTTGAAAAAGGAGAACGGCTTGCGCCGCGAAGCACGGGGCCATGCCAGCTTGCGTTCCCCATGTCAAATCCAACCTCGATTTTTGATGCTAAAACCACCCTGAAAACAGATCGCGGCGATTGACAGCCGCGGCGCTGCATCGGAATGAACGCTATCATGGAACATCATCCTTCTTCTCCCGTCATTCCCCTCTCTGTCGCGCGCAATCCGGGTCCGCTTCGCGGAACGATTCGCGTTCCTGGGGACAAATCCATCAGCCATCGTGCGCTGATGCTGGCCTCTCTCGCAGAGGGGCGTACCATCGTGACGGGACTGCTCGAAGGGGAGGACGTGCTGCGTACCGCAGATGCGATGCGCGCTCTTGGCGCCTCCATCACGCGCGAAGCCGATCGCTGGGTGATAGAGGGCAAGGGGGTCGGCGCGCTCAAGGAGCCGTCCGACGTGCTCGATATGGGTAATTCCGGCACGGCAGCGCGTCTGCTGTCGGGCATCCTGTCAAGCCACGCCATCACGAGCTTCATGACCGGCGATGCTAGCCTGCGCGGGCGCCCCATGCGCCGTGTCACCCAGCCGCTTGCCGGTAATGGTGCCTGTTTCGCAACGCGTCTTGGCGAGAAGCTGCCCATGGCGATTATCGGCACGGGTGAGGCAACGCCGCTCTCCTATTGTCTGCCGGTCGCTTCCGCTCAGGTGAAATCGGCCATTCTGCTCGCCGGTCTGAATGCCGAGGGCAAGACCCGTGTTGAAGAGCCGGTAGCAACGCGCGACCATACCGAAAACATGCTGCGTCACTTCGGTGTTGGCGTCGATGTCGGACTGACCCCGACAGGCGGTCGGATCATCACGCTGGAAGGCCGGGCGCGCCTTGTTGCGCGCGACGTGGTCGTGCCCGCCGATCCTTCCTCAGCAGCATTCCCCATTGTCGCGGCAAGCCTTGTGCCAGGATCAGAGATCCGTCTGCCGGGCGTCGGTCTCAACCCTCTGCGGACAGGGCTGTTCACGACGCTGCGTGAAATGGGAGCCGCGCTCGATATCGAGAATGAACGCATCGAGGGCGGCGAGCCCGTGGGCGATCTTGTGGTGCGTGGCGCAGCCCTGCGCGGTGTTGATGTGCCCGCCAATCGTGCGCCGTCCATGATCGACGAATATCCCGTGCTGGCGGTCGCATGCGCCTTCGCCAGCGGCACGTCGCGCCTGAGAGGGCTGGAAGAGCTGCGCGTCAAGGAAAGCGACAGGCTGTCTGCCACAGTGGCGTTGCTCAAGGCGAATGGCGCGGACGTGCGTGTCGAGGGCGATGACATGATCATCGACGGGCGTGGGAGCGCTGAAGGCCTCGGTGGCGGTCTTGTCGAAACACAGATGGATCATCGACTTGCCATGAGCGCGATCGTTTTCGGGCTCGCTGCCGAAAAACCGGTGATGGTCGACGATACCGGCTTTATCAATACGAGCTTCCCCGGCTTCGTGTCGCTCATGACAGCCCTCGGGGCAGTTCTCTGATGCGCCTCATTATTGCTGTCGACGGGCCTGCCGCTGCGGGAAAAGGCACGCTCGCCAAGGCGCTCGCTGCCGCGCTCGATCTGCCTCATCTGGACACGGGGCTTCTCTATCGTGCCGTGGCGCGTCAGATGATCCTTGCCGGATTGGACCCCGCGTCGGATGACGGCGAGAAGACCGCCCATGCGCTGCAGGCTGAAGACCTTCTGCGTAACGATCTGCGTGTGCCTGAGATCGATCGCGGGGCAAGTGCTGTCGCAACACAGACTCCCGTTCGTGCGGCGCTGCTGAAGCGTCAGCGCGAATTTGCCACGGCAAGTGGGGCAGTGATCGACGGACGCGATATTGGCACCGTGGTTTTTCCCGATGCCGATCTCAAGTTCTTCGTTACGGCAAGCGCCGCCGTGAGGGCCTTGCGTCGCTACCAGCAGATGCATGGCGTGGCCGATCCGGTTCAGACAGAACTGGAAGAACTGGCCGCAGAGATCGAGGCGCGCGATCGCAAGGATGCCGAGCGTCCTGTTTCGCCCTTGCGCAAGGCCGATGATGCGGTGCTGGTCGAGACCGACCATCTCGATGCCCAGGCCGTTCTGGCTCACGCACTCTCTGTCGTGCGAGCGCGCTTTCCCTCCTGAGCGCCAGATCCGGCGGGCCGTTAACTCACTGCCTGCCGGAAAGCCTCGCGGGTCCGTGCCGTTCCGAGCGCATTGCTGCGTGCATATCCAGCGTGGAATCGCCCTAAACCGCACGTGACCGGATGTTTTTATTGACAAGCACCCGGTCACGGGTGTCTGACGTCATTCAGCGTATTGTCCCCTGCGCTTGCTTGTTCCCGTCCCAGAGAACGAGCGCTTTTTTCTTTTGAAGGCTCATGGGTGGACCGACGTTCATGAGCACGCCGTCCGACCAGAGTGCCGGGCGCAGACATTGGCCCGATCGTCACGATCGGCCCAGGATTACGAAAACACATGGCTTCAGCCACCAACACCGTCGAAGACTTCGCAGCTCTTCTTGACGAGACCCTCGGCCAGGACACGGGCTTTGACGGCTCCGTCGTTACCGGTCGCGTTATCCGCCTGACGGATGAATTCGCGATCGTTGATGTCGGCCTCAAGAGCGAAGGCCGCGTCTCGCTCAAGGAATTCGGACCGCCGGGCGCTGCGCCTGACGTGCGTCCGGGCGACGTGATCGAGCTTTATGTCGAGCGCTACGAAGATCGTGACGGCTCCATCGTGCTGTCGCGCGAGAAGGCCCGTCGTGAAGAGGCATGGACCTCGCTCGAGCGCGCATTCGCGAACAACCAGCGCGTCAACGGCACGATCTATGGTCGCGTCAAGGGCGGCTTCACGGTTGATCTCGGCGGCGCCATGGCGTTCCTTCCGGGCAGCCAGGTCGATATCCGCCCCGTGCGCGATGTCGCTCCGCTCATGGGTCAGCCCCAGCCTTTCCAGATTCTCAAGATGGATCGCGCCCGTGGCAACATCGTTGTCTCGCGTCGTGCCGTTCTTGAAGAGACCCGTGCAGAGCAGCGTTCCGAGCTGATCCAGGGCCTGAAGGAAGGCATGATTCTCGATGGCGTGGTCAAGAACATCACCGATTACGGTGCGTTCGTTGATCTCGGCGGCGTCGATGGTCTCCTGCATGTCACCGACATTGCCTGGAAGCGCATCAACCACCCGTCCGAAGCCCTGCAGATCGGCATGCCGGTTCGCGTTCAGGTCATCCGCTTCAACTCCGACACGCAGCGTATCTCGCTGGGCATGAAGCAGCTTGAAGCTGATCCGTGGGAGAACGTGGCGATCAAGTATCCGCCGGGTGCTCGCTATTCGGGTCGCGTCACGAACATCACCGATTACGGTGCGTTCGTTGAGCTCGAGCCGGGCGTCGAAGGTCTGGTGCACGTTTCCGAGATGTCCTGGACGAAGAAGAACGTCCATCCGGGCAAGCTGGTCGCGACCTCGCAGGAAGTCGACGTCATGGTTCTCGACGTGGACAGCGCCAAGCGTCGTATCTCGCTCGGCCTCAAGCAGGTTCAGCGCAACCCGTGGGAGCAGTTCGCCGAAGAGCACAAGGTCGGTTCGACCATCGAAGGCGAAATCCGCAACATCACCGAATTCGGTCTGTTCGTGGGTCTTTCTGCCGATATCGACGGCATGGTGCACATGTCCGATCTCTCCTGGGACGAAGCCGGCGAAGCAGCCATGGCTAAGTTCGAGAAGGGTCAGGTCGTTCAGGCCAAGGTGCTCGACGTTGACGCCGAAAAGGAGCGCATCTCGCTCGGCATCAAGCAGCTGCAGGAAGATCCGGCAGCCGACACCCTGTCGCGCGTCCATAAGGGCGACATCGTGACCTGCCTCGTGACGTCGGTCCAGACCAACGGCATCGAAGTCAAGGTTGACGACGTTCTGACCGGCTTCATCCGTCGCGCCGAACTGGCTCGTGACAAGGCCGAGCAGCGCCCCGAGCGTTTCGCCGTTGGCGAGAAGGTCGATGCGAAGGTCGTTTCTGTCGATCGCGCTTCGCGCAAGCTGGCTCTGACCATCCGCGGCCGTGAGGTCGAGGAAGACAAGGCAGCGATCAATGAATACGGTTCGTCCGACAGCGGTGCATCGCTGGGTGACATTCTCGGTGCGGCGATCCGTCGTCGTAATACCGAAGTGTAATCAACAGTCATCTTGTTGAAACACTATGAAAGGGCTGCTTCGGCAGCCCTTTTATTTTTTGTTGTTGAATTGACAGGCAACTTAATCCGAAATTTGCCTCTGAAGACTTTTGCACCTCCAGTCTTTGGGTTAGATACGATCTGATCGGCAAGAGGGAATTGCCCCTACTTGTTGCAAGAATGCGGTGGCGGGGGCTTCATGGCTGTTATTTACAATACGAACTACACCCATAATCCCAACTCCTATCTGACCTTGGCGGTCGAGCGCGCGGCGCGTGCTCTTTTCGGCACAGATCAGGTTCTACTGGCCGATAACATGACGCTGGCCCAGGCTGCTGCTTCGGGCGAGCATGACACACTGATCTGCATCGACGGGCAGCGGATCAACATGCAGTTGATGCGTCGTATCCGCCCTGCCTTCAAGACGATGATCCTTTGGACGTTCGAAGATCCGTTCATGCGGGATTTCAATGTCGAGAATTCCAATCTTTTCGATTTCGTCTTCACGAACGACCCTTCCTGCGCGGATCATTATCGTGGCAAGGGGCATTATCTGCCCCTCGGCGCCAGCCGGACCATTCACCAGCGCGACGTGAAAGAGGGCGAGGCGCTCGATTACGATATCTTCTTCGCTGGCACGATGTGGCCGAACCGCGTTGAGACGTTGCGTCGAATCATCGCAGCCTTCCCGCAGGCCCGTCTGAAGCTGATCTGCCCCGGCAATGAATATCTGCCGCCTTTGCCGGCCGATCTGGCCGAGTTGGCGATTCAGCGCCCTGTCAGCCATGAGGCTTTTATCGATTTTGCCAATGCGAGCGCTGTCACGCTTACCATGTTCCGCGATTATGCCAGCCACGGCGATGTAAGCCAGGCAACGGCGCCGGGACCGCGCTTTTACGAACTGGCTCTCGCCGGTGCGGCCCAGGTGGTCGAGGCGCCCGAGAGTATGGACACCAAATATTTCGCCGAGATCGAGGGTACATTTCTCGCACGCGACATCGACGGTGTGGTGAGTTCCGTCGCAGCACTGCTCAATGATCGCGCCTTGCGCCGTAATATGGCACTCTCCGGCCAGAAATCTGTTCTGGAAGGGCATCTTTACGAGCATCGTCTGCGGAAGATGGCCGAGATCACCGGCGCCAATTTCGGTCGGGTCGTGCCTGGAACCGAGTTGCTACCCCGTCGCCGCCGCCTGCGCGTCCTGATGTGCACGCACTCCACCATTCATGAAGCGGCCTGGGGCGGTGTTGAGGTCTATCAGCAGACGCTTTGCTCAATGCTCGGTCGTGAAATCGAATTCTTCTACTGGCTGCGTCGCGGTACGCATTGCCGTCTGACCACGGCAAACGGGCAGGAAGTCGAGCGTTATGACGTGCCTGAAGTGGGCTGGATGGATGCGATGTGCGACGGGCCGGAAGAAATGGCCTTTTCGAACGCAATCAGCCAATACAATTTCGATATCGTTCACTTCCAGCATCTTGGCCATCATGCCCTGTCGCTACCGATCATTGCAAAGGCCTGTGGGGCTGGCGTGGTGTTCTCGGCCCATGATTTCTGGCTCATCTCGTCGCGCTACAATCTGCTCAATCAGGATCTGCGCTACATCGAAGATGAAGTGAAGTCGGTCGTGGCGAGCGATATCATTCTCAAGGTTGCTGAGAACATCGAGTATGGCGGCGAGCAGACACGGCGCGCTTTCATCGCAAAGATGCTGCATTCGGTCGATATGATCCTGTTCGGGACCAAGCATTCACGCAACCTTACCCATGAGATCTATCCAATTCTGGATCAGAAGCGCAGCCTGATCCTTGGCATTCCCTCGCCCGAAAACACGATCCCCATCGTCCCGAAGGCCTATGAGCCTCTGGGGGAGCGTCCGCTCAAGGTCGCGATTGTCGGTAATTTCCTGCGGACCAAGGGTGCCGACACGATCCTCAACCTGATCGAAATTGCCCATCCCGATCACATTGAATTTCATATTTTCGGCTATATCCATCCCGAATATGACGCGGTTATCAACGGCAAGCCACGCCCCAATGTGAAAGTCTACGGTCGCTACGATGCCGGCGATATCGCGGCCCTTCAGGTTGCCGATGTCGCGCTTAATCTCTCGATCTGGCCCGAGACCTATTGCATTTCGCTTTCCGAGGCCTGGCAGAACGGGTTGATCCCTATCGTGACGGACGTGGGTGCTCTCGGCGATCGTGTGGAAGACGGAGTCAACGGTTTCAAGGTGCCGATCGGTCGCGCCAATATGGTGCTCGAACGTCTTGAATTGCTTCGCTCTTCAGAAGGCATCCGTCGTTCGATCATGGGCAATATCTCGCCCGCACTCTGGACCCAGGCAGAGACCTACGCGAATGACATGCGGGCCGTCTATCGTGAGGCCGCTCCCATTCGTGAGCTCGGTACGGCCGAGATGCAGATCGATGCGGGGCAGGTGCATCTTCTGCCCCATGCCTCGTGGCGTCATCAGGCCCCGCCGCGCCATATTTTCGATCCGCCGACCATTCGGGATCTTTCTGTCGAACTGCCGGAGCCGGTTGCCGACTGGTTCTCGATCCAGGGCGCCGAGTACTATATCGACGATGTCTGCCACTTTGTTTTCGCCGAAAATGAGCCGGAAGATTTTGCTGGATCGTACGAATTCCATATTCGCGGATGGCATGTGCTGCCGGGCGTCAGTTCGGCCGGGTCGATCTACGCGGTGCTGATAGGTGACGACAAGACGCCGCTCGTCTTCCTGCCGTGCATACGTGAGGCGCGTGGCGACGTTCTATCGATCTATCCCAATGCCCCTCGTCGGTCGGGTTTTGCGGGTCAGGCAGCATTGCGCGGCAAATGGTGCGAGGGCACGTTCCGCGTCGGGCTGGTCAACGTGGTTAACGGCGTAGGGGCTTTCATGGTCACTTCTGTCGAGATTACGGTAAAGGATGGCAAGGTCAACGAAATCCAGGTCGAGCGTCCGTCGAATGACCGCATCATGCGCGATTTCGATCGCATCTCGCATGCCGATGGTCATCTGCGTGGCATCAAGTTGAGTCGCCTGCATCGTCACGCGCAGTATCATCAGGCTGAAAATGACTTCCAGCATTATATTGACTCGCTGAGCGGACTGATCGGCGATCCGGCGCCACTTCTGACAGATGACGGCAATCTGTTCATCCGCGGCTGGGGCTTTCTGCGCCAGCTCGAACGCGCGGGTACCATGTCTGTGGCGCTGATCGGTGGAGAGAAAAGCGAGGCATTCTTCTTCGCTCTCAACCGCTTCCTGCGCCATGACGTGAAGACCATTTTCCCTGATGCGCCGCTTTGTGTCGGGTTTGAGGGCTGGCTGTCCATTGCTTCGGGTTATGCGGCCGATATGAAAGGCGTTTACAGGCTCTGCCTCGTCAACACTGTCGGTGAGCAGATCGGGATCAAGGCTCTCGATGTTCTCGTGACTGTTTCAGGAGGGATCATCGCGTCGGTCGCCCATGCTGAGGTAGACGAGGCCGTCGTGGCGCAGGTGAATGCGACGATCGAGGCGAGCCTCGCGCCTGCGGTCATGGCTTGACGCCCAAAGAGACGTCCTGATGCATAGCGAGCGCAAGCCTAAATGGCAGGTCGTCGACGAGGCGTGGTATCTCGCGCAGTATCCGTTGGCAGCCGAGGAGATGGCTGCCAACGGATACTACGATGCGGCAGAGCATTATGAGGCTATAGGTAAGTCCTTCGGGTTTTCGCCGAACAGGTATTTCGATGAGACTTGGTACCGACAGGCCTATCCGGAGCTCTACGCAGAGATCTGCCGGGGCGAGCTAGCGTCGGGTTTTGACCATTATTGTGCCAAGGGCTACGCGACTCACGCGCCTCACTGGCTTTTTTCGGAAAGCTATTACCGCAGCCGTCACGCTTCACTGATATCGGAGGTGGTCGTCAGTGGAGTTTTCCTCAACGGCTATGATCACTTCCTTGAAACAGGCGATGTCGAGGGCTTGGCCGGGCACTGGTTTCTTGATCCTACCTGTCTGGCAGCCCTCACGGATCAACCGCAGCGCGAGATGATCGCAGGTAGCGGGGCGTTTCGTGTCGTTACCGAGCTGTCGCCGTCTATCGCCGATCAGAGCCGTCTTTCATGGTATTTCGATCCGATCTGGTATCGTGAGACCTATCCCGATGTGATGCGCGAGATCGCCGCGGGGCGTTATAGCTCTGTTCTACATCACTATCTGACTAACCAGACTCCGCGGCATTTCAATCCTCAGGCTCTTTTTGACGAGGGTTACTATATCCGCATCAATGGTGATGTGCTGCCAAGCATTGAGAACGGTTCTTTCAGGAACGCGTATGATCATTTCGTACGTTATGGTGCAGCGGAGGGACGCAGCCCGTTAGAGAATGCTGCGCTAAAGCCTTTCGGTGAGCGGCCGGATATTGCGGCGCTGGTCAAGGCGGGGCTTTATGACAGTTTATATGCCTGCTGGGTTGCACAGCGCGCACGCTATGGCGAGGGTGTCGATCTGCTCGCTGCGGATGAAAATCAGACACGTCGCTATTTCGAGGCTGAGGCGTTGCTCCAGCAGAAAATCGTCAGACGGGGCGGTCTGGAGTTTGCGTTTGATGGCGTGCCAGAGCTTTCGGTCATCATGGTTCTCCATGACAAATATGCTCTGTCATTGCAGGCTCTGGCTTCGTTGCGTGCGAATTATCAGGGCAGTATCCAGCTCATCCTTGTCGATTCCGCATCAAGCGATGAGACAACCCGGATCGAACAAGTCGTGCGCGGTGCTAGGGTGCTACGGTTCCGCTATAACGTAGGCTATCTCGACGGGTGTAACGAAGCACTGGCATATGTTACGGCGCCGGCTCTTCTCTATCTGAACAACGATCTGCGTCTTTATCCGAACGCCCTGCGCAACGCACTCGCTCGACTGCACAGCGCAGAAGATATAGCGGCTGTCGGTGCGAAACTTGTCCGAAGCAATATGTGGTTGCAAGAGGCAGGATCGATTATCTGGCGCGACGGGTCGACCTATGGCTATCGTCGTCAGGACAACCCTAATATTCCCGAGGCCAATTTCACACGTGATGTCGATTATTGTTCTGCAGCTTTTCTGCTTGTTCGAACTGCAACAGCGCGTGCACTCGGTGGCTTCGATCCACTCTACCGGCCGGCCTATTTCGAGGATACTGATCTCTGCTTGCGGATGATCCGCCTGGGTCAACGCGTGGTTTATGATCCGACGGTGATGGTTGAGCATCTCGAATTCGGTAGTTCGGGAACGGAGGGTTCCCGAGCGCAGATGGTCATCAATCATCGTGTTTTCGGGCGCCAGCATCAGGACTATCTTCGCAAGCAGTTGCCGGGACATCTGCGGAATGCAGTCTTGGCTCGCTCGCACCGCAGCACGCGTCGCAAGGTGCTTTTCATCGAGGACCGCATTCCCTTGCGTTCGCTCGGTTCAGGCTATGTGCGCTCGAACGATCTTGTATGGGCGATGAGCCAGCTTGGGCTACAGGTTACCGTTTTCCCGGTTTTGCCACGCGCGGCCAGTTATGCCGATCTCGCTGCCGATTTTCCTGACGATGTCGAATTGATGACCCGAAGCGATCTCTCGACTCTCAATCAGTTCATTGAGGAGCGCGCAGGGTATTACGATCTCATCTGGATTGGGCGGACGCATAATCTCGTCAGGCTTCTGCCGGTTCTTGCCGAACATAGCCGTCATCTCCCGGTCGAAAGCGTGATCCTTGATACAGAGGTAATCGCTGCGCCGAGAACCATCGAGAAGGCGCGGTTCCATCCCCCGGCCGAAAAGCTGGCACCTCTGGATGAGATGGTCGCAAGCGAGCTGGAATCGGCTCAGTATTGTCAGCAGATCGTTGTGGTTTCCGAACATGACGCTGCGCTTGTCAGGGACACGGGTTACGAGAATGTCGCTATACTAGGGCATTCCATATCTCTGCGACCGGGGCGGGAATCTTTCACCGAGCGACGTGATTTTCTCTTCGTTGGCGCGCTGCATGATGAGGATGCTCCCAATTTCGATAGTCTCTTCTGGCTCATTCATGATGTTTTGCCCGAGCTGGATGAGTATTTGCCTGAAGAGGTAAAGCTGACCGTTGCCGGTTTCGTGCATCCTTCGGTAGACGTGTCGACCCTGCGTGCCTCAAAACGTGTTAACTGGCTTGGTCCGGTCGATGACCTGACGGCGCTTTACGCAACCCACCGCTTGTTTATCGCCCCGACACGCTACGCAGGCGGGATTCCCTACAAGGTGCACGAGGCAGCTTCGTATGGTCTGCCTGTCATCGCAACCCGCCTTCTTGCAAAGCAGATGGGCTGGGCAGATGGGTATGAGCTCGTCAGCGCCTCTTCGGAAGATCCCATCGCGTTCGCACTCGCCATGGCGGAGACTTACGAAAATGAGGAAAAATGGAGAATGATCCGTTCAGGCGCCCTTAGGGCTGTAGAGCGCGACTGCGACCCTGCACGCTTCAAAGCGGGGTTGGGAAGGATTATCGATGACAGTGTGGCCTCTATCATCGGCCATATCTGATATCAGGCTGGGCGGGGCCGAGGGCCAGCCTCATTACTAGAGAAACGGATTGAGAGACCATGTCAGCAGGTAAGAAAAACGTAAAATCCCGGGCCGCTGGCACGACTCAGCGTGTGCTCATCTGTAGCGGCGGTCGTTACGAGTCTCAGGCCAATGCGCAGATCCGTGAATCGATCATGGATGGCTGGGCTGAGTGCTTCGGTGAAGAGAACGTCATTGCCGTACATATCAGCGGTGCCGCTGCCTCGATCGAGCAACTGAAGCCGACCATCGTTTTTGCGATCGGTTCGTACCTGCCAGAAAGTACCTATTTCGGCGAAGTTTGCCGCGAAGCCAAGAAAATCGGCGCGATTACCGTGTTCTGGGCCACAGAAGACCCCTATGAGCAGGACGCGAATTACCGGATCACCGATGATTTCGACGTGATTTTTTCCTGCGATCGCTGGGGCCATAATTTCTATCAGCGTGAGCGGGTCTTCCATCTGCCGCTCGCTGCGAGCCGCAAGCTGCATTATGCGCCAATCGAGAAAGAGGTGGAGAAATCCATCGACGTGCTTTTCTGCGGTGTGGCGTTCACGAGCCGCAAGGATATCGTGCGCAATCTGATGCCGACCCTGCGTAATCTGAACGTCAAGATCATCGGTCCGGGCTGGGGTGAGTTCGGCATCGGCTTTTCAGATGCCCGCATCGAAAAATCCCAGCTCATCGAGCTGTACCGCCGCTCGAAGCTGGTGCTGAATCTTGGGCGCTCGCTGCATTTCGAAAACAAGCGTTTCATGATCGCCCCCTCGACACCCGGTCCACGCACCTTCGAGGCGGCCGCTGCCGGGGCGTTTCAGGTGTTCCACGAAGACACCTATGAGCTTCGCCGCTATTTCACGGCGGAGGAGATTCCGACCTTCTCCAACAAGATCGATTTCGACCGTATCGTGGCACGTTATATCGACGACACACCGCTTTGCATCGAAATGGCGCGCCGCGCCCAGGCGCGCACGATGAACGAGCATACCTACGGTCATCGCATTCGCGCCGCCATTGAGGTGCTCAAGAGTGAAGGCTTCCTCGAGGGCTGAGCCCTCAGGCCGTTTTGCTTCTGTCCGTAAGGGCTTCCTGACGGCAGAAGTGAAGCAATGATTTCGATTAATTTATACCTGACATTCGTAACTGCGCAGTAACGTCGATTTTCCCTGTTCGAGGAGGATCGACGTAATGCGACTGATGAGCCGTTTGTTTGTCGGTGCGGCAGGCCTTGTGATTTTGTGTTCCGGTGCGCCTCAATCCGTGGCGCAGGAAAATTACACGGTCCACGGCATGAGCCGTGAAGCGCTTGAGGACCATATCGATGCCGAACTTGGTGAACGTCAGTTCGACACCATGCCGCGCTGGCACGGGAGTGTCTGCGTGGATATTCACGGCATTCAGGATCAGTTCGCCTCGACGGTTTTTGACCATTTGCAGTCGGTTGGCAAAAGCCTTGGGCTACAGGTCAGCAGGAACTGCAGGGACCCTCGGCTATTCGTGTTCTTCACCGATCAGTCCGACGCGCTCGCAGCGAAGATCGAGCAGCTCAACCCGACTCTCTTTGTCGGTCTCGACACCTCGGATGTCTTCCATGAAAACAAGGTCGCGGCGACGCCAGACGAAATCCGCGAATTTCTGAGACCACGAGCTGTACGCTGGCTGACCTCCTCGGCCATGCGTATTGCTGATGATGCGCCGCCGATCGTCATGCCTGGGTCCGTAGGAAATATCTACGCCACGCAGGGTTACGCTTCTTTTCTCTCCAATGAACAGACACGACGGGACACCCAGATCGTTCTGATTATTGTCGATATCAACCGATTGAATAACGAGCCATGGGGCATGCTGAACGAATTGCTGTCTGTCGTCGCTTTTGCCGGGCCCCATTTGCGGACCGGGTACGATGGAGCAAGCGTGCTGCGTTTCACCGAGCCGCTTGTTCTACAAGGCCCGACCGGGCCTATGACGCCCTACGACAAATCCCTGCTGAGCGCTCTCTACGCCTTGCCCGAGGGGTATAGCCGATCGGACGCTGTCGACTGGATGGCCGATAACTTTCCAGCTGCAAGCCGCTCGCGCTGAGGGCTTAGCCGCGTGTCAGGTGATAATGGCTGCGTAGATCGGCTTCGATCTCGTCGGCATGGGCGCTATCTCGTGCCTCGATCATGATTTCGAGTTCGGCAGTCTGGACGGATGGCGCCGCGAAAAGCCGTTTGTGTGACACCTCGATGATATTGCCCCCTGCGTTTCCGATACGCGTCGAGATATCGGCCAGTACGCCTGGACGATCCGGAATCTGCAAGATGAGCGACAAAAGCCGTCCGTCTCGTCGCAAGGCACGCAGCAGCGTATTGGCGAAAATGCGTGTGCCGATATTGCCGCCCGTGATCGGTAACGCCACGCGCTTGCCTGCGAAGATTTCGGGGTGGGTCATCACAGCCGCCAGCGCCGCGGCCCCGGCGCCTTCCGAGACCTGCTTGGCCTGTTCTGCCAGATGCGCAATGGCTGACTCGACCTGAAGTTCTGTCACGACAAGCACGCGGTCAAGCAGAGGGCCGACAGCCTCCAAGCACTGATTGCCGACCTGCATGACGGCAATCCCCTCGGCGATGGTCGAGCCGCCGCGTGCCGCTACAGCCGCCTCCGGGAAGGCGGAAAGCGAGGCATGGCTTTCCACCTGAACACCGATGACTTTCGTAGCGGGGCTGAGTGATGCCGCTGCGATGGCGGAGCCGCTGATCAACCCGCCGCCGCCGATGGGAAGCACCAGATAATCCAGCGCCGGGCTGTCTTCTATCAGTTCGACGGCGAAAGTACCCTGACCCGCCATGACGGCAACATCGTTGAAGGGATGGACCAGCACCAGACCTTCGCGCGCGCGCAGCACTTCAGCGACCTTCGAGGCCTCGGCGAAATCCTCACCTTCTGTGACGACACGTGCGCCCCAGCCTCGCGTGCGTTCTACCTTGGCCGAAGGCGTGTGGCGCGGCATGACGATGGTGGCGTCAATGCCCAGCAGGCTGGCATGACGCGCCACGCCTTGGGAATGATTGCCAGCCGAAACCGCAATCACACCGCGTTTCTTCTCTTCCTCACTCAACAGCGCGAGCTTATTGGCAGCGCCGCGTTCCTTGAATGAGGCAACAGCCTGAAGATTCTCCAGCTTCAGCCAGATATCCGCGCCCGTCATTTTCGAAAGCGCGGCGCATCGAATGCTTGGCGTGCGAACGATATAAGGAGCGATCCGCTCATGGGCGGCAAGGATATCGGCGAAAGTGAGAGAATGAACTTCGGACACGTTCTTCTTTTCGTGTTAGCGGGCCTTGTCGGCCCGCCCGGTTTCAGGTCGCGATTTACTTATAGGTGACGGTCAGGATCTCGTAGCTCTTGTCGCCGCCTGGCGTCGGCACGGTAACGCTGTCACCAACCGACTTGCCGATCAGCGCCTTGGCCAGCGGCGAGGAGACGGAAAGGCGGCCGAGCTTGATATCGGCCTCGTGCATGCCGACGATCTGATAACCGCTTTCCTTATCGGTTTCCTCATCCACCAGCTCGATGTGCGCGCCGAATTTCACCATGTCGCCGGAGAGCTGCGACGGATCGATGACTTCGGCTGTGGAAATGATTTCCTCAAGCTCGAGTACGCGCCCTTCGATAAAGGACTGGCGGTCCCGGGCCGCGTGATATTCGGCGTTTTCCGACAGATCGCCGTGAGCGCGGGCCTCCGCGATGGCGCGAATGACGGCCGGGCGGTCTTCGCTCTTCAGCCGACGCAGTTCATCTTCTAGACGGGTCAAACCTTCACCGGTCATCGGAATCTTCTGCACAGCGCATTCCCCAAAACGAGTTCAGCCCGCGCGCAAAGCCTCTGGAACACCCTGTCCCGAGGCCCTGCACGGGGCATAACCGGGCATGAGACAATCCCAGCCCGCAAATTGATCATTTAAGCTAGGTCTTCCGGGGGGCAAGTTCAAGGTAAGCCGAGGGTTCTGCCTTGGTTTTATGCAGAATTGATCGGGGATTACCGATCTTGCCTCAGGGCTCTGCCCTGAAACCCGTCAAAGGGCCGTCGCCCTTTGTAAACCCATTTGAGGGGATGAAAGGGGCTAGCCCCTTTCCGGGGAGCGGGGCAGAGCCCCGTCTCTCTTAGAATTCCCGTTTGAAGTAAGACTGCAACGGCGCAACGTCGAGCCCGCCATCCTTGATGGCCGAGATGGCGTAGATCGCGGCGCGGGCGCCTGCCAGGGTGGTGAAATGCGGCACGCCGCCGAGCAGGGATGAGCGACGGATATCGAAGCTGTCACGCACCGCCTGCGAACCCTGCGCCGTGTTGATCACGAGCTGGACATCGCCGGAGCGGATGGCATCCACACAGTTCGGGCGGCCTTCCAGCACCTTGTTGACGCGCTTGACGGCGATACCGGCTTCTTCGAGGCGGGCAGCAGTGCCGCGCGTGGCCATAATGCTGAAGCCCATCTCGATCAGCTTGCGACCGAGTGCCTGAACCTGGGTCTTGTGGCCGTCACGCACCGAGAGCAGCACTGTGCCAGCCTGCGGCAGAACGACGCCTGCGGCGAGCTGGGATTTGGCGAAAGCGCGTTCGAAGCTGCTGTCGAGACCGATAACTTCACCCGTAGAGCGCATTTCCGGGCCGAGAATGGTGTCGGTGTCGGCAAAGCGATGGAACGGGAAAACGGCTTCCTTGACCGCCACATGCGGGGCGATGGCGTCGCCATCGAGCTTGAAGCTCGACAGTTTGGCGCCAGCCATGACGCAGGCGCCGATCTTGGCGACAGGAACCCCGGTCGCCTTGGCAACGAAGGGCACCGTGCGCGAGGCGCGCGGGTTCACTTCGAGCACGAACACCTCGTGGTCCTTGATGGCGTATTGCACGTTCATCAACCCGACAATGCCGAGCTCGCGCGCCATGGCTTCGGTCTGGGCCTTCAGCTCGGTCACGATGGCCGGCGACAGGGTATAGGGCGGCAGCGAGCAGGCAGAGTCACCGGAATGGATACCGGCTTCTTCGATATGCTCCATCACGCCAGCCACATAGACATCCTGACCGTCGCAGATACAGTCGACATCGGCTTCAATGGCGTCGTTCAGATAGCGATCGAGCAGGATCGGGCCGGAGGACACTTCGGCACCGGCCAGAACCAGCGTGTTGCGCAGATAGCGTTGCAGACCGGCCGGGTCGTACACGATCTCCATGGCGCGACCGCCGAGAACATAGGACGGGCGCACCACAACCGGATAGCCGACCTTTTCGGCCACGGCTTCGGCTTCACCCGGCGTGCGGGCGATGCCGTTTTCCGGCTGACGCAGGCCGAGCTTGCGCAGCAGGGCCTGGAAGCGCTCGCGATCTTCGGCACGGTCGATGGCGTCTGCCGGGGTGCCGAGCAGCGGGATACCGGCTGCTTCGAGCGCGCGTGACAGCTTGAGCGGGGTCTGGCCGCCATACTGAACGATACAGCCCAAAATCTCGCCATTGGCCTGCTCGGTACGGATGAGAGAGATCACATCCTCATCGGTCAGGGGCTCGAAATAGAGGCGATCCGAGGTGTCGTAATCGGTCGAGACGGTCTCGGGGTTGCAATTGACCATAATGGTCTCGAACCCGGCTTCGCGCAGCGCATAGGCCGCATGCACACAGCAATAATCGAATTCGATGCCCTGGCCGATGCGGTTCGGTCCGCCGCCGAGAATGACGATCTTCTTGCGGTCGGTCGGACGGCTCTCGCATTCCGGAACGCCGAACCCGCCCTCATAGGTCGAATAGAGATAGGGCGTATCGGAGGCGAATTCGCCTGCGCAGGTATCGATGCGCTTATACGCGGGCGTTACGGCGAGCTTGAGGCGGAAGGCAGTGACTTCGTCGATGCTCTGACCCGTCAGGCGGGCAAGCTGGCGATCGGAGAAGCCCTGTGCCTTGATGCGGCGCAGGTTGCGGGCATCCTTGGGCAGGCCATTGGCAGCAATCTCGTTTTCGGAGACGACGATGTCATGAAGCTGGCGCAGGAACCACGGCTCGAAACGGCAGGAGGCGTTGATGTCCTCCAGTGAAAGTCCGGCGCGCATGGCCTGTGCGGCCATGAGAATACGCTCGGGGCGTGGCTCGGAAAGGGCAGCGCGGTAGGCGTCAAGAGAGCCGTCACCCGGGGCTTCGACGGGGTCGAGGCCTGTCAGACCTGTCTCCATCGAACGCAGACCCTTTTGCAGCGCCTCGGCGAAAGACCGACCGACAGACATCGCCTCGCCAACAGACTTCATCGAAGTCGAGAGCAGGGCAGGGGCGCCGGGGAATTTCTCGAAGGTGAAGCGCGGGATCTTAACGACGACATAGTCGATGGTCGGCTCGAAGCTGGCGGGCGTCGTGCCTGTGATGTCGTTGGCAAGCTCGTCCAGCGTATAGCCGACTGCCAGCTTTGCCGCGATCTTGGCGATGGGGAAGCCGGTCGCCTTGGAGGCAAGCGCCGAGGAGCGCGAGACGCGCGGGTTCATTTCGATGACGACGATACGGCCATCATCGGGATTGATGCCGAACTGTACGTTCGACCCGCCGGTCTCGACACCGATCTTGCGCAGGCAGGCGATCGAGATGTCGCGAAGGTTCTGGAATTCCTTGTCGGTCAGCGTCAGCGCCGGGGCGACGGTGATGGAATCGCCCGTATGCACGCCCATCGGGTCGATGTTTTCGATGGAGCAGACGATGATGCAGTTATCCGCCTTGTCGCGGACGACCTCCATCTCGAATTCCTTCCAGCCCAGCACGGATTCTTCAATCAGAACTTCGGTGGTGGGGGATGCATCGAGACCGCCAGCGACGATCTGGTCGAATTCCTCGCGGTTATAGGCAATGCCGCCACCGGCACCGCCCATGGTGAAGGACGGGCGGATGATCGCGGGCAGACCCACGGTTTCAAGCGCAGCGCGGGCCTCTTCGAGCGTGTGGGCGATGGTGCTACGCGGCGATTCAACGCCGATCTCGTCCATGGCCTCGCGGAATTTCTGACGGTCTTCGGCGCGGTCGATGACTTCGGCATTGGCGCCGATAAGCTCGACATTATGCTTTTTCAGAAAGCCCGATTTGTCGAGCGCCATGGCGGCGTTCAGGGCCGTCTGGCCACCCATGGTGGGCAGAACCGCGTCTGGCTTTTCCTTGAGAATGATGCGCTCGACGAATTCCGGGGTGATCGGCTCGACATAGGTGGCATCGGCTAGACCCGGATCGGTCATGATCGTTGCCGGGTTCGAGTTGATGAGGATGACTCGATAGCCCTCCTCTTTCAGCGCCTTGCAGGCCTGCGTGCCTGAATAGTCGAATTCGCAGGCCTGACCGATGACGATAGGGCCAGCGCCGATGATGAGGATCGACGAGATGTCTGTACGTTTCGGCATGGGTCAGGCTGCCTTCTTGTCCATGAGGGCGACAAAGCGCTCGAAAAGATAGAATGAATCGGACGGTCCGGGGCTCGCCTCGGGATGATACTGTACCGAGAACGCATCCAGCTTCGTGCTGCGAATGCCTTCATTCGAGCCGTCGAACAGGCTGGTATGGGTGATGATCACGTCTTCGGGCAGGGATTTGTCATCTACGGCAAAGCCGTGATTCTGGCTGGTGATTTCCACGCGGCCCGAAGCGAGATCCTTGACCGGCTGGTTGGCACCACGATGGCCGCGCTCAAGCTTGTAGGTCTTCGCGCCCAGTGCCTGTGCCAGAAGCTGATGGCCGAGGCAGATGCCGAAAACCGGCACATTGGCAGCGAGCACGCCCTTGATCGCGGGCACGGCATAAACGCCAGTCGCAGCCGGATCGCCGGGGCCATTGGAAAGGAAGACGCCCTCAGGGTTGTGACGCAGAATCTCTTCAGCCGTGGCCGTGGCGGGCACGACGGTCACATCGCAACCAGCGGTCACGAGGCAGCGCAGGATGTTGCGCTTAGCACCATAATCGACGGCCACCACCCGGCGGCGCGTGCTGCGCTCTGCGACGGGTTTCTGCCAGACGCCGAGATCCCAGGTATAGCTCTGGGTGCAGGTCACATCCTTGGCCAGATCCATCCCCTCAAGGCCCGGCCAGGAGGCAGCCTGGGCACTCAGGGCGGCCAGGTCGAACTGGCCATCCTTCGGGAAGGCCAGCACGGCGGTCTGCGGGCCGCCATCGCGCAGGCGACGGGTAATGAGGCGCGTATCGATGCCTGCAATGCCCGGCAGGTTCTGGCCGATCATCCACTGGGCGAATTTCTGGGTCGAGCGCCAGTTGGCGGGCAGGGTGACGTCTTCCTTCACCACCACGCCGCGCGCGGCGACGCGCTGGGCTTCGTCATCTTCCGCATTGGTGCCGACATTGCCGATATGCGGAAAGGTAAAGGTCACGATCTGTCCGGCGAAGGACGGATCGGTGAGCGTCTCCTGATAGCCAGTCATGCCGGTGTTGAAGCATAGCTCGCCAATGGCGGCGCCATCGGTATGGGCGCCGAAGCCGACACCCCAGAGAATTGTCCCGTCAGCAAGAACGAGGGCGGCATTGGCGCCTTCAGGGCAGGTATCGGTCATGGTCGGGGTCTCCTCCTGAGGCGTCTGCGGATCGAGGTCAGAGAGAGTGATGCCGGGCAGGCGCAGCAGCGCCGCCCAATGCTTGCCGGGAATGGCGCGCGACTGGCGCCATTTGCGAATGGCCTCGGTGCCGACGCCGGTCAGGCTGGCCAACGCCTCGGCGCCGCCTGCCTTCTCGATGATCTCTTCGATATCCATACCCGTCTCCCTTGCATCCTTTTCCACTCGGACGCGCGCGTGGTTGGTGCTAGATAAGCCTTTGAGACGGGATTGGGAAGTTTTTTCCCACTCTCAACCGCCACTCGATATGTGGGAAAAATATTCCCGATCTCGTGTGGTGCAGGTCAGGAAAAGGAAAAAGACAATGTCCCTGAGAGAACAGATCTCGACCGATCTCAAGACCGCCATGAAGGCGAAGGAAATGGATCGTGTCGCGCAGATTCGCGGCATCACCGCCCGTATCAAGGACCTCGACGTCGCGGCGCGCGCCAATGGCAAGGAGATCGGGGATGAGGATATTCTCCCGATGCTGCGCAGCATGATCAAGTCGCGCACCGAGTCCGCCACAATGTATCGCGAGGGCGGCCGCCCCGAACTGGCAGAGAAGGAAGAGGCCGAGATTGCGACGATCAAGGCCTATCTCCCGCCCGAAATGGACGAGGCCACGCTGACTGCCGAAATCGATGCAGCCATTGCCGAGGCCGGTGCCACCAGCATGAAGGAAATGGGCAAGGTCATGGCCGTGCTCAAGGCCAAGTTCGGCAGCGCGCTCGATATGGGCCGCGTGAATCCGGTCGTCAAAGCCCGCCTGTCCTGAGGTCGGGCTGAGAGATGGCGTTCGACCCCGGCTTTCTCGACGAGCTGCGCGCCCGCACCCCGATCGCTGCGGTGGTCGGGCGGCGGACGAAGCTCAGCCGCTCGGGCCGTAACTGGAAGGCGTGCTGCCCCTTCCATGGAGAAAAGACACCGTCTTTCTACGTTTATGACGACCATTTTCACTGCTTTGGCTGCGGTGTGCATGGCGATGTCATTTCCTTCGTCATGCAGAGCGAGGGGCGCAGCTTCCCCGAAGCTGTGGAGCAACTCGCCAACGAGGCGGGGCTCGACATGCCTCGTCAAGACCCGCGTCAGGAGGCGCGTGCGCAGGAGGCGCGTTCGCTCGGCGATGTGCTCGAAGCCGTTCAGGCAGTTTATCGTCAGGCGCTTTTCCAGCCTGCCGGGCGTCAGGCACTGGCCTATCTTCGTCGGCGCGGATTGTCGGATGCGACCATCGAGCGTTTCGGCCTCGGCTGGGCGGGTGAGGGGCGAGGGGCGCTGGCCGAGGCGCTGCGCGGTCAGAACATCACGCCGGAGCAACTGGTTCAGGCCGGGCTCATGCGCGTGGATGAGCGCGGTGCGCCAAGGGGCGAGTTGTTCTTCTCTCGCGTCATGTTTCCGATACGCGACCGGCGCGGCAGGTTGATCTCGTTCGGTGGCCGCACGCTTGGCGACGCCCAGCCGAAATATGTGAATGGCCCGGAGACGGCGCTCTTCTCCAAGCGGCGGGCGCTTTACAACCTCGATCTTGCCCGTGCTGCCTTGCGTGACCCAGCGCAGAAGCTGATCGTGGTCGAGGGGTATATGGATGTCATCGCCCTGGCCCAGGCGGGTTTCGAGGCGGCCGTGGCGCCGCTCGGAACGGCTATGGGGGCAGAGCAGCTCGAACTGCTCTGGCGCGAAGCCTCTCATCCGATCCTTTGTCTCGATGGCGATGCTGCCGGTGCGCGCGCGGCGTTGCGTGTGGCCGAATTGGCCCTGCCGCTGCTTACGCATGAGCGCAGTCTCAATTTCTGTCGTCTCGACCCCAAAGACGACCCGGATAGTCTGATCCGTCGCGAGGGGCCTCAGGCGATGGCGCGGGTGCTCGACGGCGCGTCGTCTCTGGCCGATGAGCTTTTCCAACTCATGATGGCTGGCGTACAGCAGGATGTTCCCGAGCAGCGCGCAGCGCTGAAAAAACGTCTCGAGGCGTCTGCCGCACTGATTGCCGACAAGGACCTCGCTTCGGAATATCGTCGCGCGTTGATGGAGCGTTTCTTTGCCTCCTCGCGCCGTGGTGGGCGCAATGGAGCGACCAAGCCGCGCGATGCGAAGGCCAAGCTGCGCGGTGGGGCGATCGATACGGGGGCCTTGGAGCGATTGCGTCTTCTGACGGTGCTTGTTTTGCGCTCACCGTCGCTCCTGCCGGAAATCGAGGATCAATATGGTCGCCTCGAGTTCCCTTCGCCGCTCGATGAGATACGGGACACGATCCTGGACTGGTTCGCTGAATTGACCTCTGAGGAGGGGCTGACGTCAGAATCCTGTCTGGAGGCCCTGGAGGTGGGCGGGCTGGGCGACGAGGCGCGTAGCCTGCTCCATAATGGACTCGTGCCTGCCTCGCAGGCGGACCGCAACAGCCTGTTCTCGCTCGAACCTATTCAGCAATGGTGGCATTTCTTCGGGTTGGTGAACTTCCCTGCTTTTGTGCGCGAGGTCGAGCAGGACATGCAGGCGGCACTCGCCAACCCGTCTCTCGAGGGGCTGCCGGAGGCTCTGCTGGTGCGTTTGCGCACGCTCGATCGTCTGCGGCGCGGGGAGGAAAGTGACGATGAGGCGTGACGCTGGATGTCAACGGGAGATGAAAAGACGGGGCTAGCCCTTGACTTCGGGCGTTGGATCGCCCACCTGCACGCTGCCGAAATTGCTAGCGCTGACGCTGGTGGATCGCAGTTGGAAGAACGGTTGGCCGATGGGCTGGCCGGGTCGGGCGGCGCATTGCTCTTGCAGTGCGCTGGGCTGACGCGTTTCTTTCATGGCTGGTTTTAAGCGTCGCGCTCGACAGGGCGTGCGGGAGCAGGGAGTAGGGTATGGCGACGAAAGCAGCCACGGGAACGGAGCGGAACGCGCAGGACCAGGACGGCGATACCAATGTCCTCGACACGCAGTCCGGTGCGGTCAAGCGGCTCATCGCCAAGGGACGTGAGCGCGGCCATATCACCTTCGATGAGCTGAACGCCGTTCTGCCCCAGGACCAGATGTCTTCCGAGCAGATCGAAGACATCATGGCCATTTTCTCCGAAATGGGCATCCAGGTTGTCGAGAATGAAGACAACGAGGAGGCCGATGACGCCGAAGAAAAAGCCGAGGAAAAGGAAGAGGCTGAAGAGGCCGAGGAATCGCCTACCGGCAATGTGAGCGAGAGCGCGGGCCGCACCGATGATCCGGTGCGTATGTATCTGCGTGAGATGGGCTCGGTCGAATTGCTGTCGCGCGAGGGCGAAATCGCCATCGCCAAGCGAATCGAGGCTGGTCGCGATGAAATGATCGGTGGTCTCTGCGAGAGCCCGCTGACCTTCCGCGCCATTATTTCGTGGCATGACAAGCTCAAGGAAGGCGAGATGTTGCTGCGCGACATCGTCGATCTTGAAGCCATGCAGGGCGGTCCTTCCGAGGAAGAAACAGCCGAAAACGAGAACGGCGAAGAGAACGAGGATAACCTCGACGAAGAGCCCGCAAACGAGGAAGGTGGCGACCCGGAAAGCTCCGGCCTGTCGCTCTCTGCGCTCGAGGAAAAGCTCAAGCCCGAGATTCTTGCCCATTTCGAAGCCATCGAGCCGCTTTATGACACGCTGCGCGCGCTCCAGGTGCGCCGCATCGAGACGCTGACCAGCGGCTCTGAAGCGACGGGCGCCTCGGAAGCGGAATACGAAAAGCTGCGCACCGAGCTGGTCAAGATGGTCGAGCAGGTGCATTTGCACAACAACCGGATCGAAGAGCTGGTCACCCAGCTCAAGGTCCAGTTCCAGCGTCTGAACACGCTCGAAGGCCGTATGCTGCGCATGGCCGAAAGCTGCCGCGTGTCGCGTGACGATTTCCTACAGAAATATCGCGGCTACGAACTCGATCCCAACTGGCTGGCTTCGGTTTCTGCCCTGACAGGCAAGTCGTGGAAGAATTTCACCACGCGTTACGCCGAGCAGATCATCGATCTGCGCAATCAGGTGGCTGATCTGGCACATAGCACGGGTCTGCCGGTTGGCGAGTTCCGTCGTGTCTACGCGGTCGTTTCGCGTGGCGAGCGCGATACGACACGCGCCAAGAAGGAAATGATCGAGGCCAATCTGCGTCTCGTGATCTCGATTGCCAAGAAGTACACCAATCGTGGCCTGCAATTCCTGGATCTGATTCAGGAAGGCAATATCGGTCTGATGAAGGCGGTCGATAAGTTCGAGTACCGTCGCGGCTATAAGTTCTCGACTTATGCGACCTGGTGGATCCGTCAGGCCATCACGCGGTCGATTGCCGATCAGGCGCGCACCATCCGTATTCCGGTGCATATGATCGAGACGATCAACAAGCTGGTGCGCACCTCGCGTCAGATGCTGCACGAGATCGGTCGCGAGCCCGCTCCCGAGGAGCTGGCCGAGAAGCTTGGCATGCCGCTTGAGAAGGTCCGCAAGGTGCTCAAGATCGCCAAGGAGCCGATCTCCCTCGAAACGCCGATCGGTGATGAGGAAGACAGCCATCTCGGCGACTTCATCGAGGACAAGACAGCGGTGATCCCGCTTGATGCCGCGATCCAGACCAACCTGCGTGAAGCCACCACGCGCGTTCTGGCCTCGCTCACCCCGCGTGAAGAGCGTGTCCTGCGCATGCGCTTTGGTATCGGTATGAATACGGATCATACGCTCGAAGAAGTCGGTCAGCAGTTCAACGTGACCCGCGAGCGTATCCGTCAGATCGAGGCCAAGGCGCTACGCAAGCTCAAGCACCCGAGCCGCAGCCGCAAGCTGCGTTCGTTCCTCGACGATAACTGATCATGGAGAAGTGGCTTGAGGTGGCTCCGGAGCGTCCGACAACCGAAGTGACGGTTGACGTGACCTTCCTCGAGCGCCTCAGGCCCCCTCTGCCGGGCCGGGTCGTCTGGCCCGAAGGTTACCGACTGGAACGGTGGCACCCCGGCACTACCGATTATCTCGCGCTTTATCGCCTCATCGGCGCACCGCATTGCTGGTGGATGCGCTACCTGATGCCCAAGGCAACGCTGCACCGCATCATTGCTTCTTCCCACACTTATATTTTCCGTTTGCTTGCGCCCGAAGGCGTGGTCGGGTTTTTCGAACTCGATATCGAGAAGCCTGAAACCCCTTATCTGTCCTATCTCGGCCTCGTTCCTTCTGCGCAAGGGAGGGGGCTGGGAAAGAAACTTCTGAAAGCCGCGATCCAGCAGGGCTGGCAGAAAGAGACCCGCGTGCTTCGCGTCAATACCTGTACGGCCGATCATCCCAACGCCCTGCGCACTTACAAGGCTGCGGGTTTCGTGCCGATTATGGTCGAACAGGAGCATTGGAGTATTCCCGACGATTTGGGGCTTGTTTTGCCCGAGCATCTCCGCCCTTGAGGCAATAAGATACGGCATTGCTCAGCGCAGTGTCACATAGATTTCGACGTCTTCAAGGTAATCGACAGGTGTCTCGACTTCGCCTTCTGCGAGTGTTCGGGGCGCGTGCAGGATTGCTCGTTATGTTCGCAGACGCTAGACCGCTTTCGTGATTGCATGCGATACTGTGCGAACGTCTCTGCTTATCAGATATCGTGTTGGATATTAATCGTAATTCTGGGTGCGCATCGGGAATGATCGTTAGTTATTTCAATACCATTTTGTGTATTGACGGATCTGTATTGTATCACGTGAATTTGTGCGATCTTGAAGATGGCGGCCATCGGGCGTGCCAACGCGCTGATCTCGACACGCTCGGCTACGAAGTGCGGGGAGCAGAGCATGAATGCTTTACGATCCTGAAGGACGGCCGGTTTTTGTCCGCCCAGACCGATGGCCGAGGTGATCATGTTGCCAATTGCGGCGGATGGGAGAAATTCCGTGAGGTGTCAGATGATGCACGCCCCGAAATCCCGCTCATCCCTGAGAGCCAATCAATTCCCAAACGTATCCATCAGACAGATAACCCCCTCGAAATAGGCGCCCAGTTTGCCGATAATGTCGATCAGTTGAAGACTCTCAATGACGGTTGGGTGTACGAATACTACAGCGAGAAAGACAGGCTCGACTACATTTACGAGTTCTACGGATGGCCTATCCTAAAGGATTATCTGTCGATCAACCCTCGCTTCGGTGCCGCCCGAGCCGATCTGTTTCGCTATCTGTGCATCTACAGACATGGCGGGGTCTATTTCGACATGAAATCCGGGGTCGAACGACCGCTCGACGAGATTATTCGAGAGGGGGACCGTTTTCTGCTTTCGCACTGGGCGTCTGCGCGGTCGACCCGTTTTCATGGCTGGGGAAGGGGGTGTGAAGTCGCCCATGTCGAAGGCGGTGAATATGTGCAGTGGTTCATCATCTGCACAGCCGGGCACCCGTTGATGAGGAAAGTCGTAGAGCAGGTGCTGTTCAACATCAGGCACTATCTTCATCCCTTGCACGGATCGGGTTCAACAGCGACACTTAATATTACCGGCCCGCATGTCTTCACTAGAGCCATTTGCGGGCATGTCGCTGAAGGAACGACAAGACTCCTTGATGCCGAAAACGAGGGTCTCGTCTATAATAATATCGCTAACTACATGCGTTCTTCGAATTATCGAGGCGAGCAGAGCCCTTTGATACTCTGAGACCTGCCACGACGCTATGCGCTGCGCCGTTTTGCCGCGTTTCTCCGAAAGCGTTGTGCCCCGATTCAGCTGTCTCTGTGCGATTGCGCTTGCAAGAGAGTGGGCGGGTGTGCTCTATGCCGCATTCCCCTGCCGGACGAAGGCATCGTCCCGGCTATACCCAAGCCTTGTGGAAGAGGCGCTGACCCGACCGGTTGCGGTCGACAGTTGGGTTGAAGCAATCCGAAGGGAGCTCATATGCCGTTGTACGAAAGCGTGCTTATCGCACGTAACGATATCTCGCAGGCGCAGGTCGAAACCCTCGTCGAGCAGATCGAAACCCTCCTCACCCAGGATGGCGGTTCCATCGAGAAGCGCGAATTCTGGGGTCTGCGTTCGCTCGCATACCGCATCAAGAAGAACCGCAAGGGCCACTACGTCCTTCTCGGCCTGAATGCCCGCCCGGATCAGATCCGCGAGCTGGAGCGTCAGCTGAGCTTGAACGAAGACGTTCTGCGCGTTCTCACGCTGCGCGTCGAAGAGATCACCCAGGACCCGTCTCCGATCCTGTCCCGCAAGGGCGATGATCGTGGCGATCGTGGCAATTTCCGTGGTGGCAATGCCAAGCCGGCTGGTCGTTTCGACAGCGGCCGTGGTGGCCGTCGTGGCGACGATCGTGAAGAATACCGCGCCCGTGAGGGTGCCGAGATGGAAGCGGAGTGATCGCGATGTCTGACGAGAACACCAACGAAATCAACCCGGCCGCCCGTCGCATCGCCGTCGGCGCCCGTCGCCCGTTCTATCGCCGCCGCAAGTCCTGCCCGTTCTCCGGGCCCAATGCGCCGAAGATCGACTACAAGGACGTGCGTCTGCTGAGCCGCTTCCTCTCCGAGCGCGGCAAGATCGTTCCGAGCCGCATCACGGCGGTTTCGGCCAAGAAGCAGCGTGAGCTGGCGCAGGCGATCAAGCGCGCCCGCTTCCTTGCCCTGCTCCCCTACGTGATGAACTGAGGAGACAGGCATGTCACAGACTGAAGTCATCCTGTTGCAGCGCGTTGAGCATCTGGGCCAGATGGGCGAAATCGTCCGCGTCAAGCCCGGCTATGCGCGCAACTTCCTGCTGCCGCAGGGCAAGGCGCTTCGCGCCAATGCCCAGAACCGTCAGCGTTTCGAAACCGAGCGCGCGCAGCTTGAGGCTCAGAACCTCAAGCGTCGTGAAGAAGCAGAGCGTCTTGCCGAGCGTATGCACGGTCTGAGCGTCGTCATCATCCGTCAGGCTGGTGACAGCGGCAGCCTTTACGGCTCCGTCACGACCCGCGATATCGCGCTCGCTGTGACCGCAGCAGGTCTTACGGTCGGTCGCAACCAGGTCGTGCTGGCTGAGCCGATCAAGCTGCTGGGTCTGATCGAGGCTCGCGTCGATCTGCACCCTGAAGTTTCGATCCCGGTGACCGTCAACGTTGCCCGTTCGGAAGAAGAAGCCGAGCGTCAGGCACGTGGCGAAGCCATCGTCGCTGAAGAGGACGAGTACGTCCTCGAAACCGAAGTCGAGGGTGACGAATCCGCGACCGAAGGTGAAGTCGAAGGCGCTGCTGTCTAATAGACACCGCGTTTTACGATCGACTACGAGACCCGGCTGCCTCTGGCAGCCGGGTTTTGTTTTGTCTGGCTCTGTTGACGACCGCGTATTTTGGACGTTCAAATACTTGAATTGTCTGAAAAAGATCGGGGTCTACCATGGCATTTCTGCTTGATCAGGTATTGAGGCGATTTATCAAGGCCGGTGCTTTGGAAGTCATCCTGCCCGATGGCAAGATGAGACAGTATCGTGGCAGGCTGCCGGGACCGTCTGCCGCTATTCACGTCAAGACAGACAAGGCGCTCAGGGCCTTGCTGCTCAACTCGGGACTCGCTTTCGGCGAGGGCTGGATGGATGGCGAGATCACAGCCGTCGATTGCACCCTAGAGGATGTTCTGGGCGTGCTGATGCTCAATATCCACGGCAGTCACCATTTTCTGAACAAGCTGGAAGAGAAAGCGCGCTTCGTCACCCGGTTTTTCAGACAGTGGAATAATCAGCGCCGGTCCCGCGCCAATGTAGCCCATCACTATGATCTGGATGGCGCGCTCTACGATCTTTTTCTCGACGAGGACCGTCAGTATTCCTGCGCCTATTTCACGTCCGACGACATGACGCTCGAAGAGGCACAGCTCGCCAAGAAGCGCCATATCGCTGTCAAGCTGTGCCTCGATCAGCCAGGGCTCGAGGTGCTCGATATCGGCTGCGGCTGGGGAGGCATGGCACTCACTCTGGCAAAGGATTACGGGGCGAGGGTGACCGGCATCACCTTGTCGCGCGAACAGTTGCAAGTGGCGCAGCGGCGTGCACGCGAGGCCGGTCTTGAAGGGCAGGTGCAGTTTCTCCTCATGGATTACCGCAAGCTCGACCGTCAATTCGACCGTATCGTTTCTGTCGGTATGTTCGAGCATGCCGGTATCGGGCAATACGACGTCTATTTCCGCAGCGTGCGTAAAGCGTTGAAACCTGATGGTGTCGCATTGATCCACTCCATCGGGCGCATGGATTGCCCCGGTTCGACCAATCCCTGGATCGATAAATACATCTTCCCCGGTGGGTATTCGCCTGCCTTGAGCGAGGTTCTTCCCTCGATCGAGCGTGCTGGGCTCTGGGTGACGGATTGCGAGGTCCTGAGGCTGCACTACGCCAAAACGATAAAGATCTGGCGTGAACGCTTTGCCGCTAATCGTGAGAAGATAGAGGCGCTATACGATGAGCGCTTTTGCAGGATGTTCGAATTCTATCTGACGGGTGCAGAACTATCCTTCCGCCTTCAGGGGCACATGAACTTCCAGATCCAGCTCTCGCCCGATCTGAATGCGGTGGCACTAACGCGAGACTATCAGTACCGGGAGTGAACTGGGCCGTTTTCCATCGTGAATGCTCCGTCAGCGCTTAGGGAAAATGAGGGCGGAATCGTCAAAAGGCAGCGATATGTAACGATAAGTAATGGTTAGGCCTCTCGGAATCGTGATTCCATGTTTCGTCCTGTCACGATTTGTGTCGTAATTGGCGAATGAGACCTATTCGCATTAGAAAGGCGACAAGGGTAGTTCGACCCTCTCGCTCCGTCCTTGTCGCCTCCTGCATGACCACGCTCGGTCTGGCTGGCTCTCCTGACGCTCTGGCCCAGCAGGGGGCGACGGAAGCGGAGGCCGTTGCCGCCCAGAGCGGTTCCTCTGCTGATAGAAAGGCGGGGATGGCCTCAGTGCCGCCTGGCAAGGGGAAGCAAGAGGCGGAGAGCGCCGCCCGGAGGAAGACTCGCAGGGAGATGATCACGGTACGCGGTGAGCGCGGGTCCTACGCGGCGACCGATAGCAGTATGGGCGACAAAAGGTCGACGCCCTTCCTAGAGCAAACGCAGACGACCAATGTCGTCACGCATCAGACGATCGTCGATTTCGCGCCGCAGACCATTGAGGACATGGCGAAATACGTTCCGGGCATGGTGGTTGGCAATAATTTCGGCGGAACGCAGGATTCTCTGATCAAGCGTGGCTTCGGCTCGAACGATGATGGATCGATTTTGCGCGATGGCGTGAGAATGCCAATTGGGCGCAATTATCAGGGCGACACGACAGAGCGTGTGGAAGTCCTCAAAGGGCCAGCGTCCCTCTTCTATGGCATGCAAGAGCCGGGGGGTGTGATCAACGTCGTTACCAAGGCTCCCGATTTTCACCGGTTTAGCGCTAATTTCGGCACGCAATGGAGTTCGCTCGGGGGCGGCCAGGGCCATCTCGATTTTACCGGTCCGCTCGGTAAGGATTTCGCCTTCCGCCTGATCGGCGGTTTCCGTAATGAAAATTACTGGCGTAACTTCGGCGCAAACAAACAGGTTCTGGTCGCGCCGACGCTCAACTGGCGGCATGATCGATGGGACGGCGCCTTGTCCTACGAATTTGTCGATTATCATAATGTTCTGGATCGCGGCGCTGTATTCGTCGGTAACAACCCTGTTTCCGGCCCGCAAAAGCGTCTCGATGAAGCCTGGACGGCCTCATTCGGTGCCCGTCATCTCATTGCGTCGCATCTCGGCTACCGACTGGGGGCGCATGACCGATTGAGGCTGGCAGGCGGCTATAACCGGGACGATTATCACGACCGACAGGCCGATCCTTCCAGTTACAACCCACGCACCGGAATTCTGATGCGACGTTATCGCGCCAATAGCGGTACGCTGCGTGCCAATGGCAGCGTGGCTCTGGACTACATAGGTACCCACGAGCTCTGGCGCATGAAGCATGAAATTACCGCCGGGGTCGATTATGAGAACCGCAACCAGGATCAGGGTGCCTTTTATCAATCGGCCAATCAGGGCGGCTTCTACCCGTCCAAACCCGTTTATGGCGGCCTTGCCCCGACGGGGCGTCTCAATCCGGCAAGCAGCAATCTCCAGCAGAACATCAACAACGCCTCAGGCTATCTGAAGGATAATATTCATCTGACTAAGACTCTGATCGCAAGTGGTGGCGTGCGCTATCAGTGGTTTGCCCTGCGCTATGGCAGCGGAATTCCTTTCGTCGAGACGACCAAGGCTTCCCATACCAAGCCTCTGCCATTCGCTGCCCTTGTGTGGCAGCCGTTCAAGAGCGTCTCTTTCTACGGCGATTACTCACAATCGTTTGGGGCCAATCTTCTTTCTGCCGGCACCGTTCTTCAGGGCGGATACAAGCCGACGACCGGGCGAGAATTTGAACTTGGCGCTCGCTACGAAAACCACGGGCTTACAGCGGACGTGGCGCTCTATCATATCCGCAAGAAGAACGTGCTTCAGGCGGCTGGGCTGGACGGCAATGGCAATATGATACAGCGTCTGACCGGTCTTGCCGGATCGAAAGGGCTCGAAGCGAGCCTGACGGGTGCATTGACGCGACATTGGAGCGCGATCCTGTCTTATGCCTGGACGGATGCGCGCACCTTGCGGGATACGCCTGAGACCGAAGGCCATCAGTTGATCGGCGTTCCCAAAAATAGTGGCAGTCTGTTTCTGACGTGGAATGGGGCGCTCCCCTGGTACAAGATCGCCATGCGCGCCGGTGGCGGTGTGCAGCTTGTCGGTACACGTGCGGCAACGCTTAATAACAGTTTTCAGGTTCCCGGCTATGGCACGGTCGATGCGTTTGCCTCATGGACAGTACCGAAACTGTTTTCCCGACAGGTCAGTCTTCAGCTGAATGCCGTTAATCTGCTGAATCAGGGCTATATCATCACCCCGACGGGCTCGGCATTTCGCAATAGCTGGGGGCAAGGGCGCAGCTTTGCGGTTGCGACGAATATTGCTTTCTAGAATTTAAACCGGGGTTGTCTGGGGGGGGGTACGTGCGCAGAGCGCGTACTCATGTCAGCGAGACGGTATACCTGATTCTTCGCGATGGTCGCGAGCGGCAGTCTGTCATTGGTGGGCGCTACCGGGCAAAATGCCCGTCAGTGCCGACAGCCTGAGGCAGCGAGCTGGAAAAGGGAAATCCTGTTCTTCTGGCTGCTTTCAGGCTCGGAGCGTGCTGAAAGCGCTTTGCGGCTCCATCTGGAAACCAGACCGCGCTTTCGGCAGTTCCTCGTCGTCCCCTCCGAAGAGGAGGCGGCCTTAGCTCAGCTTGAGCGAGACAGCCGACGTCTTGCCGTTGCGGCCGACTTCGGTCTCGTAAGAAAGCGCCTGACCGTCTGCGAGGGTGGAGAGATTAGCCTTCTCAACTGCGGAGATGTGTACGAACACGTCATCGCCACCGGCATCCGGCTTGATGAAGCCGAAGCCCTTGGTTGAGTTGAACCACTTGACGGTGCCTGTTGCCATAACGAGGCTCCTTGATAGTACGACGGGCACGCAGAAGAATTTTGCGTGCAGACATGCGCCTGCGAAACGAACCGAGATGCCACATGCATTCGGCGTTCCGGGCAAGTGCACCCGTCTTGGTCCTGTATGGGCGCTTGCGGGAGGTAGTGCAAGCGCCTCTCGCTTTCAGTTTGCAGTACAAACCAGTTTCGCCAGCGTCGCAAATTCGTCGATCGAGAGCGTTTCCGCGCGGCGGGTCGCCAGAATGCCAGCCTTTTCAAGCAGCGCTTCGCCCCCCACGGGCCTGAGCGAAGCACGCAGCATTTTGCGTCTCTGGCCGAAAGCCAGATGGGTGACGTGTTCCATTGCCTTGAACAGCGCAGCCGAGGGCTGTTCTGCCTTGGGTACAAGGTCGACCACCGCCGATTCGACCTTGGGCGGCGGCGAGAATGCGCCAGCAGGCACCTTCATGACTACATTGCACGTCGCACACCACTGGGCGATCACCCCGAGCCGGCCATAGGCCGATGTATCAGGGGCGGCGCAGATGCGATCGGCCACCTCAAGCTGAAACATCAGTGTCATGCGCTCCCACAGCGCAGCCTGACGGAGCCAGCCGATCAGGAGAGGCGTGCCGACATTATAGGGTAGGTTGGCAACGATCTTGCGCGGTGCAGGGCAGAGTGTCGCAGTGTCGAGGCTGGTTGCGTCGGCCTTGACCAGCACCAGCCTGCCATTGGCATGGGCCACAAGTTCATCGAGCAGTGGCCAGGCCCGCTGATCGATCTCGACCGCATGAACCCCGTCCGCCTTTGTATCGAGCAGGGCCCGCGTCAGTCCGCCCGGACCGGGCCCGATCTCAACCACATGGCGTCCGGCCATGTCGCCCGCGAGAGAAGCGATCCGGGCGACGATGCCCGGATCGAGAAGAAAGTGCTGGCCGAAGGACTTCTTGGCATCAAGGCCATGAATACGGATGGCATCGCGCAGGCTGGGAAGGGTCATCCCTGACCCGGTGCAGGCTTGCCGTGCGGCTTCTTGGCGGGGAGCTCATCATCGCTCGGCGCGTCATCCGTCGATTTCGCGGCTACGGCCTTGTCGTCCTTACGCATTTCGATGACCGAACGACGCTCGAGATCGCGTTCGAGCTGGCGAGAGGCCTGTTCGACACGCTCATTCATCAGGCTGTCGGCGATTTCGCTCGGGCTCTGCTGGGCGATATTTTTCTGTCCGCGCGAGCAGATCGTCAGCAGGGCGATGCCATCGGTAGAGACAAGCGGTCGGCTCGACTGGCCGATAGGCATGTCGGATAGAACCTGACGCATCTGTGGATTGAGACGCTCCAGCACGAGCTGCCCGCCCGGATCGGAAGGATGCTTTTCCCCGAGAGAATGGTTGAGCGCTTCCATCGCTTCGCATCCATGAACCGATTGAGCCGCAGAGGATGCCCTTTGTAGCGTCATTTTCTGCTGGTCCGTCGGATCCTGCGGGTTCAGGGGGGATGAGAACGGGAAGAACGCCTGGCGCACGGTCACCATGGTCACGTTCTGATGGCCGATGGTGCGTTTGCCATTGACCGTGACGATCACATAGCCGCCCGCCACCTTGACCGGGTTGGAAATGGCGCCGATCGGCATCTGGCGTACGATTTCCACCACGGGCGGATCAAGGCTGTCTTCCTGCACCCAGCCCATGGTCCCGCCATCGAGCGCGGTCTGTGCCTGGGAGAACTGAGCCGCCACGATCGGGAAGGGGGCACCGTTGCGCAGCTGGGTGATGATGGTCTTGGTGAATTCGAGCTCGGTTTCCGAATGGCGCGGATCGGCCACAGGAATGAAGATCTCGCTCACATTGTATTGCGGGCGACCCTCCTCTGCGCGCAGGGCTTCCTCACGCTGGGCGATCTCGCGCGCTGTAATGCGGCCGCGCCCGGAGATTTCCTCGCGCAGTACCTGCATCCAGCCGATCTGGACTCGAATCTGGTCGATCAGCGTGGTGAGCGATACCCCGTCCTGCGCCAATCGATCGCGCAGGGCATTCTTGGGCATGCCGTTGCGCGATTCGATGTTGTTGATGGCCTGGGCGATCTGCTGCGGCTCGACATTGATGTGACGCTTGAGGATTTCCTGCGTCTTGATGCGCTCGTCGGTAAGCTGACGGATGATCTGCGGGCGCAGACGCTGCATCAGATCGGGGCTGATATTCAGCCCGGTCGACAGGGCGAAGAGCTTGCCACGATTATCGACATCGCGCTCGGTCAGAACCTGCCCGTTGATCGTGCCAAGAATGGCATCTTCGGGCGGAGTGACCGGCTCGACCACCGAGCCATGCCCCGGATGGGCACGCTGGGTCTGCCCGTGATGCGCCGGCGCCGCCTGCGCGCCAAGCACGGGAAAGGCGATCAGAGCCGTAAAGCCGAGAAGCGTCGTGCGCATCGACCGACAGAAGCCGGAGTGCGGTGCAGCCCGAAGGAAGGGGGCAGAAAAGCTCATTGCGCGTCCGTCAGCCATTGATTCCGAAGGTACCGATCGTCTTGAAGGTGAGATTGAACAGCACGGTCGTGTTGCGCTGCTGACCACCGATCGAGGTATATTGCTTGATCGCAAGGATGTCCAAGCCGAAGCAGTCGTTGGAATAGCCGATATCGCCGCCAAGGCTGACGAACTCCTTGCGAGACAGTGACCGGCGTCCGTAGACGGAGGCATGATATTGCTTCCACGCGGTCGATACGCCAGCCGTTACTTCGTTGGTCTTGGTGTAATAGACCTGCGTCGGGCCATTCAGGCGGTAATTCGTTGCGTAGAAATAATACGGGGTGACCGGCTCGTAGATATAGCCCGCATTAACGTGGAATACCGGCACACCGACGCTGACGAGCCCTTCACCGTAATCGAAGCTCTTGCGCCACGGGTCGTAGCGACCGCGTGCCGTCAGGTCGAGATACTGGTTGGGGCTCACACGAACACGCGCAACTGGGGAGGAGAGGTGGTGATCGAGCCCTGAATAGGCGATGCGGTTTTGGGTGATATGCTGCTGAATGCTCTCGCCCACCAGAAAATCGACCACATGACCACGCCAGGTCCAGTTGCCATGAACGCCCACATTGCCGCGTAAACCGCCATCGAGACGATCCGTGCCGGTATAGCGGTTGAGCGCGAACAGCGTGCTATCGGTGAATTCGTATTGCAGGCTGTCTTCGTTCGGGATCATGCGTGTGGCGCTGTTGCCCATATTCGGAGCGGCAATCGCCTGAACGATGGGCTCCAGGATCTGGGAGCCGTGCCCGTGCGCGAAGCGACGCATGAACGGCCAGTTCATTTTCAGCGCGACGGTTGGCAGAACCCAGCCGGTCGTATGCGTGCCGGTCGAGGTATAATAAAGCGGCTGTTCGGTGAGGTGGCTCGCCTGATAGACCGTGGCATCCACACGTGCCGTCAGAAGCCAGATCTGCCCCAGCACGTTATGGAACGGGCGGTTCCAGTTCATCTGGATCTGTCCGCGCTGGTCACGCGTGCCTTCAGGACGATAGACGTTAAAGTCGTTAGTGTTCAGCGAGAACGTGCCACCGAGCGGATCGGTCTGTGCCTGGAAGGCGTAATTGAGGCGCGGCAGGACGAATGGCAGATTCGAGTTTCGAATGACGCCCTGGTTCAGTCCCTGATAGAACTGGCCATCGAGGCGCGTATAGGAACCTACGCCGAAACCGTCGATATAGGCCGTAGATTGCAGCGTTTCATTGCCGTAGCCGGTGATGCGGTAGTCGCGCATATAGTTGGCCGAGGAGGCCAGATTGACATTGGCGCCAGCGCGCCAGTGATCGTCGAGGTCGAACACGGCATTACCACGCACATAGCCCTGGATACCGTTATCGTTAGTGCCGTCCACCGTATTGCCGAAGGTGTTGACGTAGCTTCCTTCCTTACGGGTGCTATAGGCCACGCCGCCGGTGAGATTGATCTTGCCGAAATTGAGCTGGTTTCGATACTGGCCACTGATTTGCGGCCCGGTACGGGTGGAAACTAGGCCCTGCACAGTCAAATCCTGCTGGTCGTCGATCGCCCAGAAATAGGGAATGGTAAAATACGTGCCGAGATAGCGGTCATGCGGGTTGATGCCCGGCATGAGAAAGCCGCTCTGCCTTTTCACGCTGGGGTCCGTCATCGAGAAAATCGGCAGGTAAACGATGGGAATGCCCAGCATATCGAGATAGGCATGGCTGAAATTGATGCGCTTATGTTCGGTGTCCTGCGTCGCGTTATAGGCGCGCAATTGCCAGAAAGGCGCGCGCGACGGATCTTTGGCGCAGATTTCGCAGGCCGTATAAACCGCCTTGCCCATGTCGTTGATCTTGCCATTGGTGCGGCGCATGCCATTGGCGGCCATCTTGGCATTATCTTCCATGCGCAGAAAAATCGCCCGCGCAACACCATCATGCATGCCGTTGCTCAGCTCGACATAGCTGGCATAGCTGGTGCTGCCGTCGGGCTCGACCATTGCTACATGGCCGGTCGCCGTCATGACGCCGGTATTGCGATCAAAGACAATCTTGTCGGCGCGCATGGCGTGCTCGCCCTGCCAGACCTGCACATTGCCTGTCCAGGTCGCCACGCCCGAGCGGGTGTAGCTTTCCTGATCGGCCAGATAGGTGACCGGATCTGATTGCGAGGACGGTTTGCCGACCGCAACTTTCGGACCGGTCTGGCGCTGCATCGTTGCATCGGCCTCTGGGATCGCGCCGAACGTGGCGGTGCCAGCCAGCATGGACGCAGCCAGCCAGGACTTGCGCCTCTTATGCGCAACACGCCGTTTCGACATCAACCATCCTCCAGATGCAGAAGCAAGGCTACCGCCAAGCAGAGACCTGCGCCAGTCGGCGCCCAGGCCGCCATGACTGGCGGGAGGGCACCGGATTCACCAAACTGCGCCGCCACCTTCGAAATGGTGAAAAGCGCAAAACCCGCAGCGATTCCCGAGCCAAGCATGCGCGCCACACCGCCGCGCCGCGAGGGACGCATGGAGAACCCAGCTGAAACGAGAGCCATTGTACCGCACAGGATCGGAAGAGCTAACAGAGTCTGGAAGTGCAGTCGATGCCGTATGGATGAAAAACCGGAGCGCTCAAGCAGGCGTATGAAACCGGGCAGCGACCACACCGAAAGCGTGTCAGGCGAAGCGAAGCTCTGTTCAACACGGGTCAGGGAAAGGTTGGTCGGCAGCAGGTAGTCACCAATATGCGTGGGCAGGTGGTTAGGCCGCACGGTTGCGGCGTCTTCCAGCTTCCAGGCGCCTTTGACCAGCTCGCCCCGAGGCGCCTCGATACGAACCACGAGCTGGTCATGGGCGTCGAGACGGAAGATGCTGATATCGTTGATGCTCAATTTGCGGTCATGCATGAAAACATGACGCGCATGCAGGATCGCCACGCCCTTGCTCCCCTGATCGTCGTCGAGCTGGCGCAGCCAGAGTGCCCCGCCATTCAGCGAGAGTGGGCCGCCTCCGGTCTTGAGATAGGCCTCGTCCAGCAACTCTGCCTTGCGAAACATCGATGACGAGAGCGGCGACAGGGCGATTGTGCCGAAACCGCCCATAAGCAAGGCACAGGCCAGAGGTGCGGCGAGAAACTGCCAGGCCGAGATGCCGGCAGCTCGCGCCACGATCAGCTCGGACGAGCGCGTGAGCCGCCAGAAGCAGACGATGCCGCCAAGCAGAATGCCGAACGGCATGATCATGATCATGAAATAGGGGACATGGAGCCCGGCAATTTCTGTGACGAGACTGGTAGGAACGTCCGGTTTGGTGGCCACGCGCCGCAGCAGATCGATAAAATCGAAAAGCGATACGAGCCCGGTCAGTGCCGCGATCATGGCCAGCGCAAAGAGCGTAAAAATGCGCGAGATATAGATCGACAACGTCACTGAGACGCCTGCCGAGCCTTCTCTGAACAGGGCGAGAGGACTACGTGCCATGGGACTTCTTTCGCGCTGCACTCGCCCCCTTTGGGGCGAACAGCCAGTAGCTGCAGCCAATGGCCGGAACGATGGCCACGACCCAGAGCAGAGGGACAAGGCCCAGATTGCGTCCTGCGAGGTTCTGCAGCATCAGCGACATGGCCATGAGCCCGACCACCGATAAAATGGCGCCGAGAGGCCGTTTGACATTGCCATGACGCGAGAACGCGCCGCTCAGCACAGCCACTAGGGCAATCATACTGAAGGAAAAGGTGGTGAGAGGGGCCGTCAGACGTCGCCAGCCTTCCACAGCAAATTTGCCCCAATCGCGTTGCGAAACGTAGCGCGGGTCGGGATGAAACAATTCGGACAACGACATTTCAGACGCGTCTCGTGCTTGTGTCTCGGCCTGCTTCTGGCTCGAGAGGTCGATGGAGTTTCGCTCGAATGTCAGCACATTGAGCCGCCCGGTGTGGTGATCGATCTCCTGACGCGAGCCGTTGAATAGAACGACGCGTGGCTGGTTATCGATCACGACCATATTGCCGCGCTCTGCGATGATTGTGGCGCGTGCATTGGGCAGTCTGTCGTCTTCGACGAAAACGCCATGCATTTCCCCGTCGCGGTCGCGTTTGCGCACATAGACGGTCATGTCTTTCGACAACTGGGCGAAGACGCCATCCTGAAGCAGGAAAGCGGCCATACGATTGCGAATTTCGAACTCATAACGCCGGAACGCATGATAGGAGACCGGCACCAGCCACAGATTGAGAATATAGCCCAGTATCGTGGCGATCAGGGCACAGGCCATTGCCGGGCGCGCCAGCTGGAACGGCGATAAACCGGCAGCCTGCATAACCGTCACTTCGCGATCGCCTGCCATACGCTGATAGCCGAACAGCACGACCAGAAAGGTCGTGATCGGAAGGATGACGGCGAGAAAGGACGGGATCATTAGCGAAGTCAGCTGGATGAATACCCTCAGCGAAAGTCCACGATCGACCACAAGCGAGACGAAGCGTAGCGACTGCATTAGCCAGATGAGCGCGATGGCTCCAGTCGTGATGCCGAGCAGCCCAAGAAAAAGCTGCCGCAAAACATAGCGTTCGCGTAACAGCAGATAGGGGCGACGTTGGGGGCGTGAAGCCGAAGCAGACATAACTATTGCCCTTAGCGTTTCGCCGGACTTGCCGAAAGCTGCATCTTGTTACGAAGTCTTCTGCTTAGCGCGGATTACGCAGCCAGCGATCGCTCGTATGGCGGCTATGCGCGACATAGAACCCGGCGAGCAGCCCCGCCACCGCAATGACAGCAGTCCAGAACGAGGGGCGGATTATCAGAAGCGACAGGGCGGGCGCACTCACGACACCGATGAGGACGCTTAGAATCGTCTCTCGCCGTGTCGGGCCGAAATGGCGCACAGCGTGGCAATTGGGACATTCTTCATCGGTGCGCTGCATTTTGCCCCGACATACCGGGCATAGCACGACCGTCTCCCGCGCAGGGGGGCGCGGCACGGGCAGATAATTCCCGGTTATAATGGATCGCTGTCGGGGCAGGGGGGAGAGACGCACCATGGAACCGCTCTTGCCGTTATCGAAAACGTTTTTGCAACAGCAAAATGGCAGCATCATGCCCGTCATGTCTTGATGACGCTTTTTCCGAAAACAGACGACCTTGTTTCGAGTGAGGTGAAAATTCAGGGTGACTGGTCATGTTCCCCTGCCGCAATGCGGGCTTCGACGGCGAGACGCCAAGGCGCGTCGGCAGGAGCTGCATCGAGCGCCTTTTGATACAGGGCGAGGCTGTCCGCCGAGATATGGCCGTCCTGCTGGGTCTGTAGCTCTGCAATTTGTATGGCGAGTTCTGGAATGAATCGTGCAGACAGCGCCTTGCGGTAGGCGCGCAGGGCGTCATCGGGGCGGTTGAGCGCCTCATCGACCTGACCGAGCAGAACGGACTGACGCACATAGTCCGGGTCATCCGGTGTCATGCTGGCGACCTGTCTGTCGAGCTTGTCGAAAAGCGCCTGCATTGCGGGTGGCACGGCGATTGCCGTGGCCCTGTGAGGCTGAGCGGGCAGGGAAGGATGGCCGTTGGCAAGATAGAGAGCGAAGCCGAAACAGGGCAGCACCACCAGAAGGAGGGCAAAACGCAGGGTCTGGTGAGGCTGCGTCTTCAGCGGGCTCTCTTGGAGCCGATCTGCCTCGAGAATGCGTCGCTGTATCTCCAGCTCGGAGCGCGACAGCTCACCATCATCCAGCAGGCCGCTCTCACGATCGCGGTCGAGATCGCGCAATTGATGATGATAGAGAGTGAGCGCGGAAAGCCGCGCGCTGACCGGTGCGGCACTGTTGCGTCGCTTCGGCAGGAGCAACGCCAGAAGCGGCAGCAGTATGACGACGCTGGAGATGAGAAAGCCGAGCCAGTTCATCTTGGCATATCCTGCTCGCCAAGGATCTCGGCGAGGCGCTTTTCCTCCCTTTCATCGAGGGGCTCGGTGCTGCGGGGGCGGCGCAGCATCAGGGCGGCGAGTATCCCTCCAAGCGTGAGAGCGAGTACGGGCATCGCCCAGAGCAGAAGGGTCGAGGCAGTAAAGCGGGGCTTCAGCCTGATGAACTCGCCATAACGCTGGGTCATCCAGGCCATGATCTGCTGGTTGCTCTCTCCCGCAGCGACATGTTGGCGCACGACATGGCGCAGATCGCGTGCCAGAGACGCCGAACTGTCTTCGATCGATTCGTTCTGGCAGACGAGGCAGCGCAATTGCGCGCCTATCGCCTCGGCTCGCTTCTCCTGCGCCGGGATGGGTAACATCTCGGACGGATCATCGAGGGCGCGGGCAGGTAGAGCCAGAGCGCCCAGGCCAAGAAGCAGGCAGGCAGACAAAGCGCGTATTCTCATGGGGCAGCGTTCGCCAGCGGCAGGATTTCCCGGCGGAACAGCGTTTCATCGAGTGCTGAAGCGCCATGCCAGGCGATACGGCCGCCGGGCAAAATCAGAAAGCTCTCTGGCACGCCGCTCACCCCCCAATCGATGGCGGTCATGCCGGTCTGATCGAGCGCAACACGCATGTAAGGCGAGCCGTCGCGGGTGATGAAGCGGCGGGCATCTTCCGGCTTGTCCTTATAGGCGATGCCCCAAAGTGGCATTTGTCGCGCGATTCCTCTGAGCGCGGCCATTTCAGCAACACAGGGGATGCACCAGGAGGCGAAGAAATTCACCAGAACAGGTCTGTCATTCTGACTGAGCGCGGCGGCATCGAACCCGTCCCCCGCGCCTGAGAGGCCGGGCAACGCAAAATCAGGCACGATCTGGTTGCGCTGGTCGCGACGTATCGCATGTGGGTCGAAAGAGCCGTCCTGCATGGCGGCAAGCATTTTCCAGCACCCGAACCCAGCCAGTCCAGCCCCGGCGACCGGCAGGGTCATGAGCAGGCGTCGCCTCGTCAAGATTTTCATGAGCGGCTTTCCTGAGCCATGGGAACGGGATCTTTCCCGCCCCGTGCCTTTTTCGGTGCGCCGAAACGATGGCGCCTATCGGTGAGAGATAGCGCGCCGCCAAAGGCCATGATGACGCCGCCAAGCCAGATCCAGGGGGCGAGAGGGTTGTTATGCAGGCGCAGCACATAGCGGGCATCAACGCCATTGCCATGGCTTTCGCCGAGTGCGGCATAAAGATCGCGCAGAAGATTGGTGCGAATGGCAACATCGGTCGTCACCTGATGCTGGCTCGCAAAATCCCGCCGCGAGGGATGCAGCGTGGCGATCACGCGACCGTGGCGCGAGACCGTCAGATCGGCCACGAGTGCCTTGTAGTTCGGCCCCGTTTCCTTTCTGACCGAAACCAGGCGCCAGTCGAGCGCACCCTGATGGAGCGTCTGGCCAATACCGATCTCGACGACAGCGTGTTGGGCCTGCGACATGCCCGTAATACCCAGCACCGTCACCCCCATGCCGATATGGGCGATGGCGCTTCCCCATATGGCGCGTGGCAGGCGGCTCAGACGCTGGCGTATGACGGTCAGGCCATCCCGCAGGCCGAGACGCGTGGATAGGTCCGTCAGGCTCGCCATGATCACCCAGAGCGCAGCGGCAGCGCAGAGGGCAGGCAGGAAGCCGCTGAGCAAAAAACAACCCGTAACCAGCGCCAGGAGCGCGATCGACCCTGCTACACGCAGGCGGCGCAGCAGAGGGCGAAGATGGCCGCGCTTCCAGGGCAGCAGCGTTCCGAGCGCCATGGCGCCCATCAGCGGCAAGGCCAGGGGTATGGTGGTGGCGTCGAAAAACGGTTTGCCGACAGAGAGCGTGCGCCCGGTCAGGATCTGCATGAAGGGCGGATACATCGTGCCGGTCACGACAACGGCGCAGAGCGCACAGAGCAGGATATTATTGAGTACCAGCCCGCCCTCTCGCGAGATGGGCGCGAAAATACCCCCGGCTGTGAGGCTGGGAGCCCGCCAGGCAAAGAGTAGAAGCGATCCGCCGATCACCAGCGCCAGCAGGCCGAGAATGAAAACACCACGCGCCGGATCATTGGCGAAGGCATGAACCGAGTTGAGAATACCCGAGCGCACGAGGAAGGTGCCGGAAAGCGAAAAAGAGAAGCTGGCGATGGCCAGCAGCACGGTCCAGATGCGCAGCGCGTCGCGTTTTTCGACCACGATGGCCGAATGCACCAGCGCCGTTCCTGTCAGCCAGGGAATGAGCGAGGCGTTTTCGACCGGGTCCCAGAACCAGTAGCCGCCCCAGCCGAGCACATAATACGACCACCACGAGCCCATCGCGATGCCACAGGTCAGAAAGCACCAGGCGGCGGCGGCCCAGGGACGCACCCATCGCCCCCATGCTGCATCGACACGGCCCTCGATCAGGGCGGCTACGGCGAAGGCGAAGGGCACCGCAAAGCCGACATAGCCGGTGTAGAGAACCGGGGGATGAAAGGCGAGGCCGGGGTCCTGAAGCAGGGGGTTCATTCCCTGTCCGTCTGCCGGGGCAGGCCAGACGCGCGCAAAGGGGTTGGACGTCAGCAGGCAAAAAAGCTGAAACCCTGTCGAGACACCGCCGAGTACGGCCAGAACGCGTGCCTTCAGAACCAGAGGCAGGTCTCGCCCCAGCAGGGCGACGGCCCCGCCGCAGAGGGCAAGGATAAGGGCCCAGAGCAGCACCGACCCTTCGTGATTGCCCCAGACTCCGGTGATTTTATACAGAAGCGGCTTGCTCAGTGCCGAATTGGCAGCGACGTTCTGCACCGAGAAATCATCCTGCACCGCACAGACGATCAGGCTTAAGAACGAATAGGTCAGTGCGAGAAGCTGGGCGAAGGCCAGACGTGGTGCGAGATCGAGCATGAAACGCCTTCCGCGCCACGCCCCCCATAGCGGCAAAACGCATTGGGCGAGTGCCAGCACGCAGGCGAGAGCGAGAGCATAATGTCCCTGTTCAGGGCCGAAAAAACTACTCATCGACCGCCCGAACCACCTGTCGCCCCACGGGCCATGCTGTTCAGAGCGTCGCTCGATGGAGGCTTGCCGAATTTCGGGTCCCATTTGCCGCTGCGTTGCAGGGCATCGGCGACTTCCTTGGGCATATAGGTCTCGTCATGCTTGGCCAAAACTTCCGAGGCGATGAAACCGTCCCCTTGTCGATAGGTGCCAAGCGCCACGACACTCTGCCCCTCGCGAAACAGATCGGGAAGAATGCCCTCGTAGCGCACATCGACGGCGGCTTGTCCGTCCGTGATCTCGAACAGGTTGATGGGTGTCTGCCCTTCTACGCGACGCTTGAGAGAGCCCGCGACCACCATGCCTCCTAGACGGACCACCCGATCGGCGGTCGGCGGGGCTTTCAATATCTGCGACGGCGCCATGAAAAACACGATGCTGGACGAAAACGCGTTGAGCACCAGCCCGGCCGCCACGGCGAAACAGGCCAGACAGGCCAGAACCAGCCAGAGGCGGCGGCTCTTGCGGGTCATGTGCTTCGTTTGGCGCCCGGTTTGACGCCCAGTCTGCTGCTGTGACGTGTTGATCGGAGAGGAAGGGGGCGTCATGCAGTCGGCTTTCTGCGCGCGTCATGGCGTTCGAGCAGGGCCAGCCGTGTCGTCGCGTGGCGCAGGCGCAGGGTAAGCTGAATGCTCAGCCAGAGCATGGCGAGCAGGGCAAAGCCGTATGAAGCCGCGATATAGGGCCAGTGCGTGTAGGTAAGGTGGATCATGCAACGTCGCTTAGCGGGCGGGTGCGTCGGGTCAGCATCTGCTGGGCGCGTGTCTCGAGAATGGCGGCTTTCAGCCTGCCTGTCACGAGCGCGGCGAATCCTGCCGAGAAACCGATCATGCAGAGCGACAGAGGCAGCAGCATCGAAGACGGCATAGTGGGCGCGTGGGTAAGGGTGATGCTGTCGGGCTGGTGAAGCGTATTCCACCAGTTCACGCTGAACTTGATGATCGGCAGATCGATCACCCCGGCAATGGCCAGAACCGCAGCGGCACGATAGCCGCGCTGCGGGTCGTCGAAAGCCTGGATGAGCGCAATATGACCGAGATAAAGAAAGAAGAGCACCAGTACAGAGGTCAGTCTGGCATCCCAGACCCACCAGGCGCCCCACATGGGCTTGCCCCATAACGCTCCGGTGATCAGGCAGAGTCCCGTGATCACGGCGCCGATCGGCCCGATTTCGACGGCGGCGAGATCGGCGAGCGGGTGTTTCCAGACCAAGGATAGCACGCCGCACAGTGCCAGTGCGGCGTAGCCGGCCGAGGCCAGAATCGCCATGGGAACATGCAGATACATGATGCGCACCGCATCGCCCTGCTGCCAGTCGGCGGGGGAAAAGAGCAGCGCCCAGATCAAACCGACGGCGAGAAACAAGCAGGAGGTGACGCACAGCACGGGGAAGAGCCAGCGTGACAGGCGCAGAAAGCGACCGGGATTGGCGAAGCGATGCAGGAAGCCCCCTGGCACGGGCCGCCCTGAAGGGGTCTGATGCGTCGCTTTCGTCACTCTTGGCCTCTCTCCTGCGGCGTTCGGGCATGGTATAGCCCGAGAATGGCCCCATCCGATGAAGTTTTTTGATCGGAACTCGTTTTGATAAGGCAAAAAAATCGACGGGGGGAGCGGGGCTGAGCGAATTAATTCACGCGCTCGCCACAGGCTGAGCCGATGGAAGAGGGGCGTTGATGCAATACTGGTTGATCAAATCCGAGCCAGAGACGTTTTCGTGGCAGCAACAGGTCGAAAACGGGGTCGAGCCCTGGACCGGGGTGCGGAATTATCAGGCGCGTAACAATCTCTCTGCCATGCGTTGCGGCGATCTGGCCTTTTTCTATCACTCGGTCTCTGACAAGGAGATCGTGGGTGTGGTTGAAGTCGTGCGTGAAGCCTATCCCGACCCGACCGGCGAAGGCGGGAAATGGGTCTGTGTCGATGTGAGGGCGCGTGGCGCTTTTGCCAACCCGGTCTCGCTCGCGATGATCAAAGCCGACCCGACCCTTTCGGAAATGGCTCTTTTGCGTCAGTCGCGTCTTTCCGTGGCGCCTGTGCGCGAAGGCGAGTGGGCGTATCTCTGCCAGCTTGGACAGTGGCAGAAAAAATAGCCTGCTCCCTGAATCCTTTCTGCTTCAGCTTTCTGCGGGCGCAGAGAGGGTTTTTCGTATCGCAGCGGCGATACGTGCCGGGTCGCTGGGGCGCAGGGTCGCAAATCCGATCACGAGCCCTTCCTGCGGCGCCGCAAGGCAAAGGGCCGAAAGCCGGGCGACACGATAGCCCCTTTCGGCCAGTGCATTCTGGCAGCGCGTTTCGGCGCCTTTTTTCTCAAAGCGTAGGCCGAGCTGCACGCCGCCGCGAGGCCGGGCCACAGTAACCCCCTCGCAGTCGCGCAGCGCCTCATACAGCGCTTCGCCCCGGCTCTGATAAAGCCGTGCGATATGGCGCAGATGCCTGCGGTACTGGCCCGATGCCATCACTTCCGACAAGGCCAGCTGGGCGTGAAGATTGGCAGCGCAGCCCGTGGTGCGATGCGCTACTCTCATCGGATCGATCAGGGCAGCTGGCACCACCATCCAGCCGAGTCTGAGGCCGGGTAACAGCGCCTTGGAGGCTGAGCCGAGATAGACACATTCCGTGCCGCTGCCATGGGCGGCGAGTGCCGCAATTTCGCGGCCATGCCAGAGAAATTCGCTGTCGTAATCGTCTTCAATGATAAGCGCGCCCTGGTTGCGCGCGCGCTCGAGCAAAGCGAGGCGCCGCCCGAGCCCCATGCGCCCGCCGAGCGGATACTGGTTCGAGGGCGTGATATAGATGAGGCGCGCTTCCTGTGGCAGCGCCTCGACCTGCATGCCATCGCTATCGACCGGCACCGGGCAGAGGGTCGCGCCGCCCGCCAGAAAACTCGCTTTTGCGCCGACATAGCCGGGGTCTTCCATGGCGATGATATCGCCCGGATCGGTCATGATCTGCGTGATGAGGCTGAGAGATGCCTGCGTGCCGGGCGTAATCAGGATCTGCTCTGGCGTGACCGCAAGACCGCGATCGCTGGCCAGACGGGCGCAGAGCGTTTCACGCAGGGCCTGCGCGCCATGATAGCCGCCATAGCCCGCTTCATCGCCTTGGGCCTGTCGCGCCTGGCGGCGCAGGGTCTGCGCCCAGAGATCGGCGGGAAACGCGCGCTCATCGGGCAGGCCGGGCGCCAACCGGCCCGATTCTGTGGCGTAGCTAGCCTTGCGCGGGTCATGCGCCATGCGCTGACCGCGCGTCGACAGGGTGGGTGCGATGCTTTCGACGCGATCGGCAGCGGGGAGAGCTAAAAGGCGCGCCCTCGGTCGCCGCCCGGGCCGCATCTCGATGATGCCTTCAGCGCGAAGCAGGTCGTAGGCGGTGGTGATCGAGCTGCGTGAGAGGCCGAGCACCTGCGCTGCATGGCGCGTCGAGGGCAGGGTTTCTCCGTCGGCTATGCGCCCGGCGCGTATCGCCGTTCCCAGCGCGGCGAAAAGCTGCACCGGTAGCGGGTCGGCACGTGTCGCGTCGGGCTGGAAAAACGCAGGCAGAAAAACTGGCATGAGGGAATTTCTAAAAACCGGATCTAGAAGCAGTCCAGTTGGCGCGCTAGACCCGTTTCGGTCAAGCGATGATTGGCGATGTCAGACAGAGGAGGCGAGGTTGGTTCCCGATTATGCAAAGGCCCGTCAGGGTAAACGCGCGCGTTATGACGAGGCGACCATTCACGCCATTCTCGATGCAGGCCTCGTGGGTCATGTGGGTTTTGTGGCTGAGGAAAGGCCGATGGTGATGCCCATGGCCTATGCGCGTCTGGGCGACACACTTTATCTGCATGGCGCCTCCAAAACCCGACTGATGGGGTTGGACAGGCTGAAGATTTGCGTAACGGTCACGCAACTGACCGGCATCGTGGTGGCGCGCTCGACTTTTCATCACTCGGTCAATTACCGCTGCGCGGTGGTGCATGGTCAGGCGAGAAAAGTCACGGGTGAGGAACATGCGCGTGCGCTTGACGCGATTACCGACCATTTGTTGCCCGGGCGCAGCGGTGAGGTCAGAGCCATGAGTGTTCAGGAACTCAAGGCGACCGGCGTGATCGCTGTCGATATTGAGGCGGCGAGCGCCAAGATGCGGACCGGGCCGCCGGTGGAAGACCCGGTCGATCTACCCTCAACGCTTTGGGGCGGTGTCCTGCCGGTCGTGACGGCGCTCGGTACTGGCATTCAGGATGCTCACACCCCGGACGGCGCATTGCCCCCCGACTCACTGCGCAAGGCTCAGGCGAAGTTCATCGCCTGAAGCGCGTACGCTGGCGCCGGAACGCTGTCATCAGGAGCGCTGTCATGTTTCGAGACGGCCACCCCCGGCAGCATCACCATGCCGCCAGTAACCGGCAGCGCGTATCTGTGTGCGGGGCACGGCTTCCTCATTGACCAGATGATCGCGCAGTCTGCGCACCACGTCGATCTCAGCGGCAATCCAGACATTGAGCTTGTTGACCGAGGGCAGTACGACGTGACGCAGCAGGTCCGGCAGGGTCTCGTCACCCCCTTTTTCGCAGCGATGCACCTCGATCCAGGCTTGGCTGATCAGCGGATAGGTTTTCTCGCTCTCACGCGTGTCCAGAAGCACGATGGCACGATGGTTGGGCGCCAGTGTTTCGAGCGTGCGGGCAATGGCGGGCAGGGCCGTATCGTCGCCGATCAGCAGATGTGTCGTTAGCGCCTCGGGGGCGATATGCGAGGCTTTCGGCCCACCCATACCCAGGCTCTGTCCCGGTTTTGCCTGTGCGGCCCATTGCGTGGCAGGGCCGTCCTCATGCAGCACGAAATCAATGACGAGCTCGCGTTGCTCCTCGTCGAAACGCCGTGGCGTGTAGTCACGGGCGATGATGCGCGGGTCGCGCAGCGCGCTTCGGTCTGCGCCCAGATCCGGCAGAACCGGCTCGTCACTGCCCGGCAGGGGGAAGAACAGCTTGACGTGATCATCGACGCCCGCGGTCACGAAATCATGCAGATCCTCACCCGTGAAAACAACGCGACGCATTGTGTCCGAAAGCGGGATGATCTGGGCCACCGTGATGCGCCTGAGCCGCAGCGGATGACGGATCTTTGTGGGGCTAAAGCTGGCTTGCGTCACGAATTTTCCCCTTCGGCAATGTCGGCAGCAGCCCGCGTCAGTATGGCCGCAATGCGCCGCGCCTCGACCGGGCTGCACCCACGTCTTGCATAGAGCGCTGTCTTGAGAAGATGGCGCGCCTTGTGGAGTCCGTCGGCAGCTTCAGGGTCGAGATCGTGCAACCCGGCAAAGGCCTCGCGCACTTCGCTCATGCGGGCGCCGATGCGTTCGAGAATATCGAGAATGCGATCCGCTTCGGCCTTGTTCGCCGTGAGATGGGCGCTGCCGGTCTCGGTGATCGTGTAGAGCTTGCGCGTGCCTTCCTGGCTGACGGCGGCCTGGCCGATTTCCTCGAGATAGGTAAGGGCGGGATAAACCATGCCAGGGCTGGGCTTGTAGAAGCCGTTCGACCGCCCCTCGAGCCTGCGGATGATTTCATAACCATGGGCCGGGCTCTGTTGCAGCAGGGCGAGGATCACGAGTTGCAACTCCTCGGCGCTGAGCTTGCGACCGCTCGGAACCTCGCCGCCGCGATGGCGACCGAAGCGCCCCCCGAAACGATGGCCGGCCCCGCCGCCGAAGCCGTCATGACGGCTGAAAACATGGCGTAAATGATGACGAAAAAGCATTTATATCTCCTGTTATATCTTAAGAGTGTACTATCTTAAGATATAACACAAGAAGCTTTTGCGCGCAGGTCGGATCGGGTGAGGGGGCGGCTGGGGGCGGTCGGTCGCTTAGCCTACCCCCGGAATGTTCTTCAGGGGGCAGGCAGCAGTTGGGCTTCGGAGTCAGCAGGTCCAGACAGTCTTGATATTCATGAACTCGTAGAGGCCAAGCTCGGTCAGTTCACGCCCGTAGCCACTGGCCTTGACGCCGCCGATGGGCAGGGCCGGGTCGGAGGCGGTGATGCGATTAATGAACACGCTGCCGGATTCGATACGCTGCGACAACGCCTGACCGAGGGTAGCATTCTGTGTCCAGAGACTGGCGCCCAGCCCGTAGGCGCTGTCATTGGCAAGGGCGATGGCATGATCGGTGTCACGGGCCTCGATCAGGCAGGCAACCGGGCCGAAAAGCTCTTCCTTGAACGCGGTCATATGACGGGTGACGCCTGTGAGCACAGTTGGCTCATACCAGGCACCGGGGCGGTCGATCGGCTCGCCGCCGATCACGAGCTGAGCGCCCTCGGCGACGCTACGACGCACCTGCTCATGCAGCCCGTCGCGCAGATCGGCGCGCGCCATGGGGCCGATAAACGCGTCGTCATCCATCGGGTCGCTCAGAGACAATCCGCGCACTTTGGCGAGGAATTTCTCGCTGAAGGCCTCGGCAATCGGCGCTTCGAGAATAATACGCTTGGCGGCGATACAGACCTGACCGCAATTGGCAAAACGCGCCGTGACGGCTGCATCGACTGCTTTGTCGAGATCGGCATCGGCAAGCACGATGAACGGGTCCGACCCGCCGAGTTCGAGGAGGGATTTCTTGCCGTGCTGTCCGGCGATTCCAGCCAGAATGCGCCCGGCGCGCACGCTGCCCGTCACCGTCACGCCGCTGATCCGCGGATCGGCAATGACATGGGCGGTCTGCTCGCGTGAGAGATTGACGCTCATGAAAACGTCATCGAGGTCGCAATCGCGGGCGATCTCATTGAGCAGGAGCCCGCAACCCAGCGTGTTCTCTGCCGGTTTGACGATAAACCCGTTGCCTCCAACCATGATCGGCACGGCGGCCCTGACGATCTGCCAGTAGGGGAAATTCCACGGCATCACGGCCAGAACGATACCGGTCGGGGCATAGCTGAGATGGGCCTCGCCCATGGGCACCGGCATTGGCTTGTCGCGCAGCAGGGCAGGGGCATGTTTGCTGTACCAGTCGATCACCGCAGCACATTTTTCGACTTCCGCGCGTGCTGAACTGACGGATTTGCCCATCTCGAGAGTTGCCAGACGCGCCAGCTCTTCCTTTCGCTCACGCAGGCGCGTGGCGAAGCGATGCAGCAGATCGAGTCGCGCGCCGAGCGATTTGGCCCGCCAGCCCTCGAAGCCCCGTTCTGCGGATCGCAGCATGTCCTGCACAGCGCCATCCGTCAGAAACGGATAATGCGCCAGGGTTTCGCCATTGGCTGGATTGACTGTTGAGACCCCGTCGCCGGGCTGTGGGCTGGTCATGATCTCTACCTCTGGTTGTTGGTCCATAAAGCCGTGCCTGCTGCGTCGGATTGCGCGACCACGTCTGTCTGGCCGTTACCCGGTGAGCCGGCATAGTTATGATAGGCTGAATTCTCATAAGGCGGGCGCACGGGCGCATTGAACTTGACCGGCCAGCCCAGAAACGAGAAATGCGACGGTGCATCGTTTGGAATCTGTGTGGATTGATGGGCCTCCGCCCCTGGCAGGCCGAGCGCCTGATGGGAGCGAACCGTATAGGAATAGCCCCTTAGCGAATTGTCAAAATCCTCCGTCACCTCATAGCCGTGAGGCGGCGGAGGCGCGCCGCCATCGGGCAGGGCGACCTTCTCGACCGGAGTGAGCGGTCGCTCCATGGCATGGAGCTGGGATGCTGGATCGGCTGCGGCGCGACCAGGGCTGAGAAGGAGAGGAACGGCCAGCGTGGCGATACCGAGGCCGAACCGGGATAAGGGGAATGTACTGGGCATCAAGGGCTCCTGCCTGCGCTATTCATCATTCTAACAGGGGTGCGGCTGTTTCGTTCTCTCTCGACGTTGTAGGATGAAAAAAAAGCGGCCTTGCGACAAAGTTTGGTGACTGCCGGTCGGGTCGGGCGTTGCGTTTGCTGCGACGGACCTAATGTCCACAGACCCGTGCCATGCCCCGCCTTGCGGGCGCGCTCAGTTCAGGGAGAACAGAATTCATGGCTTCAGCGACCGGATCGACGATCCCGGGAATCGGCGAAATCGCCCCGCTTTCTCTCGATAGCGAGTCTCTGGCTCAGCTTCAGTCTGCGCTCGCCAAGGTGGAGCATGGGCGCGGTGTGCTTGTGCGCCTGGCCGATCTGATGGGTGGCGCCGTCGGTCAGGCAACCCGCCTAGGCATGCAGGGCCTTGGCATGGCGCCTAACATACAGGCCAAGCTGCAAGGTCTTGCCGAGGCGTCGATTACGCGGGCTTTCGATATTGCGATTCTGGGCATGGCGCAGGAATCGTCCATCAAGGCACCCAAATGGCGCGACCCGGCGGCTCAGGCGGCGGTCGCCGTTTCGGGCGCGCTTGGCGGTTTTGGCGGTGTCGTCGGGCTTATGCCCGATATCGGCTTCACGACCTTGACGATCATGCGCGAGATCGCCCGTGTCGCCCGTGAGGAAGGTGAAGATCTGAGCGACGAAGACACACGCCGGGCCTGTCTGGAAGTCTTTGCGCTGAGAGGTTTTCTCGCCGGTCAGTCGGGCAATGAGAGCGAACTCGGGTTCTTCTCGGCGCGCGCGCTGATGCGCGGAAAGCCCATCGTTCTGCTGATTGCCGAAGTTGCCTCGCATTACGGTATCGGCCTGTCGCGCAAATTCGCGTTGCAAATGGTGCCTGTGGCCGGGGCTCTTTGCGGCGCTTCGCTGAACGCTGCGTTTCTGTCGCATTATCGCGCGGTCGCGCGGGCACAGTTTACCATCAGGCGTCTCGAAAGGCAGCATGGGCCGATCGTGCGCGACACCGCCCAGCATATGCGCCAGACAGGGCCAGCCGACGCGACATCGTAATGCGCCGCCCAAGGGGCTTTGTGCGGGAAGTTTTTCGCCATGAACGACGGCGCTCAAAAGCATGGCCTTTCAGAAGGTACTACTTCGAAACGGGTTTCGTCTGGAGGCGTGACCCTGGGAGTCACCACCACGGGGTCTGCTGCCATGGCTGGCGTTGTCCCAGCTCGCCTTCGCGTGGGAATATTCCGGCCAAGCGCGCTACCCGGCCACCGGCAGTGAGCCTATTCCGATTTCGGCGTGTGGAATGCCTCGAACAATCCCACCGGAACGAGCTGGATCGAGAACAGCGCTGTCATGACGAACGCCAGCACCTGATAATGCGGTGCGAAAAAGGCGAGAACAGCGCTAAGGGCGATGCCGATCAGATAAACGAAGGTCAGGGGCATTCGGGAATTCCATCTCGCGGTGGGGGCCAGCTCTCCTATCATGATGAGTCCGTTAGTGCCCATCGGAAACCGCACTGGCTTTCGGAGCGCCGACGGGATGCGTGTCATGCAGCCTGATCCGCTCACGCCGGTGCATCTTCTCAGCGCCTACCGACAGGGCATCTTTCCGATGTCCGACGGGCGCGATTGCGAGGATATAAGTTGGCATCGCCCGGAGGAGCGCGGCATTCTTCCGCTCAATTCGGGCTTTCATCTTTCACGCAGACTCGCCCGCACCCTGCTTCAGGGGCGTTTCGACGTAACGAGCAATCGGTGTTTCGATGAGGTAATCCGGTGCTGCGCCGAGATTCCGGGGCGAGGCGGTACCTGGATCAGCCAGCGTCTGCAGGCGCAGTACAGTCTCTTGCATCGACTCGGTCACGCGCATTCGATCGAGACCTGGACCGACGGCGCGCTCGTCGGCGGGCTTTATGGCGTGAAGCTGGGCGGGGCGTTTTTCGGCGAGAGCATGTTCTCAAGACAAACGGACGCCTCGAAGACGGCGCTCGTTCATCTAGTCGCGTCACTGCGTAGCTCAGGATTCGTGCTGCTCGATACGCAGTTTCCGACCGCGCATCTGGAAACATTCGGTTGTCTCACCGTTCGTGATGCAGACTATCGCTTGATGCTGGACCGCGCGGTCGGGATTGAGGCATCGTGGGAAGAAGATGTCACGCTGGGCAGGCTCCGACAGGAGATCATCCGTCTTCGTGACGGTATCGACGCTCGTTAGGGCGTATTGGAGGGAATAAAATGTCGATGTTCCAAGTAAAGGGCGCTACGGCGCTTTCGCTGGTCGCCCTCATGACGGGCGGGGCAGGCACGGCTCTGGCCCAGCAGCACCCGCGACTTTCGCCTTCTCGCGACGTCACGGTGGTTTATTCGGTGCAGCCTGAAAAAATGCCCAATCCCGTCCAGGCCGTCGTGCAGTTCAAGGCCGAGGGTGACAAGCTGCGCATCGACGCAGCGGACCATGCTGGTTCGACCATTCTCGACCGACCCGCCCAGCGCGTGACGCTGATCATGCATAAGCAGCGCGTCTATACGAGCTTTGCGCCCAAGCATGGCCTGCGTAATCCGTTCATGCTCGACATGTCGATGCAATACGCTCCTGACGGCACCGGAACGGTAGCGGGTCTTGCATGTAACAAATGGACCATCACCACCACCCACGGCAAGGCGTTGGCCTGCGTGACGGAAGACGGGGTTATCCTGAGCGAGGAGGGCGTCGATGCGGATGGGCTGCACGGCAAGCTCGAAGCGCAGAAGGTTACCTACGGGCCTATCGCCGATACGCTGTTTGTCCCGCCTGCCGATTACCAGCAGATCACGGCCCAGATGCCCATCCCGCACGGTGCGGGTCCGCAGAGCTCTGCCAAGCCGTGATCATGAAGGCTTTTGCCCTTTGCGGCCTCGCTCTGGCCACGCTCTCTCCCACGGTCTCGTCGGCTATGGCGGATGAGACCGCTGCGTCTACTGCTTCCACGCCTTATGTGACGCCGCAGGTCGATGTGGATGTCACCTATGAGGCAACCGGGCCGGACGGGCAGATCTATCCTCAGCGTATGCGCTGGAACGCGGGCCATTGGCAGCAGCGTCTCGACATGACGTCGACGGGGCTGATCATGCTGACCGATTATCGCGCACATCGTCTTTCTGTGGTCGATACGCGCGCCAAGACCTACACGGTTTCGGGCGCGCCGGACTCCCAGTTCGCGCCACCCGGAGAGCGGGCTTCGGGTCAGTGGGTCAGGGGGGCAGCGGATCGCGTGGCCAACCAGAACTGCACCCACTGGACGACAACCGATACGGATGGGCGGAGTGCCGATTTCTGCTACGCCGATAATGGTGTGCTGCTTTTGGCGACACATGACGGCACACCATTGATTCGCGCGGTGACCTATGCCGAGACGCCACAGGGCCCCGAGATTTTCAAGGAGCCTGAGGGCTTTCACGAAATTGACGCGCTGAAGCTGGCACACTAGGTCGTTTCAGCCCTTTGGAAGCGCTAAATGGGCCGTTCTGCGCGATTATGTTACATTTCTGCCCGTTTTTTGTCCTGTTCCGTCCAAAATTCGACACCATATCCGGGGTATAACGTTCATGTCGGATCGGCCGCTCTGTTTGGCCCGGTCCGTCGAGGAGGTTTCCAAATGCGTCATATCCTGAAAATTGGCCTCGCGGCTCTGCCCCTTGCAGGTCTTCTGGGGGGCGCTCCCTTGGCTCAGGCTCATCCCTATGGCTGGGGCGGTGGCCCCGGCTGGCATGGAGGGGGCCCCGGTTGGCGTGGCGATCGCGGCTGGCATCGCGGCGGGGGCGGTAACGCCTTTGTCGGCGGTCTGGTCGGTGGTCTTGTAGGTGGCGCGGTGATCGGTGCGATCGCTCGTCCCTATGTCGCGCCGCCGCCGCCGCCTGTCATCTACGCTCCGCCCCCGCCAGTGGTCTATCAGCCGCCTCCGCGGGTGGTTTACCCGCCGCCGGTTGCAGTCTATCCCTCCTACCCGGCATATCCCGCATATTGAGCACGAGGTCTCGATTTCATCATGGTAGCTATTGGCGATAGGGCGCCCGCTTTCTCCCTTCCTGCTTGCGGTGGCCAGACCATCGACAGCGAGGCTCTGAAGGGGCAGCCCTATCTGGTTTATTTCTATCCCAAGGCCGATACGCCGGGATGCACGACCCAGGCATGCGACCTGCGCGACCAGAAGCAGACACTCGGCACTCTGGGGCTGAAAGTGATCGGCATCAGCCCCGACCCAGTCGAGAAGCTCGAGCGTTTCGCCAAGAAATACGGGCTCGATTTCATCCTCGCCAGCGATGCCGAGCATGAACTGGCCGATCGCTACGGCACTTGGGTTGAGAAGACCAATTATGGCAAGACCTATTTCGGCATGGAGCGCAGTTCGTTTCTGGTCGACGCCGATGGTGTGATCCGCGCCATCTGGCGCAAGGTGAAGCCTGCCGAGCACGTCGCCCTAGTGACCGAAGCCGCCTCCGAATTGTAGGTTTTCATCGAAATAGTGCCGCACGATTTCTTTCATCGTGCGTCCTGGCGGGCGTTCCGTCTCGGGGCGCTTGTCGTAACCCTGCCACTTGCCTTCCTGCTTGTGGCCGGCGCGGCATTTCTCTGGCGTCTCTCTGCCGGCCCGCTCGATGTTACCGGGATTGCCAGGCATTTCACCCCTGTTGCAGTTCAGGCCGGGCAACAGCCTGACCACCCCGCCGGTCGTCTGACCTGGGACAGGGTTTTTCTGAGCTGGCAGCCGGGGCTGAAACATGTCCATCCCCTTCTGATCGTTGAAGCGACGGGGCTGCGTATCCTTCGTCAGGATGGCAGCGCGACGCTTGCCGCCCGTGATGCGCGCATGGCGCTCAGAATGGCGCCGCTTCTACGCGGCGCCTTCGAACCAACGCGTCTCGACGTCGACACGGCACGGATCATTCTGCGTCGTACGCCTGATGGCAACGTCGATCTCGACTGGCCAGGTGCCGTGCATCGGCCCTCCCGCTCTGGCGGGTTTTCGATCGCATTTCTGCATAGTCTGACACTGCATGATGTGACTGCCGTTCTGCGCGATGCCGTGCCGGGCCATGATCAGGCCTTCGGTGATCTCGCACTGCATTTTACCGGGGCTAGGCTCGATCGCCCGGTCGATGCGGCGCAGACCGGCTGGTTCGGCAAGATGAACGGGACGTTCGGCCCTGCCGCAGAACCGAGGATGCCGTTTGAGGCGCTTGGTGTTGCAGGCCAGGATGGGGGCGCCTCCTGGCAGGCGGCGCTCGGCCCGGTGATGCCGACCCTTTTCGCGGGATTATTGCCCCATAGCCAGGCATGGCACGTGCCGGTAGCGCTGGATGTGCAATTCCAGCTTTTGCCGCCGAACCGCGCGGGAAAGAACGCATTGCCGATGCCCGATGCCACGCTCTTCCTCCGGCTCGGCAAGGGGACGATCGACCAGAAAGATGACCAGCCGCTTCAGATTAGTGAGGGTATCGTTACCGCTCATTTCGCTTTGCAGGGGAAGGAGTCCGTCATCGATGGCGTACAGGCGGGCATTACCCTTGTCGACGATCTTGGCCATCCCACGCATTTTGCCGCAGGCGGCACGCTGCATATCGATTCGTTGACACGGGCTCGACAGATAGACGGTCAGGTCTCTGCCTCGGCCACGACGCTTGATGTGCCCCATATGGCGGCTATCTGGCCACGCATTGTCATGAAGGGTGCGCGGCGCTGGGTGACGCGCAATCTGACACAAGGCACAGGCAAGGGGCTCTCCATTGCCGCGACGATACGCAGCGAAACGGGTTGGGAGCATCTGCGCCCGGTTCAGACTTCTGCGAGTCTCGAAGTGGATGACACAACGGTGCATTGGCTGAGACCGATACCGCCCGCAGAGGATGTTTCGGCGCGGTTCAGCTTTGCCGGACCGGACACGCTCAAGATCGATTTTCTGGGCGGTGCACAACCCAGCAGCGATGCCAGAAATGCGCCCCGACTGCACCTCGACGGCGGCAGTATGCTGATCAGCGATCTGATGGCCCGTGACCAGATGGGCACGATCAGTCTCGCCCTCTCCGGCGATCTGGCGGCGCATCTCGCGCTGCTGGCGCACCCGAGGCTTCACCTCTTGTCGCGTCATCCGCTGCCGTTCACCCATTCTTCAGGCCCGGTGGTGGTGACGGGGCAGATAAGCCTGCCTCTGTCGTCTCATATCGAAAACGGCCAGATCCATGTCACGGCCGAAGCGCGTTTCGAAAATGTGGCTCTGGGAAATGTGGTGCTAGGGCGCGATCTGACCGGCGCTTCGGGCACGATGAAGGCGACGGAGCGTCACCTCAGCCTAGACGGCAGCGGTCTGCTCGACAACGTGCCGACCACCGCCCGGCTCGAAGAGAATTTTCTCAGTCGTGACGGGGGGCTGCGAGAGCAGGTCCATGCCGTTTCGGTGTTCGACGAGGTGGCGCTTGAGCGCTCGCATATCGGCAGTCAAAGCCTGTTCAAGGGGCGGGCGCAGCTTGTGGCCGATTACAAGGCCCGTTTCGACGGGCATGCCGATCTGCTGCTTGCCCTGAATCTTGCCGATGCCGCGCTGACCATCCCCGTCTGGCGCAAGATGCAGGGCGATGAGGCGACAGCCTCAGCTCATATCGGTTTGAGAGACGGGCATGTCGCGGCGCTCGACCAGATCTCGGCAGAAGGCCCGGGTCTGCATGTCGCGGGACGTGGTCAGGTTACCGAAGGTCAGGTGCGCAGCCTGGCCCTCGATAATTTTGTCATCGGCCGATCGAATGGCGATGCGGTGATCGAATTGCCGAGTTTCGAGGGCGCGCCGATCAATGTGCATGTCCATGCGCATGATCTCGATCTCGCTCCTCTGCTCCATGGTAATGATAAAAAAGAGAAGAGCGCCAGAACGCCTCTGCTTCCGACAGCGAAACCCGCAGCGAAGCCCCCCGTGAAGCCCATGGCGAAATCGGCGCCTGAAATGCGGTGGAATGTCGATCTCGCCACTGACCGCCTGTTCTACAGCCCGACCGGCTCTTTCGGCGGGGTCGTGGCTCACCTCGAGCATCGGAATAATCGTCTGGAAACCGGGCATTTTTCTGCACGCCAGCCCGTTGCTGTAAAGATGCAGCTCATGCCTCGGGGCGCCGGGCGTTATCTGCAGCTCGATGTTGAAAATCTGGGCATGCTGCTGAACCAGACCGGGATGACGGCGCGGCTCGAAGGCGGAAAGGCTCAGATCGCCGGGCATGTCGGCGATGGTGGCGCCGGGCAGCTGCCCCCCTTCGATGGCGTCATTTCCGTTTCGCCGTTTACATTCATGCAGCCACCTGCTGCCCTGACCGCGGCCACCCATCTCTCCGTTTTCAACTGGTCTCAGGCCAGTGAGGAACGCTTCGAGGTGCAGCATCTGCGTTTGCCGGTGAAGATATCCAATGATGTCATGACGATTCGTGAGGGGCATCTTGGCAATCCGGCTCTCGGTGCGACGCTTGAGGGGAAGATTGGCCTCGATCAGGGCAAGCTCGATCTTCAGGGCACGGTGGTGCCGGTATTCGGCATCAACGCTGCGCCGGGGCGCCTGCCCAATGTGGGCAAGCTGTTCTCTCCCGAAAAAGGCGGAGGGCTCCTTGCCGCGACTTTCACGGTGACGGGCACGGCGAGCAATCCGACACTCTCGGTCAATCCCTTTGCCATGCTATTACCCGGCGTCATGCGCCAGCTTGCCAAATAAAAGGCGAGACGAGGCGGATAGCAGTTAAAGGGCTGATGGGCGCAAGCCCCGGCTTCGGCGAGATGCGTTTCGACCTGCTTCGGGACGATAAAAGGGAGAGGCGCCATGCGCGATGACAGCAATGCGGATCTGTTCGGCGCCCCGCCCCCTCGTGTGGGCAAGGGGCAGGCCTATGCTGCGTCTCCCCGGCCCGTTGTGACGCCATCAGCGCCAGAAATAACGCGTCAGACGCAACCTCTGGCCGATCGCCTGCGCCCCAGACACCTCGATGAGGTGGTAGGGCAGGATCATTTGCTCGGGCCTTCAGGCATGCTCAGCCAGATGCTCAGACGCAACACGCTGCCCAGCCTTATCCTCTGGGGTGGCCCGGGTTGCGGCAAGACCACTATAGCCCGCCTCCTGGCCCGCGAGGCGAAGCTGCGTTTCGAGCAGATTTCAGCCGTTTTCTCCGGTGTCGCTGATCTGAAAAAGGCTTTCGAGACGGCCTCGCGCTTCCAGCAGGAAACGGGGCGCGGGACATTACTTTTCGTCGATGAGATCCATCGGTTCAACCGCGCCCAGCAGGACGGATTCCTGCCCTATGTCGAGCGCGGAACGGTTATCCTGATCGGCGCGACAACCGAGAATCCCTCTTTCGCGCTCAACGGTGCCCTGCTCTCGCGCTGTCAGGTTCTGGTGCTGAACCGACTGGACGATAACGGGCTCGAAAAGCTGCTTCAGCGTGCCGAGCAGGAAGCGGAACGCGGCTTGCCGTTGACCGAAGACGGGCGCGCGTCGCTCAGGGCCATGGCCGATGGCGACGGGCGCTATCTGCTCAATCTGGTCGAACAGATACAGGCCCTGCCTGAAGGTGAGAGCCTCGATACGGCTGGACTGGCTACCGTGGTCGCCCGCAGGGCGGTGCTTTACGACAAGGATCGCGAAGAGCATTACAATCTGATCTCGGCGCTGCATAAATCGCTGCGCGGTTCAGATCCCGATGCCGGTCTCTACTGGTTTGCCCGTATGCTCGAGGGGGGAGAAGACCCCCGCTATATCGCCAGGCGCCTCACCCGGTTTGCTGCCGAGGATGTCGGCATGGCCGATCCAGCGGCACTCCCCCTCGCCGTGGCCGCCTGGAAAACCTATGAACGTCTCGGCAGCCCCGAAGGAGAACTGGCTCTGGCCCAGCTCGTGGTGCATCTCGCCACGGCGCCGAAATCGAACGCCGTCTATCGCGCCTATAATCAGGCACGAAAACTGGCCCGGGAGACGGGGAGCCTCGGGCCGCCGCATCATATCCGCAACGCGTCCACCAAGCTGATGAAGAGCATCGGCTATGGCAAGGGCTACGAATATGATCACGATACGGAAGATGGGTTTTCGGGTCAGAACTACTTCCCGGACGAGATGGAACGCGTGGCGCTCTACCAGCCGACCGACCGTGGGCAGGAGCGGGAGATCAGAAAAAATCTGGACAGGCAGGCCGCAATACGGGCAAGCCGTCGCCCATGAGTGTCACGACCCGTATTGTCAGTGAAGATGAGGCCGATATGCGCCTCGATCGCTGGTTTCGCCGCCATTTCCCCGATCTTACCCAAGGTGCGCTGCAAAAGCTGTGTCGCACAGGGCAGGTGCGCCTCGATGGCAAGCGCGTGACCGGCGCCAGCCGTCTCGCCCCCGGACAGAGCCTGCGTATTCCGCCGCTGCCCGCGCCGACTGCGCCCCAGTCGGACCGTCCGGCGCCTCTCGACCCGCAACTGGCACGCGAGATCGAGCGCATGGTGATCTATCGCGACGATCATGTGATCGTGCTCGACAAGCCTTCGGGTCTGGCTACCCAAGGCGGCCCCGGCATTACCAAGCATATCGACATGATGCTCGACGGGCTGCGTGGCGATCTGCATGATCGGCCCCGGCTGGTGCATCGCATCGACCGCGACACGTCCGGCCTGCTGCTTCTGGCGCGCACACCCGGAGTCGCCGCCAAGCTCGCAGCGGCCTTTCGCGGCCGCGATGTCGACAAGACCTATTGGGCGATCGTCGTCGGACGCCCCATGCCTGGCTCAGGCGTCATCGACCAGCCTCTGGCCAAGCTCGGCGCCGGTAATGGCTCGCTGATGATTGCTGCAACGCGCGAAGATGAAGACGCCATGGTGGCCAAGACCGATTATGAAGTGGTCGATGCGGCAGGCAAGAGATTGTCGTGGCTGGCGCTCAAGCCCTTGACCGGGCGTACGCATCAGCTGCGCGTGCATTGCGAAACGCTCGGCACGCCCATCCTCGGCGACCCGAAATATGGCGGCAAGGCCGCGCATATGGAGGGGTTTACGGACAGGCTGCATCTTCACGCCCGTTCTCTCGAATTTCCGCATCCGGCGGGCGGGCGTCTGCGCGTGGCGGCGCCCCTGCCGCCGCATATGCGTACGACATTCAAGGATCTCGGTTTCACCCCGGGTGATACGCCCAAGCCCGAGCGCGTTGGCTTCAAGGGAGCCCGGAAATGAGACGTCTGGCTGCGGTACTGATCGTCCTTCTTGTGCTGGCGACAGGTCTGGCGGTTTCGGCCGATTTCCTGATTGATCGCTCGGATCTGAAATCCGACGTCATTGCTGCGGTCAAACGCCAGACAGGGCGCGATCTGGCCATGGCGCGGTTTTCGGTCGGCATTCTGCCCTGGCCGAGCGTAAGCGCGCATGAGGTCGCCTTCTCCGATATCGGCGGAGAGCCCAACGTGCCGATGCTGCAGGCGCGTGATATTCGCGCCTCCATCGCGCTGATACCGCTCCTCTGGCGGGAAATCCGTCTGGAGAATGTGACCCTGCAACGCGGTGCCGTCATGTTGCATCGTGATGAGGCCGGTCAGGCGAACTGGGATTTTCATGCTCAGCCGACAGAGAAGGGAACAGGTCAGGCGGAGCCTTCGCACCCGGCGGCGCGCTGGAGTCTCAAGATCGGGTCGGCGAAGCTTGATCGTATGGCGTTTTCGCTCGATGACCGTTTTGCCCATCATGGCGGTTCCGTATCGATCGATCATGCGGAATTCGACGGTCTCGCTTCGAGTGCTCCTTATCTCGATATCCACGGCATGCGTGGCGAGACACCCTTTCGGGTGAATGGCCATATCGGTCCGCTCTCGCTGTTTCAGGGCGCCAATCCCCCCTGGGCGCTCAGCCTGGGGGCCACGCTGGGCAAAGAAGGCAAGCAGCAGGACTGGCTGAATTTCGACGGTCAGGTCAGCGACATGCGCCACATGCGCGGTTTTTCCGGCGTGCTGCGCGGCGAAATGGCCTCGCTCAAAGATATCGAAACGCTGTTCCCCAATGCCAATATGCCCTCTGTTACGGGATTCGGTGGCGAGATCGGGGTTTTCGATGCGGACCCACAGGGCAAGACCCCCAAGCTCGACCTCTCGCGACTGGGCGTAAACCATCTTCACCTTCATCTCGACTCTGCGCCTTCATGGCATGGTGTGTCGGTTTCGGCTCTTCACGCGGATGCAGAGACGCTTTCTTCCGCTCTGACCGTGACTGCCACGCTGCGAGGACCGATGCCGGCGCTGGCTGTTCAGGGAGCATTCGGCACGCTGGCCCAGGCGGGAACCTCCTGGCAGACGGCGCTCGAGACGCCTCTCGCGGTCTCGGTCGATCTGCGCGAGGCTGCTCGTCTGGGCAAGACAGAGGGGCTACACGGCCATATCTCGGGCCTGATCGGGGCAAGCGAGACGGCACTGTCGCTCGATGGGGGCGCCGATACCTTGCCGGTGCGTCAGTCGGCCCTGCATGAGGTCACACTCAAAGGCGGGTTCGAACGTGACGGCTCGGGCAAGATTTCCTTCAAGGCATTGACCCTTAACAGCCATGAAGCCGCAGCCGTACTCGATGCAACCGCGCAGAATGCGGCTCAGCCCGAAATCGAGGGCAAGCTTCATTTCCAGCATCTCGATCTCGATGCGCTGGCCGCGCTCTGGACCAAGCCGAAAGCTGAGCAGGCGACCGCCCCTGCTGTGCCCGCCCTGCCCAACCCCGTGGCATCCCTGACCGCTCCGCATCAGGCCACACCCTCAGATGGGAACGCCTCTCCGGCAGATGTCCCGGCAGGGCAGGTTGCGCACCCAGCGGTACCCGTGAATGGAGGATTTTCATGGTCGAGGCTCGCCTCGCAAGGGCGCGCCAATCTGGATATTGCCGCTGATACGGTGCGTTTCAACGCCGCCGATTATACCGGGATTTCGGCTCAGGCGCGTCTGGAAACCGGGCGGCTGACGCTCGACTCGGTCAAGGGAAGCGGGAATGGCATGACCCTCTCCGGGAAGGCCGTCTACGACGTGAGCGTCAAGCCTGCTTCGCTGACGCTGTCTCTGACGTCGTTTCTGTTTCCGGCAACACTCGCTCAGAATCTGCTCGCCATGCCGGGCTTCTTTCGTGGGCCTTTGATGCTCGTGGGGCAGCTCGAAGCACGTGGTGATACCCGAGAGGCGCTGATTGCTTCGTTGAACGGCCATCTGGGCCTCTCGATGGTCGGTGGTTCCATCGCGACCGGGCCTCTGGGTCCTTATCTTGGGGATTCCGCACGGGCATTGCTGCCGCATGGCGATCTTTCGGTGCGCTGCCTGGGTCTCCATGCCAGCTTCACCGATGGCCATGCACAATTCGACACCCTCGGTATGGAAGCCGGTGCTCTCAGTCTCTCGGGTCATGGCAATTATGGGTTGGTAGATCGGACCCTCGATCTGCATCTCCTGCCGCGTATCGGAATCGCCGGAACGGGAGCCTCGACCCCTGTTCTGGTAACGGGAACGCTCGAGGCACCCAAGGCCCAGCAGGAAGCAAGTTCCGGCGGCCGCTTTGAGGTAACAATCGGCGGCAGCGAGCCTGATACCTGTCCGGCTGTTCTCGAAGCTGCGCGCGAAAATCTGCCGGGTGAGGCTGCGCCCGAGCGCAAGAAGCATAACAAGGCTGCCGAGCTTCTTCATGGGCTGGGATTACTGCATTGAGCCAGACGATCAAACGTTTCTGGAAAGAGGTTCATGTCGTGCCGGGTACGGTGCCTCCCGGCTACGAAGTGCGTCTCGACGGGCGTTCCTTCCGCCTGCCAGGCGGAAACCCGCTGATCCTAGCGTCCAGGGCGCTGGCCGAACGGATCGCGGAAGAGTGGCGCGCCATCACGCCCGGCGCGGCTTTCAAGACCAGCGACCTCCCTCTGACCCAGATGGCGGGTACGCTGATCGAGCGTGTCGCTCCTGACAGGGAGCAGATTATCGGCGGGTTGATGGCCTATGGCGAGAGCGATCTTCTCTGCTATCGCGCAAACGGCGCGCTCGGACGTGAGCAGGACGCGCTCTTCGATCCGGCGCTCGACCTGTTCGAGGCCTCTCACGGAGTCCGGCCTCCTGTTACGAGGAGCCTTCTGCCGCATCATGCCGGAATCGAGGTGCAGGATGCTTATGCTGCTGCGCTCGGCAGGCTCGATGACGCCGCCCTGACCTGTGCGGCGGTCTGCGCCCCGGCAACCGGTAGTCTGATTCTGGCAATCGGTTTGGCCGAGGGCTGGATCGACATCAGCTCTGCCTGTGCCATGGCGAGTGTCGAGGAGCGCCACCAGATGGCGCAATGGGGCGAGGATGATGCGCTGATCCAGGAAATGGAACGCAACGCCAGCGACATAAGCACTGCGCTGGATTTTGTTACCCTTGCGCATGAAAAAGCGTCAAACAAGGCATGATTTCGCCATGATTGCGGCCTAGATCACCAATCGATCCAGTCATCACATTAGGTGACTATTGGTTACTGGACCGGCGTCTTTGCTGGTCTTAAGTCTGGTCCGGTAATCAGAAGAAATCGTGTAAGGGTAGCCAATGTCGTCTCGTATTCATTCCGTAATCGAAGACAATATCTCGGCAGAATCTCTCATCCGCCGTATCCCTTTCAAGGTGCGTTCGGCTCATTTCGTGGCCCGCTGCGTTCAGAATGTGTGGCTCCTGCTGGCTGCAACGCCGGTGATCGTCGTGATCTGTGCGATCAGAGGCTGAGACTGGTAAATTCGTCACTCGGCAATAGCCTGAGGAATTTGGGGCGGGTGCCTGAGTACTTGCCACCGTATAACGGCAATAAATGAAAAAGCCCGGCTTTCGCCGGGCTTTGCTGTATTCGGACGTTTCTGCAAAGGGCTCGTTTCAGGGCAGCAGAACGGTCGCGACCGCCGTTGCGGCAATACCCTCTTCACGCCCGGTGAAGCCCAGACGCTCAGATGTGGTGGCCTTGACCGATATGCGGTCCACATCGACCTGAAGCAGGGAGGCGAGGCGTTCGCGCATGGCTTGCGCATGAGGCCCGATCTTGGGGCGCTCGCAAATGAGCGTCACATCGGCGTTGATTAGCATCCCGCCGCGCTGGCGGATACGTTCACCGGCGTGGACTAGGAAACGGGCCGAATCCATGTCCTTCCATTCATTATCGGTCGGCGGAAAGTGGCGCCCGATATCGCCTTCGGCCAAAGCACCGTAGATTGCGTCGCACAGTGTATGGATGCCGACATCGGCATCCGAATGCCCTGCGAGACCGCGGTCATGGGGAATAGTGATGCCGCAAAGGATCAGCGGGCGACCGGCCTCGAAGGCGTGAACGTCATAGCCCAGCCCGGTACGCGGGAGTGGGGTCGAGCCGAGCAGTCGTTCCAGACGCACGAGATCCTCCGGTAGGGTCAGTTTGATATTGTCTTCGGCACCCTGAACGAGAGCGACGGGATGGCCCGCAGCTTCGAGAAGGGCGGCATCATCCGTCACCGGCCCCTGATGGGTGCGATGCAGATCCAGCAGAAGTCGGAAATGGAAGCCTTGCGGCGTCTGGGCACGCCAGAGCGACTCTCGGCACACGGTCGTGTCCACCAGACCATCACGGCCGCGCTTGAGCGTGTCGGCGACAGCCACCGCCGGTATTGCGCCTGGCTGGCGCTCAAGGGCCTCCAGCACGTTACGCACCACTTCTGCAGGGACATAAGGCCGAGCACCATCATGGACCAGCACGAGATCGGGAGGCTCAGGGAGGCGCGCCAGGGCTTCCAGACCGGCACGAACGCTGTCTTGACGCTCTCGACCACCAGAAACGGGCGGAAGGGTCTCGAGCCCGTCGAGCGCCTGCAACAGCAGGGGGTCGTCTCCGACCGGCTGGATCAAGGTCACGTGGTCGCGCAGCGCCTCGGCGGCGTGACGGATGACGGTCTTGCCTCCGAGCAGCATATACTGCTTCGGCATGGCGGCGAGGCCGGCAGTGGCAGCGGCGCTGGCATCAGCGAAGCGGCGACCGGAACCGGCGGCGAGGAGGATGGCAGCAATACGCATGGTGTTCAGGGAATGCGGATTTGTCACCTGCACGTCAAGCCAAGAAAAAGCCCCGCAGAAACTGCGGGGCCTCAACTTTGAAACAGGTCGTCTCAGTTGGCGATCAGCGGCCGATATCGCGCAGCCTGACGCCCTTGTTGAGTTTGTGCTCAAGCGATTCGAGCGTAACGCCGCGCGTCTCGGGCACGAAGGCCAGCGTCACAAGAATGAACACGGCGTTCAGCGCGGCATAGAGCCAGAACGTGTGCGAGGGACCGAGGGCGCCAAGCAGTGTCAGGAAGGTCGACCCGACCGCCATATTGGCAATCCAGTTGGTGAAGGTCGAGCAGGCAATGCCGAAATCGCGACCCTGAAGCGGCTGAACCTCAGCGCAGAGCACCCAGATCAGCGGACCGGCCGAGAAGGCGAAACCGGTGATGAAGAGCAGAAGCACCGCGACCGAAAGATAATGCATCAGCGTGCTCGAATCCTGGCCCAGCGAGAGCAGAACCGCGAGAGCGCCCATGCCGATGGCCATGATGATGAAGCCTGCGATCAGCATCGGGCGACGCCCCCAACGATCGACGAAGCCGATGGCGATGAAGGTGGCGAGCATGTTCACGAGGCCGACGATGGCCGTACCCCACATCTGGCCGTCCTGACCGAATCCAGCCACTTCGAAAATGCGTGGAGCATAATACATGACGACATTGATGCCGGTGAGCTGCTGAACGATCTGCAGACCGATACCAAGCATGACCGAGCGGCGGAAATTCGGATTTTCGAGGAACATCGAGAAGCCACGCTGCTTCTGCTTCAGGCCCTCCTGAATGTCTCCGATTTCGCGCACGGCTTCTTCGCGCGACGGACGCAGGGCTGCCAGCGTCTCCAGCGCCTCGGCATGACGTCCGCGCAGCATCAGCCAGCGCGGGCTGTCGGGCAGAAAGAGCGACCCGACCAGAAAGAAGGCGCCAGGAATTGCGACGATGCCGAGCATCCAGCGCCAGGCACCACGATAGGCAAAAATCGCGTCCGATACGAAAGCAAGGAGAATGCCGATCGTGATCATGAGCTGATAGACCGAGATCAGGCTTCCGCGATGCTGTTCGTCTGCGACTTCGGAAATGTAGAGCGGTGCCACGAAGCTCGCAATGCCGATGGCAAGGCCGAGGATAGCACGAGCGACGATAAGCATCGTAGCCGAATTGGCACCGACGCAGCACAGGGCGCCGATCATGAAAAGCGCCGCGCTGAGAACCAGCGCGCGTTTGCGGCCAATCGAATAGGACAGTCTTCCGGCGCAGAGCGCACCAATCGCAGCGCCTACCATCATTGAAGAGACGATCCATTCCTGGGCGGGAACGCTCGCGTTGAATTCCTTGGTGATGAAGCCGAGTGCGCCAGAAATCACACCGATATCGAGCCCGAACATCAATCCGGCCACCGCGGCCAGAATTGCGGCGAGCATCATTTTTCCTACCAGCGGAACTTTCGCGTCGCCTGGAGCGGAAGGAGAACCATAACTCATGTGGGAAGACCTTAGATCAGAAAGCCGGGGCGTGTTTCGCGTGAAGCCCCTTTGCTTGCACAACACGAGAAGGCCCAGGACGAATGTGATATTCTAGCACTCGGGACGTTATTTCAAACCAAATTCGTTGTGACCCTTAACGCGGGCGGCTTGGTGTAGCCAATACGGCGCAGACTCGTGCCTGACTGTGAGAGGACACTGTTAGGTGCTGCGTGAGTAATGAGTTAATTTATCATTAAAAGATAAAAGTAAATAAACAAGAAGGTAATAGATCTAGAAGAAAAATATAAGTCATATAAACGTTTTGGTACGAAAATTGTAAATAAAAAAATTATCGAAATTGATAATGATATTCACGTAATATAAGATCACGGTGATCGCCATAGCTCTTACATGATGTCATTCAATAACTAGGCACGACACAGGCGCAATAATGTTTCATTTCTTCTTTAGGAAGTAATGCTTGCTTTTGTAAGAGGAATGATACTATGAGCTTTTCCGCAGTTGTTTCACGTGCCCTTTCTGTTTTCGTCTTTGCCGGTTCTGTTGCTGCGGTATCGCAGACTGCCCCTGCGGCAACCGCTTCAATTCAGAGAAATCACATTCATCCGGAGCGCATAGCTCTGACTGGTCCTCGTCCGGCTAAGGGTTCCAATGTTGATCCTTGCGGTATTGCTGGTAACTGCATCGCGCAAATCGGTTAATATGATAGGATTTTAACGACCACGGAGATGAGGTAACGTAAGGTGTTCCTTGGCTCGCAACATCGGTGTGACGAGGATTAGGCCCTGATATCTCAAGCCGTTGATAGTGATGACAAGGGTGTCAGCCCGGCGCGCGTGTTGACTTCCCTTTGTCATACCTTATGTGCCGTAAGTGTTCTTGCTGCGGCTTCGTTTGTCACTGCTGTCAGAACTGCTTTGCCCGCTTGGTCGAACGATATCGCTCTTGGAATGGAGCATCTCACCCTGCCGAACGGCATAGACAACGCGTATATATTCAATCTGTCTCAGGATAGCCAAGGTTACATTTATCTCTCTACGATGAGGGGCGTGTATTTCTTTTCAGGGGCGCGATTTTACCGCCTGCCCCTTGACGGCGCTTTTTCAGCTGGCGCCGTTGTTGTGATGACGAGGCTGATGCCTGATGGCAGGATGCTGATTTCCGATGGGAATAACGTAGGTCTTGCGACTTCGGCTACATCTGCTCGCCGCTCTCCTGCGACGCTGGACTTCAATATTTTTTCTTTGGATCACACGGGGAAGATATCGGGAATATTTGTAGATAATGGGAACGTATTTCTAGAAGATCGATCGGGTCTCCGTAAATGCGCGCTATTAACTTCCTCTTTATCTTGCGCTGACCAAATTGTTCCAGGCACGCATGATGTAACGGTTTATCAGGCCCGTGATCATGTCTTCATCATCCCGAAAAATGCTTCGATTGTCCGGGATCTGGCGGGAAAAGTCGTTTTCTCCGTCGAGCGACCTAAAGCTTTTTCGATTTGTCCCAACCGAGGCATCGCCCCCAATCTTTGTGTCCTCCTTGAAGGGCGCGTGATTTCCACCGACAATCTAGGAAACATATCTCAGTCCAGAAACGACGGAGCTTTCAGCGTTGCAGATCGTGGGGAGCGCTCAATTTTTGCGACGGGCTCTGCAGATGCGACGGTACTGTTTGATGGAAACAGGCTGCGTTCCTTCGATGGTGATCACTGGAGCTTCCTGAATCATGAGCTAAGTCGCGAGCAGGAAATTACGTTTGCGTTCGTGGATATGGATAATCAGCTCTGGACTGCGCAGGATCTTGTCGAGTTGGACAAGCTGATAGGCTGGGGTGACTGGGAGAACCTTGAGCCGCAGGACATTCGATCTGTGTGGTCTGTGCTGCCGCTAAAAAATGGTCATGTCGTTTTCACTAGTCAGGGAATCTACGCGCTTTCGAGGTACGGGCTGGACAAGAAACTCGGTGATGGGAATTTCTTCTTCGGGGAAAGCGATGGGCAGGGAGCATTTTGGGCTCCTGTCGACGATGCGACGTTACTTCGCTGTCGTTATGGAGATCTGGCATTAAAATGTGATCGACGTTTGCCCGTCGAGCGCGTGACAGGGCTCGCGTTTTCCCGCCAATCAGGCACTTTATGGATTGCCTCGGATGACGGATTACTGTCCCTCGCTTCAGGTACGACGACGCCGCATATCGAGGAAGACGCGCGAGGACGGCCTCTTACCGCACCCGCTACTGCGGTGACATTAAGGCGAGACGGTACTCCTTGGGCAGTCGACGCGAATATTCTGTATCGAAAGTCCGATGACGGACGATGGATCCCCGTTGTTGAGCATTGGCCAAATTCCGCTGATTTCAGTCCGTTGGTTATGACCTTCACGTCGCGAAACGATTTGTGGATTGGGGGAATACGGGCCCACGATGGGCTTCTGCACCTTACCTTGGATGGCAATCACGTCTCGAAAATAGAGCAAATCGCTGCCTCCTCAATTGGTTCTCAGATTGTTTTCAGCCTACTTTGGGACTCGGGGAAGCGTCTCTGGGTCGGGACTGAAAACGGTCTAGCCGGTTTCGATGGGCATCAATGGGTCCGGGTAACCAAGGACGATGGTCTCATATCCGCCAATATCAACCAGCAGGGACTATCTGAAGACAGGGACGGCACGATCTGGATTACTACGTCCCGTGGGGTCTCCCACTTGATGCACCCTGAACATCTGTTTTTGAAGCAGAACCTCCGGCCTGTCTTTGTGAAGGTGATGTTGGGCGAGAAAATGCTGCCTGAAAAGGCAGTACCCTATACGCGCGACCCTCTGATGGTCACGCTCGGTTCGCTCAATACAGCGCTCTCTTCCACAACCTATTTCCGTTATCGTCTGGAGGGTGTGGATCAGAACTGGATCACTACGACAACAGGCGAAATTCGATACAACTTCGTGCCGCCCGGACATTCCAGACTTATTGTGCAGGCTCTGAACGACAATCGGAATCTTGTTTCCGAGCCTATCGTGCTTGAAATACGCATGCTACGGCCCTGGTGGAGTGCATGGCCGTTTGTCCTTCTTTACACGCTGTCTGTCATTGCGCTGCCCTATACGCTCAACAAGCTGCGATTCCGTTATCTGATGAAGCGTCAGCGCCGTCTCGAGGAACTCGTCGATGAGCGCACGACGGAGATGCGTGTGGCCCAGTCGGCGCTCGAGCAACAGGCACGACAGGATGGCCTTACCAAGCTCATGAATCGGCGTACAGCGGAGGCTAGCGTCACGCGTCTGCTGGAAAAACTGTCACGTCCCGATGATACCGGGGTCATGCGTTCAGCGACCCTCGCGCTGTTTGATGTCGATCATTTTAAGTCCATTAATGACAGTTTCGGCCACGCGATAGGCGATGAGGTTCTTGCCGGGATTGGTGCGCGCCTCATACAGGCGAAACGGCAGGAGGAAATCATCGGACGTCATGGCGGCGAGGAGTTTCTGATTGTCGTGCAGGGGGAGTTCGCCGAAGCGCAGGCGCGCATCGCGAGCCTGCTGGCGGGGCTTAGCGACGTGCCATTCGAAACCAAGGTTGGCCCGCTATCGATCGGGTGCAGTGCTGGCGTGGCCCGCACCCGCGCGGATGAAGCTTGGGCCGACGCACTGGAGCGCGCCGATCAGGCTCTTTACAGGGCAAAGCTCGAAGGAAGAGGGCGTATCGTCGTCAGTGCAAGAGACCAAGACGATGAGGACTGTCCAGGCTGAAAGCGGGGACAACAGCCTCAAAACGTTCCGACGTCGCGGGGATGATCATGTGAAAAAACCCACGCATGAAGCCGCAAGCCGTCGGCAGGGCGGTGCCAGAGGTGTATTCAAAGGCCTCGTTTGCCACGAGAATTGGCTGCTCTCCTACGACGCCATCGCCATGAATATGGTCGGTCTTGCCGCGCCCGTCGGTAATTTCCCATGATCGGCTCAGAAGCTGGACCGTCTCATCTCCGCCGTTCTCGATGCGAATATGATAGGCCCAGGCGTAATGATGGTCTTCAGGCTGAGACTGATCCTCAAGCCAGAATGTGCGCACAGAAATCGTGATGTTTCTGGTCACCGCTTCGTAACGGGGGGCGGCGTCCATGGCTTCGGCAAGACTCGTTTCCGGGTCCGCTACAAGGCGGGGAGGGGCGGGCTTATGCGACATGCCCGCCTTGTAGGCTCATGAAGACGCGAAAAGCAATCAGGCTTTCAGCGCGGCGAGGCCCCGCTCGAGATCGGCAATCAGATCCTGGCTGTCTTCGAGTCCGACCGAAAGACGTATGGCGCCGTCTGTAATTCCAAGCCGCGCGCGCTCTTCCGCATCGACCTTCGAATGTGTCGTCGTGGCCGGATGGGTGGCCAGAGAGCGCGCGTCACCGAGATTGTTCGAGATGGCGATAAGCTTGAACGCGTTCAGGAAACGGAAAGCTGCCTCCTTGCCGCCCTCTACCTCGAAGGCCACGAGCGAGCCGCCATTGCTCATCTGTTTCTCGACAATGGCGCGTTGCGGGTGAGAGGCCAGACCCGGGTAGGAGACGCGGGCGATACCGGGCGCGTTTTCGAGGAAATGCGCTACCGCGCTCGCATTTGCCGCCATGGCGTTGACGCGCAAGGGAAGGGTTTCGATTCCCTTGAGCAATACCCAGGCGTTGAAAGGTGAGAGTGCATTGCCGGTATTGCGGGTGAAGGGCTGAAGCGTTTCCTCAATCCACTGTTTGCGACCGAGCACAGCCCCGCCGAGCACACGGCCCTGACCGTCGATATGCTTCGTGCAGGAATAAAGCACCACGTCAGCGCCCAGCGCGAGCGGCTTCTGGCCGACGGGCGAAGCAAAAACGTTATCGACCATCAGTAATGCGTCGGCCTTGTGCGCCAGAGTGGCAATGCGCTCGATGTCGAGAATATCGAGCATCGGGTTGGAGGGGCTTTCGATCAACACAGCGCCAGTCGGCTGGGAGAGGGCGGCTTCCCAGCCCGCCCAGTCATCGCCATCGACCAGAACGGTCTCGATGCCGTATTTCGGCAGGAGGGTGGTCACGATCCAGTAGCAGGAGCCGAACAGGGCGCGGGACGCGACGACGCGATCGCCCTGCTTGAGATGGGCGAGCAGCGCCGAGGAAACCGCGCCCATGCCGCTTGCCGTTACAATGCAGGCTTCAGCGCCTTCGAGTTGGGCCAGCCTGTTCTGTAGGGCGTCGGTCGTCGGGTTGCCGAAGCGCGAATATTGATAATGCGCGACATCGCCAGTGAAGGTGGCGGCGGCCTGCTCTGCGCTGTCATAGACAAAGCCCGAGGTCAGAAAGATCGCCTCGCTGGTCTCGCCGTGTTCGGTGCGGCTGACATCCTGATGCAGCAGCTTGGTAGAGGGACCGTAGGATGTATCTGTCATGGAAGAGACGCTCCAAAATGCACCTGTGTGAGCGGTGCGATTCTGGCCGTGGAAAACCTGGGATGCAGAACATCCCGGGCCTCTTTAGCGCTGTTGTTTAGCCTCGCCGCAATCCGGCCTTTCAAATCGCGAGGGACGCCCTCTTTCGAGGAGCGACGGACGAACTATGCGCAAAGCTCGCGCGCTTCGTCAACCGAGGTGGCGCGATTGCATCGCGAGACGAGCTGCGATAGAAGAGGCGCCATGCGGGTGTAGTTCAATGGTAGAACGGCAGCTTCCCAAGCTGCATACGAGGGTTCGATTCCCTTCACCCGCTCCAGCGCCCCTTGTAAATCGAGACAGATCAGCCGCGCAGAAGCTTCTTCTGTGGCGCGTCCGGTGCTTTCTTTTTTGGGGCGGAAGGGGCCACCGGGGCAGGGGCGCCGTCCTGATAGCTCGAGCCGTTCCAGGTCCAGCGATCGTTCTTGTCGATCAACAGGTCGTGCATGCCGTTATGGCGGCTCGGTAAAACCGAAATGGCCCCGCTGACCGAGTCTAGAACCAGCTTCCAGCCGCCCTTGTGGCGCAGATAAACCGAAGTGGAGCAGCCTGCAGAACCGCAGAGGCGTGCCGATTGCAGTTGCACGAAAAGTGCCATGTCGCTGCGATCGGAAGAAAGCGGTGCGGAGGCGACGAGCACGACCGGATTATCGTTATGCTTGGCGGCATCGGCGAGGTCGCCGCTGTTGAGCTGTCGGGCAACCTGATCGAGATTGGTGCCGGGTTGCGCGCTCAGAACGATCGGGCGAGGCCCTGTATCGTCCTTGGCCGGAGCCGCGTTTGTCGCAGCATGATGCGTTCTGGCAAAGCTCGCAGGTGCAGCGAGCCCCATGACTGCGATACTCGCCACAGCAAGACCAAAACGCATCGGAAGTTCTTTCATTCTCAGGATCGGCTCGCTCTTTTGGCGACTCGCGGAAAGGTAGCGGCTTATGCTCTTTTAGGCATGACGCAGCGTGACGACCAGTACGTCACGATAGGCAGGGCGTGCCGGATCGATCGGCTCAACCGGTGTCACGCCATGATAGACGCGATGATCGTCGACAAGGGCCGTATCGAGTGGCGCTTCAAGAGTAAAAGAGCCAATTTCCTCACGATGATCATTATGGATCGAGGTCACGCCCGAGGCCACATTCTCACGATTGACCATCAGCACGAACACCCAGTCGACCCCGTCACGATGCATACCTTCGGGCGTGGGGCGGCCGTTATTGCCGGCCTGCGCCTCGATGCGAAACTGATGGATCTCGGCATGCCAGCTATCGGGCTGGGTCGAGGCAGGAGTCATGCGCAGCGCCAGAAGATGCGCGGCGTTGAGAATGGACAGCATGACGGGGTGCGTTGCGATCGCATCCTCCATGGGCCCGAACCAGCGTTCGATTCCGCCATTGAGAAGATTGTAATCGCGACTTTGATAATGCGGCTGGTGACGTTTGCGCTCGATCCGCCCGCCCGTAAGAGCATAGGTGGCGTAGCGTCTTTTACGATAGCGCCCGCCATCGGCCATGTAGCGATCAAGCCCGAGACGGTTCCAGCTTTCGGCAAACGACTCCCAGTCCTGAAACCCGAAGGCTTCGAGAAAGGAGCGCATTTCCCTGCCGCGCTCAAAGGCGAACCCTTTCTCCTGAAGTGTCGCGACCATCGTGTCGAGGCGCGCCGATTCGGCTGGGGGGAGGGCTTGGGAAAGCTGCAGGGGCATGATGCTCGGCTATCGCTGATCGAACGGTTACTGGTCCAGACGTGGGCGGGTCGGCATCAGATGCGCCTTCAGAAAAGCTGCCGTTCCACGTGCAAGACCCATGACGCCGATCTGATGCTGGCGGAAAATCAGATCATGCAGCCAACGCGGCGCAAGCCCACGCAGAAGGCCGCCTCCGAAACTCGTCGAAGAGCCGACCATGCCCCAACCATTATAATCACCCAGAGAGACTACGGCACCACGGTCGCGGTAAACAAATGTCGAGGGCTCGCGTCCCTGGGCGATAACCGGAATGGCGCGGCCGAGATAAATGCCCTGTTGTCTGGCAACCTGTGCCGTGGCTGGCAGGGGGGCATCATTGATGCGCGCGCAATCGCCGAGGGCAAAAATCGAGGTATCGCGGGTCGATTGCATGTGATGATTGACCACAATCTGCCCGCCACGGGCGATGTCGAGCCCGTCGAAAAGCTCGGTCGCGGCACTTGCCCGCACGCCAGCCGCCCAGACGCGCAATTCGGCGGGAACGACGCGGCCATCCTTGAGATGGAAGCCTTCACCGTCCACCGAAGTCACCATCGCTTCAGTCAGAACGCTGACGCCGAGCGCTTCGAGCTGCTTGCGGGCATCATTGGAGACACGTTCGGGGAAGGCGGGGAGGATGCGCTTACCGGTTTCGATCAGAGAGAGGCTCAGAACGTTCTTTCTGGCTTCCTTGCCATAGCCGGGGGCCAGGTCGATGGCACTACACAACTCGGCGGCAAGCTGCGTACCTGTGGCCCCGCCACCCACGATACCGACATCGAGTTTGCGATTAGCCGCAGCCGCCTCCCGGAACGCAGCACGGAATTTTTCATGAAAGATGCTGGCATCGGGCAGGGAGTCGATGAAGGTGCAATTGGCCATCACGCCTTCGATACCGAAATCATTGGAGCGCGAGCCGAGCGACACGATCAACATGTCATAGGGAACGATCTCGTCATTCGCGAGGCGGATCTCATGCTTCTCGCGATCGACGCTGCTCAGCGAACTCTGGACGAAGCGGAAGCCAAAGCGGCGGCTCGCTTCGACGAAGGTCGTACAGTCGCGCGATTCCTGGCCGGTGCCTGCGGCAAATTCATGCAGCATGGGTTTCCAGTAATGCACGGCACCCTTGTCGATCAGCGTGGTTTCGATCAGGCGATGTCGCCCACGACCGAGGGTCATTGCCGTTTCCATCCCGGCAACGCCGCCACCAATGATGACCACGCGAAATGCATTTGCCATGCCTGTTCCTCCTCAGCGTCGCTCGGGCGCGTATACAATGCTGATCTGATTGCGTTTTGGAGTAGCTCTCGGAGCTATCGACCCATAATGTGGGTGCAATCGATCCGCCCGTCCAGTCGCAGAGAGCCCTCGGACGATCAAAAATGGACGGAGACGGTACTAAATCTGAATACACTCAGATGCAAGCGGTTCTCAATAAATAGAAAGCCGAGCCAGGAGGGCAATTTCATCCCGGCCCGGGCGTCTTCGGGCGACCGACCTTTGAAGCCGGTCGCCGGAAAGTTCAGCTCCGATAAGAGCCGTTGATGTCGATATAGCCGTGGGTCAGGTCGCAGGACCAGATCTGGGCGTGACCATTGGCCAGGCCGAGGTCGATCTGGATCTCGATTTCCTGCCCCTTCATATGGGCGACGACCGGCGCTTCGTCATAACCTTCAACGACGGTGCCCTGCCTTGCGATCCAGGTGCCACCGATGGCGACCGAGAGTGTGTCGCGATTGGCGGGTTCGCCGCTTTTGCCCACCGCCATTACGACGCGGCCCCAATTGGCATCCTCGCCTGCTATGGCGGTTTTCACCAGTGGGGAGTTGCCTATGGCCAGTGCGATCTTCTTGGCAGAGGCGTCGGAGACGGCGCCATTGACGCGTACCGTGAAGAGCTTTGTCGCGCCCTCGCCGTCACGAACGACCATCAGGGCGAGTTCGAGCAGCAGGGAATCGAGGGCTTCACGGAAAGCGGCGAGGGAAGGGTCGGCCAGCGACGTAACCGGAGGATTGCCTGCTTTTCCCGTCGCGAAAACGAGGACCATGTCAGAGGTCGAGGTGTCGGAATCGACCGTGATGGCGTTGAAGCTGTGGTCCGTGCCGACATGCAGCATGGCCTGAAGCACGTCGTGTGAAATGGCGGCATCAGTGACGACGAAGCCGAGCATGGTGGCCATGTCGGGCGCGATCATGCCACTGCCTTTGGCGATGCCCTGGATCGTCACTTCCTTGCCCGCAATCTCGACCTTGCGCGTGGCGGCCTTGGGGAAGGTGTCTGTGGTCATGATGGCACGCGCCGCGTCTTCCCACCCGTCAGGGGTGAGGGTGTCGTACAGATCCGGCATGGCGTTGCTGATGCGTTCGGCGTCGAGCGGTTCGCCGATCACGCCAGTCGAGGCGAGAAACACTTCCGTGGCGGCACAATGCACGGCGCGTGCGGCGGAGGCGGCAGAAATCTGCGTGGCCAGAACGCCGGCGCGGCCCGTGAAGACATTGGCATTGCCGGAATTGACGACCAGAGCGCGAGCGGTGCCTTGGGCCAGAGCGGCGCGGCTCCAGTCGATGGGGGCGCCGGGGCATTTGCTACGGGTAAAAACGCCTGCTGCTGTCGTACCGGGCTCGAACTCCATCATCATGAGATCGGTTCGATCCTTGTAACGGATCTGCGCGGCGACAGCGCCAAGCCTCACGCCTGCAACCGGCTCGAGGCGCGGCAAAGGCTGGGCGAGGGGGGAGAGGGGAAGGGCTTTGGCCATGATCTGCCTCCGAACTGAGAACGTCGGAAGGAGGATGCACGGCTCGGGGCTCAGGTCCAGCCCCTCGCCTCGCAATGAGGCGAAAAGACCGGTTTTCTGAGTAAAAAGTGAGCGTTAACGCTTACTTCTTGGGGGCAGCAGCAGGGGCTGCGGGCGCGTCGGGAAGTGGCTTCCCCTGGGCGTCGTAACGCACGATCTTGACCTTGTCCTGAGCGGCCTTGACGATGTCGCGCACATTGTCGCGGATCAGCTGCTGGCGGATCTCGTCATGCACCTGCTCCAGCGGCGGCACAGGCGCTTCGCGTGAGGCGAGAACCTGAATGACATGCCAGCCATACTGGGTCTTGACCGGGGTCTGGCTGATCGTGCCGGGCTTCATTGCGAAAGCGGCCTTCGAGAACTCCGGCAGCATGTCGTCTTTCTTGAACCAGCCGAGGTCACCACCGCTTGCGCCCGACCCCTTGTCGGTCGAGAGCTTCTTGGCGAGATCTTCGAACTTCGCGCCGTGGTTCAGCTGCTTGATGACGTCCTTGGCCGTGGCCTCGTCAGCAACCAAAATATGGCGGGCATGGATTTCCTGCTCACCCTTCTTGGAAGCGTAGTTCGTTTGATACGCCTGCTTGATGGCGTCTTCGGTCACCAGCGGGGCGACCTTTTCCTGCAGATACGCATTCTGCAGCGCGTTATCGGCGGCTTCCTGCATCTGCGCCTTGACGTCGGGCTTTTTGTCGAGGCCTTCCTTCATCGCGTCGATCTGGATGGCCTTCTGGCTGACGATCTGATTCAGCAGGATATTGACCAGCGTGTTGGGTGGCAGCTGACGTGCCTGCGGGGGCAGACCTGCCGCCGCCTTCTTGACGTCGTCCAGATAGATCTTCTGGCCATTGACCGAAGCGATCAGCGGATTGGCGTCAGCAGGGGCAGCCGGAGCCGCATTCGCCGGAGCAGCAGGAGCAGGGGCCGCAAAGGACGGAGCCACCAGCGTCGTGCCGGAGAGAAGTGCAGCGCAGAAAAGAGCCGGGCGGATAAGCCGCATGGAGAAACAACCTCGAAAAACTCGTGGAACTTATGCCAGCATGGCGCAGGCTTTACCGCGCGGCAAGGCCGCTTGCGGAAAGATGCCGTGTTTTGATGGCACTCTTCATAAAGAAATTATGCATTGCAGCCTCTTCAGGTGCCGAGAAGGCAGGGGGCTCGGTTGACCGGGGCATGGGGGCGCCTTATCTCATTTCCCGCGTGGACGATCCCGATCCTGCTTTTGCGGGTGCGCTGCGCTTTCGCCGTATTCCGGCTTCCGACGCTTCCGGCTTCGGAACAACCCGGTACGTGCGGGTCGGGATAATCCGCCTTTCAGTTTGCGGTCCGCCTGTTTCGGACCAGGTCGCCAGAAGGACAGTCATGTTCGCTCGTATCGCCCGCGCCGTGTTCGGCACCGCCAATGATCGCTCGCTGAAGGGCTATCAGAAGCGCCTGCCTGAAATCAACGCGCTTGAGCCTGCCGCAAAGGCGCTCGACGATGAGGCGCTGCGCGCGAAGACACAGGAATTCAAGGGCCGCATCGCCGGGGGCGAAAGTCTCGACAAGATCATGCCCGAGGCCTTCGCTGTCTGCCGTGAGGCCTCGCGACGCGTGCTTGGCATGCGGCATTTCGATGTGCAGCTCGTGGGCGGCATGGTGCTGCATTCGGGGCGCATAGCCGAAATGCGGACGGGTGAAGGCAAGACGCTCGTCGCGACGCTGGCCGTCTATCTGAGCGCGCTGGCAGGCAAGGGCGTGCATGTGGTCACAGTCAATGACTATCTGGCCAAGCGCGACGCCGAGGAAATGAGCAAGCTTTACAGCTTCCTCGGCCTGACGACCGGCGTCATCGTGCCCAATCTGTCGGATGACGAGCGCCGCGCGGCCTATGGTTCTGACATCACCTACGGCACGAATAACGAATTCGGCTTCGATTACCTGCGCGACAACATGAAATACACGCTGGAGGAGATGGTCCAGCGGCCGTTCTACCATGCCATCGTCGATGAGGTGGATTCGATCCTGATCGATGAGGCGCGCACGCCTCTGATCATTTCAGGTCCTGCCGATGACAGCTCGGACCTTTATCGTGCGGTCGATGACGTCGTGATCGAGCTCGTGAAGAACAAGGACGCCTTCGAGCGCGACGAGAAGCTGCGTACGGTCATCCTGACCGAACAGGGCTCCGATCAGGTCGAGGCGATGCTGCATGAGGCAGGCGTTCTCAACGAAGGCGGCCTGTATGACGTGCATAATATCGCCGTCATGCACCATGTGCAGCAATCGCTGCGTGCCCACACGCTTTTCGCCCGCGATGTCGAATATATCGTGCGTGGCGGCAAGGTGATCATCATCGACGAGTTCACGGGCCGTATGATGGACGGCCGACGCTACTCCGACGGACTGCATCAGGCGCTCGAAGCGAAAGAGCATGTCGAGATCCAGCCTGAAAACCAGACTCTGGCCTCGATCACCTTCCAGAATTATTTCCGTCTCTATCCCAAGCTTTCGGGCATGACCGGTACGGCCATGACCGAAGCCGATGAATTTGCCGAGATCTACAAGCTCGATGTGGTAGAGATTCCGACGAATCTCCCTGTCGCGCGCAAGGATACGGATGACGAGGTTTACATCACGGCACGCGAGAAATTCGACGCCGTCGCCAATCTGATCCAGGAAGTCTCGAAATCGGGTCAGCCGGTTCTTGTCGGCACGACCTCGATCGAGAAGAGCGAATATCTCTCGAACCAGCTCAAGGCCAAGAATGTCCCGCATAGCGTGCTGAACGCGCGTTTTCACGAAATGGAATCGCAGATCGTCGCGCAGGCCGGTGCGCCGGGTGCCATCACGATCGCGACCAACATGGCGGGGCGTGGCACAGACATCAAGCTGGGCGGCAATCTCGACATGCTCATCCGCCAGAGCCTCGAAAAGATCGAGGATGAATCGGCTCATGAGGCAGAGATTATGCGTCTGCGCGAGGAAATCGCGGTCAATCATGGTACGGTCAAGGAGCTGGGCGGCCTCTACGTGATCGGCACAGAGCGTCACGAGAGCCGTCGTATCGACAATCAGCTCCGTGGCCGTTCGGGCCGTCAGGGCGATCCGGGTGCGTCACGCTTCTTCCTGTCGCTTGAAGACGATCTGATGCGTATTTATGGCGGCGAACGCATGGGCGCTTTCTGGACGAAGCTTGGCATGAAGGAAGGCGAGGCCATCGTTCATCCCTGGCTGAACAAGGCGCTTGAGCGCGCGCAGAAAAAGGTCGAGGCCCGCAATTTCGACATGCGCAAGAACGTCCTCAAATACGATGACGTGATGAACGATCAGCGTAAGGAAGTTTACGCCCAGCGTCGCGAATACATGGCGATGGAAGATGTGTCCGGCATCATCCACGAGCTGCGTGAGCAGAGCATCGAGGAAGCAGTTCACGCGCGTATTCCCGAAAAAGCCTTTGCCGAACAGTGGGAAAGCGAGGCGCTCGAAGCCGATCTGCTGTCGCTGCTCAATCTGAATCTGCCGATCCGTGACTGGTCGAAGGAAGACGGGATGGATGCCGGTCTGGTCATCCAGCGGGTCGAAGAAGCTGCCAATCAGGCACAGGCGGCGCGCTCGGCCAATATCGGTCCGAACATCATGCGCCATATCGAAAAGCAGGTTCTTCTGACCTCGTTCGATGCTGTGTGGAAAGAGCATCTTCATGCACTCGACCAGCTGCGTCAGGGCATCGGTCTGCGTGCCTATGGCCAGCGCGACCCGCTGAACGAATACAAGCACGAGGCATTCCAACTCTTTACCGCCATGCTGGACGACATGCGCCTGCGTGTAACGACCACCATGTCGCGTATCGAGGTTGTGCAGCAGGCCGACCCGTTCCCTGGTACCGAGGCGCAGCAGATCTTTGCACCCAATGACGAGGGGTTCTCGTCTGCGGGGCTGGAGCCACGTCAGGTCGGCATGCAGTCTTCGGCCCTGTTTCAGGCGCCTTCGGCCGATGGTCTGAACGTGCCCGAGGCTCAGAGCTACGCGCAGGAAACGCCGCGCAACGCGCTCTGCCCTTGCGGGTCGGGCAAGAAGTTCAAACATTGTCATGGCCGTCTGGCCTGAGAAAGCAAGGTTGAGGAGAGGCTCTGATGGCCGGTCATTCGCAATTCAAGAATATCATGCACCGCAAAGGTGCGCAGGACGCCAAGCGTGCCAAGCAGTTTGCGAAGATCCTGCGTGAAATCACGGTCGCGGCCCGCTCGGGCCTGCCTGACCCCACCTCGAACCCTCGTCTACGTGCGGCGATGATTGCCGCACGCGAGGCCAATATGCCCAAGGACAACGTCGAGCGCGCCATCAAGAAGGCCAGCGGCGCCGGCGGCGGCGAGGATTACGTCGAAGTGCGCTACGAGGGCTATGGCCCGGCTGGCGTTGCCGTGATCGTCGAGGGCCTGACCGATAACCGTAACCGCACCGCTAGCGAAGTGCGCGCGGCCTTCTCGAAGCATGGCGGATCGATGGGCGAGAGCAACTCGGTATCGTTCATGTTTCAGCGTCTCGGTGTCGTGACCTACCCGACCGCCGCCGCGTCTGAGGAAGACATGCTGGAAGCCGCTATCGAAGCGGGTGCCGATAATGCCGAGCTGACGGCAGACGGGCACGAAATCACCTGCGCCATGGAGAGCCTGTTCGCCGTGCGTGATGCGCTCGAAGCGCGCTTTGGGGAACCCAGCTCGGCCAAGCTCGACTGGCGCCCTGAGAACACTGTGACGCTGGATGAGGAAAAGGCGCGTTCGGTGCTGAAGCTCATCGACGTGCTCGAAGATAATGACGACATCCAGGCCGTCTATGCCAATTTCGATATCCCTGACGACGTCGCCCAGGCACTGGCTGCTTGATCCGACTTCTCGGGATTGACCCTGGCTTGCGATTCATGGGCTGGGGTCTGATCGATGTCGAAGGCAATCGCCTGCAGCATGTCGCCTCGGGTGTTATCGCGACCGACGGTGCCGAATCGGTGCCCTTGCGTCTGTGCGAGCTGCATGGCGCGCTGCAAAAGCTGATACGCGACTATCAGCCTGCAGAAGCTGCCGTTGAAGAAACCTATGTCAATCGAAACGGTTCGTCGACGCTCAAGTTGGGCTATGCGCGTGGTGTCGCTCTTCTGACCCCTGCCTATGAAGGCCTTCCCGTTGCTGAATACGGGGCGATGATGGTCAAGAAATCGGTGGTCGGTACGGGTGCCGCGACAAAGGAGCAGGTCACGATGATGGTCAAACGTCTGCTGCCCGGCGCTGTGATTCACAAGGCTGACGCTTCGGATGCGCTGGCGGTTGCAATCTGCCACGCGCATCACCGCGAGACCTCGCGTCTCGTTCAGGCCGGAAAGCGCATGGCATGATCGGGCTCCTGACCGGCATTATCGTCAGCACGGAAACAGACCGCTGCATTCTGGATGTGAATGGTGTGGGTTATCTTGTCTCCGCCTCCAGCCGAACCCTGGCCAATCTGCCGTCTGCTCCAGAAAAGACACGCCTGCTGATCGAAACTGTGGTGCGTGAAGACGCTATCCAGCTTTTCGGGTTTCTGACTTCTGACGAGCAGGAGTGGTTCCGCCTGCTGACGACGGTGCAAGGTGTGGGAGCCAAGGTCGCTTTGGCCATTCTTTCCGTTTCGACACCGGGTGATCTGGTTTTGTCGATCAGCGCCGGTGACAAGGCGATGCTGACCCGTGCGGCCGGTGTTGGGGCGCGTCTGGCTGAGCGCATCGTGATAGAACTCAAGAACAAGGTGGGTAAGATGCCCGGCGGTGGCACGGCCCCGCTCGGGAAGGTCGTGGGTTCCGTGGTTGGAAGCGTCGAGGCAGATGCACTTCAGGCTCTCGCCGGGCTCGGTTTCCGTCGCGCTGAGGCGTGGCCGGTTTTGAGCCGTATTCTCGTCGAACATGAAGGCGCAACGCTGGACAAGATCATTCGGCTGGCTCTGAAGGATCTGGCCCGATGAGGCTTACAGGTAGTCCTGGGCGGGCAGGGGAATGGTCTAGCCGTAGAACGAGCGGAGCAGGATCATGAGCGAGACAGATCGCGGGGCGCTCAATCCTGAGCGTCGTATGGATGATAGCGATCACGGCCTGCGCCCGCAGACGCTCGATGACTTTACGGGCCAGCGCGCGAGTTGCGAAAATCTCTCTGTGTTCATTCAGGCGGCGCGCAGTCGTGGCGAGGCACTCGATCATGTGCTGCTCCACGGGCCGCCGGGGCTTGGCAAGACCACCCTCGCGCAGATCGTAGCGCGTGAGCTTGGCGTCGGCTTTCGGGCGACCTCGGGGCCGGTCATTCAGCGTGCAGGCGATCTGGCTGCGATCCTTACCAACCTCCAGCCCAATGACGTGCTGTTCATCGATGAGATTCATCGCCTTCAGCCCGCCATTGAGGAAGTACTCTATCCCGCGATGGAGGATTTCCAGCTCGATCTGATTATCGGCGAGGGTCCGGCTGCGCGCTCGGTGCGTATCGATCTGGCGCCTTTCACACTTGTGGCCGCGACCACGCGCGCGGGGCTGCTTGCCACGCCGCTGCGGGATCGCTTCGGTATTCCCCTGCGGCTTGTCTTTTATACACCAGAGGAGCTGCGCTCGATCGTCTCTCGCGGTGCGGCCAAGCTCGGCATGAACCTGACGGAGGAAGGCGCCGAGGAAATTGCCCGGCGCTCCCGCGGAACGCCGCGTATTGCCGGTCGTCTGCTGCGACGCGTGCGTGATTTCGCTGCTGTCGGTGCGCCCGAGGGGCGTGCCATCACGCGTCACATGGCCGATGCGGCGCTGTCACGGCTTGAAGTCGATTCGGTAGGGCTCGACGCGATGGATCGACGCTATTTGCTGCGCATTGCCGAGCATCACCACGGTGGCCCGGTCGGCGTGGAGACGCTTGCCGCTGCGCTGGCGGAAGCGCGCGATACGCTTGAGGACGTGATAGAGCCCTACCTGATTCAGGAGGGGCTGGTGCTGCGAACATCGCGCGGGCGTATGCTGGGAGAGCGCGGCTGGGCGCATCTGGGCATGAAGGCACCCGCTTCGGCCAGCGCCGCCCAGTTCGATTTGCTGAGAGAGAGCGATGAAGGCGCATAAGATCGGGTTTCGCGTCTATTACGAAGACACGGATGCAGGCGGGATTGTCTATCACGCGCGCTATCTCGCTTTTGCCGAGCGCGCCCGTACCGAGGCGCTTCGCATGGCCGGAACGCCCGTTTCGGCGCTTCAGGAAGAGAGCGGTCTGGTCTTTGTCGTAACGAAGCTGAGCATAGAGTATCATGCTCCCCTGCGGCTGGATGACTGGGCCGAGATCACAACAACAATTGATTCTGTCGGAGCCGCACGTTGCCAGTTGCGTCAGGTCGTGACGTGTGGCGACATGCAGGCCGCCACGCTGACAGTCGAGCTGGCATGCATCATGCAGAATTCCGGGCGGCCCGCCCGAATTCCGCCGCGATGGCGTGCTTCCCTTCAGGCGTTATCGAACCAGAGCTGAGGATCGGCAGGAACGATTGCGCGTAACGATTCGGGATAGGCGCCGGTATCGCTTGCACTGTATAGGCGTGACGCAGAACGAAGCCTCAGGAGGTTTTTTTGGATCGAGCGGTAAATGCGGCTGACCTAGGGGCCGCCGCTTCTGGTTTGTCACCGTTGGACTTGTTCCTTCATGCGTCCATTGTGGTGCAGCTGGTCATGCTGGGGCTGATTTTATGCAGCGCCTTTGTCTGGGCCGTGATCATCGAGAAGATCATTCTGATGCGTCGCGTCAATCGTGAGGCCACGGAATTCGAGGATCGTTTCTGGTCCGGTGGCAGCCTGGAGGATCTCTACGACTCCGACGGTGCCAAGCCGCTTCATCCGATGGCCGCTGTTTTCGGCGCTGCCATGGGCGAATGGCGCCGCTCTGCACGAATCACTGGCATCGACCTCGCCCGTGGCGGCGTGCGCGACCGTGTAGACCGCGCCATCAACATCACCGTCACCCGTGAAATGGATCGCCTCAGCCGACGCGTCGTGGCGCTTGCCACTATCGGCCCGGTCGCGCCGTTCGTCGGTCTGTTCGGAACGGTCTGGGGTATCATGCATGCCTTCGGCTCGATCGCTGCGATGCACAACACCAACCTGGCCGTCGTCGCTCCCGGTATTTCCGAAGCGCTCTTCGCGACGGCCATCGGTCTCGTCACGGCCATTCCGGCTTATGTCGCCTATAACGTGACGAGCAGCGCGCTCGACCATTTCGCCGAGCGTATGGACGCATTCGGCACCGAATTTGCAGCGATTCTGTCGCGCCAGTCGGAAGAGCGGAGCTAAGACCCATGGGCATGTCTGCAGGGGGCGGCCCCGCGCGCGGCCGCAGGCGACGCCCGGCGTCGGAAATCAATGTGACCCCGCTCGTGGACGTCATGCTGGTGCTTCTCATCATCTTCATGGTGACAGCCCCCATGATGACGAGTGGCGTCAATGTGGATCTGCCCAAGACCGATGCGAGCCCGCTCAACGCCGATACGAAACCGATCACGGTGTCGATCAAATCGGATGGCGGCATCTTTCTGGGAGAGGATCCTGTCTCGGCCGACCAACTGGTCGCGCAGCTTCAGCAGGCTGCACAGAATGACAAGGAGCATCGCATCTTCGTTCGTGCCGATGCCCATATCAATTACGGTCAGGTGATGGACATCATGGGGAAGATTACCTCGGGTGGCTTCACGCACGTGGCGCTGCTTGCCCAGCAGCCGGCCGCGGGCCAGTAACCAGAGGAGAAGCAGCCTTGCTGCGTCCCCGTCGGTCCGATGTCCGGCGCTTCCGCTATGCTCTGGGAGCGTCGGTAGCAGCGCATGCGCTGTTCATCGGCTTTCTTCTCGTGCGGCTGCCAATGAGCAAGCCTCCCGAGCCCCCTGAACCCCCGCCGATCGAAATGGCTTTCGAGGATTCCGGGCCGCCAGCGACGCCGCACAAGGCGGATACGCCTGCGCCCAAGCCCGCTCCGGCGCCTGCCCCGACGCCCACCGACGCTCCGCCGGCGCCGACGCCGCCCACGCCTCAACCGGTGGAGGAGCCGCCGCCACCTGCGCCGCCGCCGCCGCCCATTCCGCCACCGGCGGAAAGCAAGACTCCGCCTTTGCCCGACGTGAAAACGCCGGAGAAGATGGTCGACGACTCGGCTGAGCCTATAAAGGCCTCGCCGCCCAAGCCGTCGCCCCCATCGGCGTCCAAGCAGGTTGCGCCGCCCTCGCCACAGACACAGCCTGTCGACAAGCTGCCTGAGACGCCTACTTTCTCGCATATCACGCAGCCTAACCCGGCGAAGAAGACGCAGGCCGACTCGCATTCGCTCCTGGCAACGCTGGATTCGTTGCGAGCGGACCAGAAGCAGACCCATCCGCCCAAGGCCCGTGCCAACCCCCAGCAGGGTGGCGCGCCAAATGGCGGCGGGGCACCGAATGGCGATATCACCAACGCGCTGAGCTCGGCCGAGCAGAAGGCCATCGGCGGGTCGGTGCGGCGTTGCTACTCCGAAGATACCGAAGCGCGTAATTATGCCTCATTTAGTGCGCATCTGATTGTCACCGTTGATGCGACCGGAGAGGCAAGAATGGCGCGTTTCGCTCCCGATACTCAGGCGAAGGCAAATGCCGACCCGTCTTATCGGGCGCTGGCCGAGCGGGCACGCGATGCCGTGCTGAGCCCGACCTGTTCGAAACTTCCCATACCGTCAAACCTTCTGGGCAAGACACACGAACTCAAATTCGTGTTCCGCCCATGAACCTCAAAGAGCGCAAGAGAAGCGAAGTCATGCCAGTCGATAAGCCCCTGTTGACCGACGATCAGGCACAGAGCCTTTCCACCCTTTTCTCCCGCCGCTCCCTTCTCGGCGCCTCCATCGCGGCAGGGGGGCTTCTGGCCACCCCGCTCAGCGCCTTTGCCCAGGCTGCGAATGCGCCGGGTGAAGCCGAGATTACAGTCGATCAGGCGCGTACGGCGCCGATACCCATCTCGATTCCCTCTTTCGGGCCGGGGCTCGGCGAGCAGATCACCGGCGTGGTCTCTGCCGACCTCGAATCGACGGGGCTGTTCACCATACTGCCCGGCACGTCAGGAACGCCCGATTTCCCCTCGCTCAAGGCGCAGGGGGCCCGCGCTGCCGTAACCGGTAGCGCCGCAGGATCGAGCAGCACCCGTGTGGAGATGCGTCTGTGGAACGTCCTGACCGGCGAGCAGATCCAGGGTACCGCTTACACGGCCTCGGCGGCGAACTGGCGCCGAATCGCGCACACGATCGCTGACGTGATTTATGAGCGCATGCTGGGTGAGAAGGGGTATTTCGATACCCGCCTTGCCTATATTGCCCGGACGGGTCCGCGCCATCATCAGATCACGCGCCTTGCCGTCATGGATCAGGATGGGGCCAATAACCACATTCTGACCTCAGGGCGGTGGCTGACGCTGACACCGCGCTTCAACCCGGTGCGCGACCAGATTGCCTTCATGTCCTACGCGAATAACCGCCCTCGCGTTTATACGTTCGATCTGGGCTCGGGCAGCCAGCGCATGCTCGGTGAATTCGACGGCATCTCCTTCGCGCCGCGTTTCTCGCCCAATGGCAGCCAGGTCGTTCTGTCTGCCACGCGCGGCGGCGGCTCGGACATCTTCGTTGTCGATCTGGGTTCGGGCGCCAAACGTCAGATCACCAATTCGGGCGCGATCGACACCAGCCCCTGCTTCAGCCCCGATGGTAGCCAGATCGTCTTCAATTCCGATCGTGGCGGCTCGCCGCAGCTCTACATGATGAGCGCGTCCGGTGGCGGTGTCCGCCGTATCTCCTACGGGCATGGCACCTATGGATCGCCCGTCTGGTCTCCGCGTGGCGATCAGATTGCGTTCACCCGTCTTTCCGGTGGGCGGTTCTCTCTGGGTGTCATGGGGCCTGACGGCACGGGCGAGCGTATTCTGACCGAGGGTTTCACTGTCGAAAGCCCCACCTTCTGCCCCAATGGTCGCGTGATTGCGTTCTGCCGACAGTCGGCAGCAGGAGCGGGCGGCGCCGGATTCTCCAGTGGAATCGGCACGATCGATATTACCGGCTTCCATGAGCGCCCCATTCGTGCCGAAACCGGCGCGTCCGATCCGGCCTGGTCGCCGTTGCAAGGCTGAGTATCGTGTCTCTGGCGCCGCGTTTTGTGGCGTTGGAGACACTAATTTCTGACTTTCTCATGAATTCCACGCGACTTGCCTCGTGATGGTTATCATCCCGCTTGACCGCAGTTCTCGGGAATGAGTATGGCCGATCTTGGTCGTCGGTATCGGTGAGGCCCAATGGTTCTGGTAACCAGCAAGCAAAACGGGAACTCCGGCCTTCGTAATTAGTTGTCGTCACGCTTCCTGGTCCCGGATGGGGACTATATTCAGGGTTGGCAAAAATGAATTTCAAGCTTCTCGGTGCGCTTGGTCTGGCAGTCGTTCTGGCTGCCTGCTCGGACGAATCAAACAAGGGTGCATCGACCGGTGCAGGCGCAACGGCTCAGGAAACCGGCGCTGCGCCCGGTAGCGAAGCCGATCTGGTCGCCAATGTCGGCGATCGCGTCTTCTTCGACCTGAACCGCAACACGCTGTCGAGCGACGCCCAGGCGACCCTCGACAAGCAGGCAGCATGGCTCGCCCGCTACCCGCAGGTCAGCGTTCAGATCGCCGGCAACTGCGATGACCGTGGCACGGAAGAGTACAACATTGCTCTCGGCCAGCGTCGTGCGAACGCCGCTCGTGACTACCTGGTCGCCAAGGGCGTTGCTCCTTCGCGCATCTCGACGATTTCCTACGGTAAGGATCGTCCGACTGCCGATGGTGACGACGAGCAGGCATGGGCTCAGAACCGTAACGGGATCACCTCGGTCAAGTAATCGGTTCTACGCTCGAAAGGGCGCTTCCGTTCCTGATATCTGATGTTGGGTTATCCTGCGAAAGTGGGAGAGGGAGAATGACATCGTGACGGTCCGTTTCATCGGCTCGACACGATATCCGACGAGCAAAGTTTCGAAACCGGCTGGCGCTTATGCGTCAGCCGGTTTTGTTTTATGGTGAATGCGATTTCGCGTGGCATCCTGCCCGCGCCCACGATTTGACTGAAGGATGCGCCATGCGCGGTGCCCGAGTTTCCCGGTTCTTCATCCTCTCGAGTGTTTCTCTGCTGTCCGTGCTCGGCGCGTCTGGCGCCCAGGCTCAGGTCACGAGCCGCGAGGGAATCGCGCTTCAGAACCAGATCCAGCAGCTCAGCGATCAGATTCAGCAGGTTCAGAGCCGTGCGCAGAGTGCCCCGACTTCTGGTGGCTCGGCGCCGTCTGCCCCGTCAGGGAATGGCGATCTGGTCTCGCAGCTTCTCCAGCGCGTTTCGACCCTCGAAAACGAGAACCGTGAGATGCGCGGTGAACTCGATCAACTCTCGAATCAGGTCCAGACGCAAAACGCGACTCTGACAAAGCAGATCGGCGATATGCAATTTGCGGCTCAGAATGGCGGCGGTGGCGGGCCGTCGTCAGCGCCTGCATCATCCGATGCGCCTTCAACACCCCCCACCGCGCCTGCGGCGGCTGACAAGCCGGTCACTGCGCTCGAACTGCTCAAGACCGGGCAGGCGGCATTGAAGGGCCGCGATTATGCAACAGCGCAGAGCAATGCAAGTCAGGCGCTGAAACTGGCGAAAACGCCTAATGGCAAGCTCGAATCGCAATTTCTGCTTGCTCAGTCTCTCGCCGGGCAAAAGCAATATCGTGACTCCGCGCTGGCCTATTACGATGCCTATAATCGCGCGCCGAAATCGCCACGCGCCCCTGAGGCCCTTCTGGGCGTTTCTGCTTCGATGCTAGCCCTGGGTGACAAGACCTCGGCTTGTCAGGCCCTTCAGAAACTCGACTCCGAATTTCCTTCGGCTACACCTCGCGTGAAGGCGGCTGTCACGACATTCAAGGGGCGCGCAAGCTGCCACTGAAAGACCCTCAGCCGATCAGCGAAAGTGAGTTCGCCGGTTTGATGTCTGTCTTCGGGCCCTTCATCCCGGATGAGGCCCGTTTTCCCATCGGTGTTGCGGTGTCTGGCGGGGCAGATAGTCTCTGCCTTGCCTGGCTGATGCGCCGTTGGCGACGCGCCGTTCTGGCTTTGATTGTCGACCACGGCCTCAGAGAGGATTCTGCCGCCGAAGCCGCGGAAACCGCGGCCAGGCTCGGGGCTCTCGATATCCCCTCTGTCATTCTGAAGCTCGACTCAATCGACCACACAGGGAGTTTGCAGAAAAACGCCCGCATCGCCCGCTATCGGGCGCTCACCGAGGCCTGCCTAGCGTGCGGCATTCTCGATCTCGCTCTGGGCCATCATGAGCGCGATCAGGTTGAGACGTTTTTTCTGCGCCAAGCCCATGGAAGTTCGCCTCATGGGCTGGCCGCCATGGCCCTGTCACGTGAGACGCCGCAGCTGCGCTATATTCGGCCATTGCTTGAGGTCGCGCCGGAGCGTCTGCGGGAGACCCTGCGACATCAAGGCGTCCGATGGATCGAAGATCCGAGCAATCGAAACCCCCGGTTCGAGCGTGTCCGTATCCGCCTTTCTCTCGATGAAGCCCGATATGCGCAGGGGCGCGACCAGCTTGCATTGCATGCCCGGCAACGCAACGGGAGATGCATGGCCAGTGCTCGGGTACTCACGACATTGCGTATCGATCCTCTTGGCTTCGCGGTCATGGACTCCCTGCCTGCAGATCCGGCTCTGCTGGGAAAGCTCTGGCAGGTCATCTCAGGCGCGGCATATCCGCCATCTCCAGCCTCTCTCGAAAAACTGATAGCCGCACCGAAGCCGGTTACGCTGGGAGGGGCGCAGCTTTGCGCTGCCGGACGGCTGGGGAAAAACTGGCTGTTGGTAAGAGAGCCGTCGGCGGTGGTCGGGCGTGTTGCGGCACGGCCTGATGTGCTGTGGGACAAACGCTTCAAACTCTCGTGCGACCTGACTGAGCCTGGAATGGAGATTGGGGCGCTTGGCGATGCCGCCCGTCATCTTCGTCATCACGCGCTGCCCGCCATCGTGTTGCGCGGCCTCCCTGCGCTGTGGCTGGGGCAAGAACTGATTGCCGTTCCCCAGCTGGGTACCTTCGCCGCGCCTCACTGGGCGAGGCTGACATTCTCATTTGCTCCGGCCATGCTTATGAGCGACTCCTCATTCTGGCCGGAATACCGCGAAACAGAGAAAACTTGATCGCGAGGGGGTGGGAACGTACCGCCGAATGCTTATGTTAGTTCGCAAAGTGTGGTCGCTGCCGGTTCTTGGCAGAGAACCAAGGGCTGTCGTGTCATCGTCGGTCAGTCTTCGACTCAAAGTTTGGAAACAATAGAGACAGTGATGAACAATTTCGGCCGTAATCTGGCACTCTGGGTGATCATCATCGTTCTGGCGCTGCTGCTTTTTCTGGCGTTTCAGCCGAGTGGAAGCCAGCACGCCTCACAGCAACTCGCCTATTCCGACTTCGTCACCGATGTCGATCAGGGCAAGGTGCGTTCGGTGGTAGTGCAGAACCAGAACATCACCGGCACGCTCAAGGACGGAACGTCTTTCGAGACATACGCCCCCGTCGATCCGGGCCTCGTGCCTCGCATGACGGGTAAGGGGATCGAGGTCGTGGCCAAGCCGCTCGATGCCGATGGCAGCCCGATCCTGCGTGCCGTCACGAGCTGGCTGCCGATGATTTTCCTGCTCGGAATTGGCATTCTGTTCTTCCGTCAGATGCAGTCCGGCAGCGGCCGCGCAATGGGCTTCGGCAAGTCCCGGGCCCGTCTGCTGACCGAGAAGCAGGGTCGCGTGACGTTTGACGATGTCGCGGGCATCGACGAGGCAAAGTCCGAGCTTGAAGAGATTGTCGAATTCCTGAAAGACCCTCAAAAGTTCACGCGTCTCGGTGGCAAGATCCCCAAGGGCGCCTTGCTCGTCGGCCCGCCGGGCACGGGTAAGACCCTGCTGGCACGTGCCATCGCCGGCGAGGCGAACGTGCCGTTCTTCACGATCTCCGGTTCTGATTTCGTCGAGATGTTTGTGGGTGTCGGCGCGTCACGTGTTCGCGACATGTTCGAACAGGGCAAGAAATCGGCTCCCTGCATTATCTTTATCGATGAAATTGACGCGGTCGGCCGCCATCGTGGTGCCGGTCTGGGTGGCGGCAACGACGAGCGCGAGCAGACTCTCAACCAGATGCTGGTCGAGATGGATGGCTTCGAGAGCAATGAAGGCGTGATCCTGATTGCCGCCACGAACCGCCCCGACGTGCTCGATCCCGCCCTTCTGCGTCCCGGCCGTTTCGATCGTCAGGTCGTGGTGCCGAACCCGGATGTGGCCGGACGCGAAAAGATCCTGCGTGTGCACATGCGCAAGGTGCCGCTTGCTTCCGATGTCGATCCCAAGGTCATCGCCCGTGGCACGCCTGGTTTCTCTGGCGCTGATCTGTCCAACCTCGTGAACGAAGCGGCTTTGCTGGCGGCGCGGCTCGGCAAGCGTACGGTTGCAATGCTCGAATTCGAAAATGCCAAGGACAAGGTGCTTATGGGTGCCGAGCGTCGTTCGCTTGTGATGAGCGACTCAGAAAAGCGCAATACGGCCTATCATGAGGGCGGTCACGCAATCTGTGCGATTTTGACCCCCGGCTGCGATCCGGTTCATAAAGCAACGATCATTCCGCGTGGCAGGGCGCTCGGTATGGTCATGAGCCTGCCGGAAGGCGACCGGTATTCGAAGAGCAAGGCGCAGTGCAAGGCCGATCTGGTTCTGGCAATGGGCGGTCGTGTTGCTGAAGAACTGATCTTCGGTGCCGATAATGTCTGCACGGGCGCATCGGGCGATATCAAGATGGCGACCAATCTGGCCCGTCGCATGGTCACGGAATGGGGCATGAGCGACAAGCTGGGCATGATCGCTTATGGCGATAACGGCCAGGAGGTTTTTCTCGGGCATTCGGTCACGCAGAACAAGAATGTCTCGGAACAGACCGCTCGTGAGATCGACCGCGAGGTGAAGGAACTTGTCGACGAGGCTTATCGCCGGGCTCACGCTCTGCTTCTCGAACATATCGACGATCTGCATCGCCTCGCGAATGCGCTGCTTGAGTTCGAAACTCTCTCAGGTGACGAGGTTGGCAAGGTTATTCGTGGTGAGCCTGTAGAACGCGTGGCAGTGGATGACTCGGCCCCGGATAACCGCCGCGCCTCTGTGCCGACGGTGAAACCTGAGCCTGCGGCAGGAACCGAGGCTCTCGATCCGTCGCCTCAGGCGGGCTGATCGAAGGTCAAGACTGAGAGAGACAGGGGGGCGAGAGCCCCCCTTTTTTCGTAATACAGGGTATGCTTGAAGAGCGGCGTGTCACGCCACCGACAAGCGGGAAGAAGGACGGTCATGAGTAAAGAGCGCAAGGCAGAGCGAAAGCTGTTCGGCACAGACGGAATTCGAGGCACAGCCAATAGTTTTCCGATGACGGTCGATGTGGCGCTTCGGCTAGGCCAGGCCGCCGGCCTTTATTTCCGCCGCGGCGCGCATCGCCATAGTGTCGTGCTGGGCAAGGATACACGCCTTTCGGGCTACATGATCGAAAGCGCGCTGGTCTCGGGATTTCTGTCTGCCGGCATGGACGTCATTCTCGTCGGTCCGTTGCCAACGCCTGCCATCGCCATGTTGACCCGTTCGCTGCGCGCCGATCTTGGCGTCATGATATCGGCCTCGCATAATCCGTTCGGCGATAATGGCATCAAGCTTTTCGGCCCCGATGGCTTCAAACTGTCTGACGATGTCGAGGCCGAGATTGAAGCGCTCATGGGTGAGGATCTCACGGCCCAGATGGCTTCGCCCGAAGAGGTCGGTCGTGCCTCGCGGCTGAACGATGCGGCTGGCCGCTATATCGAGGCTGCGAAGGCATCTTTCCCCAGAGGGTCGCGACTCGACGGCCTGCGTATCGTGCTCGATTGCGCCAATGGCGCGGCCTATCGCGTCGCCCCGACTGCTCTTTGGGAGCTGGGGGCCGAGGTCATCAAGATCGGTTGCGAGCCGAACGGAGTGAATATCAATGCCCAATGTGGTTCCACCTGCCCGGAGCCCCTGCGTGAGGCCGTAATCGCTCGTAAGGCGCATCTGGGCATCGCTCTCGATGGCGATGCAGACCGTGTCATTATCGTCGATGAAAAAGGGCAGATCGTCGACGGCGATCAGATACTCGGGTTGATCGTGCTGTTTCTGCACAAGAACGATCGTCTTGGCAGCAACGATGCCGTTGCAACGATCATGTCCAATCTTGGGCTTGAGAAGAAGCTCGCTGAGCACGGAATCACCCTTCACCGCACGGCGGTGGGCGATCGATACGTGGTGGAGAGAATGCGCGAAGGGGGGATCAAGCTTGGTGGTGAACAGTCCGGCCACATGATCCTGTCCGATTTCGCGACGACGGGTGACGGGCTTATCGCAGCGCTTCAGGTGCTGGCGGTGCTCGTCGAGGAGGGGCGCCCCGCAAGTGAAATCCTGCGTGTTTTCGAGCCCTATCCGCAGCTTCTGCGCAATGTGCGGTATCAGGGCGGCGACCCGCTCCGGACGGAAAGTCTCGCCGATGCGCGGCGCTCGGCCGAAGCGCGACTTGGCACAAAGGGCCGTCTTGTGCTGCGCAAGAGCGGTACCGAACCCCTGATCCGTGTCATGGCGGAGGCCGAAGATCCTGCCTTGGTAGAAGAGATCGTCTCCACGATCTGCGAGGCGGTGCAGAAGGCGGTGGCCGTCTGATGAGGGGACGGGTGCTGATTGTCGCAGGAAGCGATTCCGGTGGTGGCGCGGGTATTCAGGCCGACATCAAGACGGTCAGTGCCTTTGGTGGCTTTGCGATGACGGCCATCACAGCCGTAACGGCGCAGAATACCTGCGGAGTAAGCGCAATCACTTATTTGTCGCCTGGAATGGTAGCCGATCAGATGCGGGCGGTGCTTGACGATATCGGTGCAGACATCATCAAGATCGGCATGCTCGGCAATGCCGAGATCATGGAGGCTGTGTGGGAGACGCTTGAGCGCTACCCGACGATACGCTGTGTGATCGATCCGGTGATGATCGCGACCAGCGGGGCGCGTCTGATGACCGAAGACGGTGAGGCGGCCTTTCGGCGTTTATATGCCCACTGCTTCATGCTGACACCCAACTTGCCTGAACTCGAGATGCTGAGCGGTCGCGCGCTTACCACACCGATGGAAATGCAGGCGGCTGCCGCTGAGGTCATGAGACAGCATGGGCTTGCCTGGGTTCTGGCAAAGGGGGGGCATCTGCCCGGAGATAATGTGGTCGATATCCTGCTCTCCGAACAGCAGGAGCAACGATTTGAGGACCGAAAGATCGAGACCTCTCATACGCATGGCACTGGTTGCACCTTGGCCAGCGCTATCGCCATATGCCTCGCCCAGGGCGAAGTTGTTGGGCGAGCTGTCGAGCGGAGCAGGGCCTATGTTCGCCGTGCCATCCTTCAGGCGCCGCCGTATGGCAGAGGAAACGCCCGACCGATGAACCACATGAATCAGAACGAAGGCTGAAGCGAAGAGGGGGTCAATTTACTCGGATCTGTCGATGTTCCGGGTGCTATCGCTTTCGTCTCGTCGCGTAGCACATAGCCTCGCCCCCAGACAGTGCCGATTAAATGACCGGCACCGAACTGTTGCAGCTTCCTGCGCAGTTTGCAGATGAAGACATCGATAATCTTCATCTCCGGTTCATCGATCCCGCCGTAGAGATGGTTCAGGAATGCATCCTTTGTCAGTACATTGCCACGGCGCAGGACCAGCAACTCGAGAATAGCATACTCCTTGCCGGTGAGTTGAACGTGGTTGCCATCGACTGAGGCGCTTTTGGCATTGAGGTCGAGGGCGAGAGGCCCGACTGTCATGACGGCGGTGCTGAACCCGCGTGAGCGACGCAAGACCGCCTGAAGTCGAGCCAGAAGCTCTTCTGAGTCGAAGGGCTTGGTGATGTAGTCATCAGCCCCCGCATGAAACGCCTTGATTTTGGCCTCTGCTCGGTTGAGGCCACTCAGGACAATAATCGGCGTCTGTATTTGAGTTTTGCGAACGCGCCTGATGACCTCATACCCTTCGAGGTCTTCGAGGGTTAGTTCGGTCAGGGCAAGATCGTAATCGTAATGGCGGAGCATATCGATCGCTTCATGCCCTGTATGGGCGTGATCAACAGTAATACCGCCCTGTTTCAGGGTCTTGATCAGCGCTTGGGCCGTAGCTTGATCGCTTTCCACAAGAAGGAGGCGCATCTCATCAATCTCCAGGGTTGATGATGGTTTGGTACTACCTAAGGTTGCTGTCGGCAAGAAAAATACTTTCTTTCCTCGAAAACATTTCTGCAGTCTAGTAACGACTTTTTAACGTTTCTACCCTAGGATTTTCTTCTGGTGCTGAAAGTTGTTTACAACAAAAAGGCAGATGTTTTTAAAGTGTTAGTGCCTTTTTCCACAATGAAGTTCCGACAGGATGGACGAATCTTTGACGCTTATTAACGCGTTAAATCGTTTATTTCGCCTCACGGTACCCAGCTATGACATGCAATACTCGTTTAGGTTGTATTGCACCGGGGTTCTCATAAGACAAACCGTTGGTACAGATGGAATTTAGCAGGGTTATTTTGCTCAATTCGCTCGGGATACTATTGCCGACTGGCCGCCGGGTAACGTCTGATTTTGGATGAAGAGCGGAGATCGAGCGCCGTGCGGGTCAAACAGAACACGAAAAAAGAGAGATGGAATGAGTTGTGCGATCGGGCACAGGCGCTGATTGCCGTGATGCGCCGCGAGACTGACGCTCGACTATTGAGACGTAATGCAGAGGCGAAAATCGTCTGCGCTGAGCGCGCGATACTGAGCTCAGATGACAGTGACACGGCTGTAGAAGGGTTTGTAAACTGGCTTCCCGAGGCCAGGGGGGCGATTGAAAAGGCGCGCAGTGCCGAGCGAGAGGTCGCGATCGACGTTGCTGTCGCCTACCATGTTTTCATGCAGGCGAAAGGTAGCCCTACAAGCGCTGAAGAGCGCGAAGAGGAGCCGACTTCACGATGAAAAAGTAGTGCGACCAGCTTCAAGGGCGGCCTTCCGCGCCTGAGGGTGGCGGGAAGTGCCCTGTTAATCGAGGCGGTTGGCTTCTATCTCACTCCAGGAGCGAGTGCCGATAATGACGCACGCGACCGGATGGGTATTGTCTCTTACGAAAGAGAGAAACGTCTCGCCATTGTCTGAGAAAAGATCGGTCCGGAGGCTCATCGTCGCGCTGACCATGCCCGGCGCTTGCCTGGTCAATGTCGCTGCGGCATGGCTCATAAGGCGCCACACGGCACGTTCAACCGCTTCTACGAGGCGCTCTGGAGGTGTCTCCTCCCGACCGAAGCGTCTGGTTAGGCAGTCCCAATCCTGACGGGTAACGAAGACGGGAATGCCCCCTGCTGGCGTTTCCCGCTCTGCACGGCAGAGAAGCCCGGCCTGAGCCAGTTCGAGGATGTCCGTGGCTGGTAAGGTGGCGGGATCGAGAACGAATTCTTTCATCGACAGATCGGCTCCCGTCTCAGTTCTGTCCTGGCGGTGTGCCCATGGCCTGCATTAGCGCGATCACCTGTTCCGGATGGGCGTGAAAAAGTTCGACATTGCCGGAATTTGGCGCGGGCAGACCGGCCGGGAGGGATTGTCCGTTTGTGGCTGCCAGTGTCATGCCGAATGCCGTCATGCCCATGGTGAAGCTCTCGGGCGTGAAGCCATGGGCACTCAGTATCGCAGGCACGCCGGGCGTTGCGGCGATCTGACCGATTGTCTGCTGAAGCGAAAGCTGCGCCGAATTTGGGGGGCGGATATTGGCGGCTTGAAGCGCCTGCAACGTCTCCGCAGCACGCGGCATGAAATCGGCAGGAAGCGGATAATGCAGACCGGCCTCAATATCCTGCTTCATGGTTGGGGAGAGGGTTTGCTGCTGCGCCTGCGGGTCAGCCTGAGGGGTGGTCTGCGCAAAGGCAGGGGCGGCGAGTGCGCCGCACAGACAAAAAGCTGAAGCCGTTATTGTGATGATTCTGGACATCAGACCCATTCTCCCTTTCTCATCAGCGGCGTTCGGGCGCCGTTTTGATGAACGCCGTCGAGATCGATTTCGTTCGAGCCGATCATCCAGTCGATATGGATCATGCTCGTATTCGCACCGCGTGCCGCCAATTCTTCCGGCGTTGCGCCTTCGGTGTCGAACAGGCATTTCGTATACGCCTGACCGAGCGCAATATGGCTCGAGGCGTTTTCGTCGAACAGCGTGTTACGAAACAGGATGCCTGTATCTGAAATGGGCGATGCATGGGGTACCAGCGCCACCTCTCCCAATCGGGCGGCGCCGTCATCGGTTTCCAGAATACGTCTCAGTGCGTCTTCACCCTTGCCTGCGTGAGACTCGACGATCCGTCCCTCTGCAAAAGTGACGCGAATATCGTCGATGAGCGTACCCTGATGAAAGAGCGGCTTGGTACTCGCTACATGGCCGCTCACGCGATGGCTGTGTGGCGTGGTAAAGACTTCTTCGGTCGGGATGTTCGGATTGCATTCGATGCCGTTCGTCGTGTGCTCTGCACCGCCAGCCCAAGCGTGGCCGTCCGCCAGCCCGACCAGAAGATCCGTGCCGGGGCCGGTGAAGTGCAGCGCGTCGAAACGGCGCTCGTTCAGCATTGCCGCCTTGGCGTGAAGTATCGCATTATGCTGCTTCCAGGCGATGACCGGGTCGGGCGTGTCAAGGCGGGATGACGCGAAGATCGCATCCCACAGGCGTGCCTGCGCTTGATCTGCGGGCAGGTCGGGAAAGACCTGTGCCGCCCAGTTCGCTGTTGCAAAGGCCACAATGGTCCAGTTCGTATCGAAGCGGGTGATGATCTCCATCGCCTCACGATTCGCGCGCGATGCGGCGCGGCTGGCGCGCGAAACGCGTTTGGGATCCTGACCGTTGAGCAGGGTCGGGTTTGCGCCGGTGATGGCAAGGCGGGCTGCGCCCTCGCGATAGGCGCGGGCAATACCATCGGCCATCCAGGCAGCACTCGTGTCGAGGCTTTCATCCGACGCGAAGCGATAGCGGGCGAGGGTGGTCTCATCATCGCTGTACTGGGTTGTGACAAGGCTTGCCCCGGCGCGGTAGGCGTGTTCGGTCAGGCGCCGCACCAACGGCACAGCTTCGAGCGGCGCTGAAATGACCAGCTCCTGTCCGGGCTGTAGATTGAGGCCGATTCTGATCGCAACCTCGCCGAGTCTGTCGAGACGCTCGGCGAAGGGCAGGATGGTTTCAGACATCAGTGTTCTCCTGGCGGGCTGTGCCCGTTCTCGCTCATTACGAGCGCCTGATCGGTCGCTTACTCGCCGAATGTTTCGGCGTGATGGGCACGGCGCGGTGCGCGGCGTGGGCGTTCCTGACGGGGCGCCTTGTCGCGGCTGGCAGGTTTCTCGTCGCGCGGTGCTGTGCGGATTTCCACTTCCAGCTCACGAATGCGGCGCTGAACGCTCTCCTTGAGGGAAGGAGAGGTGTGCGGCTTCATTGTGGCCAGGGTTTCTTTGAGGTCGCGCAGTTGCTTCTGCTTTTCTGCCAGGTTGCGGCGGATCGGCTGGTTATCGGAAAGCTGTCCTGTGTAGGAGCGCATGGTCGAGTCTCTTTATTCTGCTCTGGAGCGTGCCAGAGTGTGTCGTTAACCCAGTATCCGCCCGGCGCAGATCTGCGCCCGGTCGGGTCCGGTTTCGGTGATGTCAGAAAGGCAGGCGCGCGCCTGGCTTCAGCGCGACGTCAGACCCATGGAGGCAAGCGCCTCGATCAGCCGGTCCATTTCCTCATCCGTGCCGATCGTGATGCGAAGCCAGTCGCGAATACGCGGCGCACTGAGCTGTCGCACGATGATGTGGCGCTCCCGCAAGTCTGCCAGCAGGGCGCTGGCCTGATAAGCGGGGTGATGCACAAGAACAAAATTGGCATAGGATGGCAGAATGTCAAAGCCTAACCCGGCCATGCGTTGCACAAATCGCCCGCGCGTGGACATGACCTGCCCGGTGGTGTGGGTAAGCCAGTCACTATCGGCAATGGCGGCTGCGGCCCCTGCCTGGGCGAGGCGGCTGAGCGGATAGGAATTGAAGCTGTCCTTGACCCGGATGAGGCCTTCAATCAGATCGGGATGGCCGATGGCGTAGCCGACGCGTAATCCGGCCAGCGCCCGTGACTTCGAGAGTGTCTGCACGACGAGAATGTTATCGTGCTCCTCTGTCAGCCGGATGGCCGATTCAGCGCCAAAATCGACATAGGCCTCGTCGATGATAATTGTCCGGTCTGGCTGAAGCGTGGCGAGGCGTGACAGGGCCTCAGGCGGCAGGGCGTGGCCCGTATTGGCATTAGGGTTGGCAATGGCAATACCGCCGCAGGGTATGGTGTAGCTTTCGATATCGATCTCGAAACGCTCGTTCAGCGGGATTTCGCGGTAGCTCTGGCCGAACAGCCCGCAATACACCGGATAAAAGCCATAGCTTACATCCGCGAAAAGCATGGGCGCATCGGGTGAGATCAGGGCACGAAAAGCGTGTGCCAGCACCTCGTCAGAACCGTTGCCGACGAAAACGCGCTCTTCTGTCGTGCCATAGGTCGCGGCGATAACGCGCCTCAGATCCCTTGCCGTCGGGTCTGGATAAAGGCGCAGCATATCGTCGCAGCCATCGCTCATCGCTTTGAGGGCGGCTGGGCTGGGACCGTAGGGAAGCTCGTTTGTGTTGAGCTTCAGAATATCGGTGAATTGCGGCTGTTCGCCCGGAATATAGGGATGCAGATCCGCAACGAGGGGATTCCAGAGGCGGCTCATGAGAAATCTGCCGTATCAGAAGTGAAGAGATGTTTCTGGCCGTGGGTTTCGGCGATGTCGCGAACCGAAAGCCCTTCGGCATCTCGCTGATCCGGATCTGCGCCACGAGACAGCAGAAAACGCACCATGTCCTGACGGCCGAACATGACGGCAAACATCAGCGGGGTACGCCCGAGATGGCTCGGGATATCGAGCTTCGCTCCGGCGCTCACGAGAAGCTCGGCCACGGCCAGATGACCCTTGAACGCAACGCCCGAGAGAGCCGTCGCGCCCTTGGCGTCCTGCGTATTCGGGTCGGCACCACGCTCCAGAAGTAGCGCGGTAGCGGGCAGGACACCGTTATAGGCGGCGACGATCAGCGCCGTATAGCCGCGGCTGTCCTGCGCGTCGACCGCCATTCCGGCATCGAGAAACTGGGTCAGCATATCGGTGTCGCCAAGGCGCGCGGCATCGATGAAGAGCGCGGTTATCTGCTCGGGCGAAAAACTGCCTGCCGGCATCATCTCGGTCATGGAAAGGCCTGAAGCTGTCATATCACGCCCAGAATAGCCGAGCGCCCTTCGATCAGGAAGCGCAGGCATTTCTTTTCTTGTTGCGCCCGCTCCTGCGAAATGGCTGTTCGTCACGGAGCACGCAGGCATTGCCCGCGTTCCGGCAGAACGAACCAGGAGAAATCCTTCCCCAGAGCGGCCAGGTAGCGTTTCAGACGGCCTCCTGGCTCCCAATATCCTTCGTCTGTAAGCTGGAAGGTGCCGAAATGCATGGCGACCGCATGACGGGCATCGAGCAGCACTGCAGCGTCGACAGCCTGTTCAGGGGTCATGTGGACTGACTGCATGAGCGTGACTGGCTCATAGGCGCCTATTGGCAGCAGGGCGAGGTCGGGAGCGCCGAGGCGTTTTTTTATCTCGGTCCAGTGGTGCCCGTGAGCGGTGTCCCCGGCGAAGATCAGGGAGCGGTGGCCTGTATCGAGATGAAAGCCGCTCCACAGCGCTCGATTCTGATCGAACGGCGTGCGGGCCGAACCGTGCAGGGCCGGAATTGCCGTAATCGTGATCGGGTCGAAACGAAGCGTCTGCCACCAATCCAGCGTGACCACCCGGGAAAAGGGAAGGCCGCGCAAATGCCGCCGGTTGCCCAGCGGCGCGATGCAAAGCGGGCCATCGCGCCGGCCGAACCGCCTCAGTGTCGGGCGATCGAGATGATCGTAATGACAATGAGAGACGAGAATAATGTCGATTGCAGGAATGGCGTCGAAAGCCAGCCCCGGCGGCACGACCCGCTTGGGGCCGACATGACGCAGGGGTGAGCACCGTTCGGAAAGGATCGGGTCTGTCAGGATCGCAAGAGGTCGTTGTCCGTCGCGTCCGATACGGATCAGAAAGCTCGAATGATTGATGAAGCTGGCCGAAATCTCACCGGGTGCAAGCTGTGGGAAGGGTTCGGCTTCTTGGGTAGGCACATCGTTCGGCCAGCCGGGTCGCAGGCTCCTCTGCCATGAGAAGATGCTTTCAAAGCCCGGTTCGATGGTTGGACGCTCCGGCGGGACGCTCAGGGGAGGGGAAAGGCGATAGGAAGCCGGGTTATGAAAGCTCCAGCCGTCGCAATGATCCGATTTTGGAAAAGGCTTCATCGCAAATCCTGCAAATTTTCGTGTGGTCGAGCAGTCGTGAAGAGTTTCGCTCTAGCACAATGTGGGTAATGGGCGTCTTATGCGCAACGCAATGTATTGCCGGGCCGGTAGGTTTCAGTTTGGTGTCAATGCTGTCGGGATTTTGAGGCAATATGTGCGGCGCAGCGGAACATCGCCATCACGCAGGCGTATGGTCAGGGTGTTCTGGTGATCTTCTCCCCGTGGCTGAGCCATGTGAGGTGAGAGCGGTCGCCAATTCTGCGTGGTCGCCTATGCGAAAAGGATCCCAGGTGGGGTTGTCTCAGGCAGCAAACCGGTCTTGAACATTGATGTCTGTCCGGCGGATGGTTTTCCATCGCAGAGAGTTAATTCGGAGGTCGATTTTTGATGCGTTCTTTAAGCAACCCGTCCGCGTTTGGCGCGGAAACAGGTGGAGCGGCCGGCGCCAGTGTCTCTGACATCGCGCAGCTGAGCATCAACACTATCCGCACCCTGTCGATGGATGGTGTGGAAAAGGCCGATTCAGGCCATCCGGGAACGGCGATGGCGCTGGCCCCTGTCATGTACACGCTCTGGCAGAATGACCTCAAATACGATCCGGCAGATCCGCTCTGGCCGGCACGTGACCGCTTCGTGCTGTCCGTCGGTCATGCTTCGATGCTGCTGTATTCGACGATCTACCTCACCGGTATTCGCGATGTGGTGAAGGACAAGGTTCTCGACAGCCCTTCGCTGACCCTTGAAGACCTCAAGCAGTTCCGCCAGCTGAATTCCAAGACCCCGGGTCACCCGGAATACCGCCACACGGCCGGTATCGAAACCACGACCGGCCCGCTTGGCCAGGGCTGTGGCAACTCGGTCGGTATGGCGATGGCCGAGAAATATCTCGCTGCCCATTACAACCGTCCCGGCTATGACCTGTTCGATTACCACACCTATGTGTTCTGTGGTGACGGCGACATGATGGAAGGCGTTTCGTCGGAAGCGGCTTCGATGGCCGGCCATCTGGGTCTGGGCAATCTGATCTGGCTGTATGACTCGAATCAGATCTCGATCGAAGGCTCGACCAATCTTGCCTTCACCGAGAACGTTGCCGAGCGCTTCCACGCTTACAAATGGCATGTCGTCACCGTCAACGACGTCAACGATATCGCTGCCGTCAGCAAGGCGCTTGAAGAAGCCCGTTCGGTCAAGGACCGTCCGAGCCTGATCATCATGCACACGGTCATCGGCTTCGGTGCCCCCAAGAAGGCCGGTACGGCCTCGGCTCATGGCGAGCCTCTGGGCGAAGAAGAAATTGCCGGTGCCAAGAAGGCCTATCACTGGCCCTGGACCGAAGCGTTCCATGTGCCAGAAGGCGTTCTGGAGCATTTCCAGGAAGGTCTCGGCAAGCGCGGTGCAACGGCGCGTGCGGAATGGCATGCCCTGTTCGATCGCTACACGAACGAATATCCGAAGGAAGCAGCAGAGCTGCGCGCCATCTTCGAGCGTCGCCTGCCGGAAGGCTGGGACAAGGATATTCCGAAGTGGGATGCAGACGCCAAGGGCGTTGCTTCGCGCGCAAGCTCGGGCAAGGTCATCAACGCCGTTGCCAAGAACGTTCCCTGGATGCTTGGCGGTTCGGCCGATCTTTCGCCGTCGACCAAGACCAACCTCACCTTTGAGGGTGCAGGCTCGTTCCAGCCGCCGCAATGGGGTGGCACCTATGCGGGGCGCAATATCCATTTCGGTATTCGCGAACACGCCATGGGGTCGATCTGCAACGGTCTGGCTCTGGCAGGCCTGCATGCTTACGGCTCGGGCTTCCTGATCTTCTCCGATTACATGAAGGCCCCGATCCGTCTGTCGGCTCTCATGGAGCTGCCGGTCACCTATATCTTCACGCATGACTCCATTGGTGTCGGTGAAGATGGCCCGACCCATCAGCCGATCGAGCAGCTGGCCCAGCTGCGTGCCACGCCTGGCATCATGACCATTCGTCCGGCCGACGCCAATGAGGTGTCTGAGGCCTGGCGCACGCTCATGCCGATGACGCACAAGCCTGCCGTGCTGATCCTCAGCCGTCAGAACCTGCCGACGCTGGATCGTAGCAAATATGCCTGCGCCTCCAACCTCGCCAAGGGCGCCTACGTGCTGGCAAGCTGCGAAGGCAAGCCTGATGTCATTCTGATGGCGTCGGGTTCGGAAGTCTCACTGGTGGTCGACGCCTATGAGAAGCTGACGGCAGAAGGCATCAAGGCCCGCGTCGTGTCCTTCCCGTCCTTCGACCTCTTCGAAGAGCAGGATCAGGCCTACCGCGACAGCGTGCTGCCGCCCGACGTCAAGGGACGTGTGGCTGTTGAGCAGGCAGCTGCCTTTGGCTGGGATCGTTACACCGGCATCGGTGGCTCGATCATCGCGATGAACAGCTTCGGCGCTTCGGCCCCGCTCAAATCGCTGCTCACCAAGTTCGGCTTCACGCCGGAGAAGGTGTACGACGCCGCCCGCGAGCAGGCTGCTCGCAAGTAAGACGACTACCGGGGCCTGACCGCTTCCTCGGCGGTCGGGCCTTACGGGGCCACAGCGTGCTATGGCCCCCTCTCATGAGGTCAGGGTCGGAAGGCCGACCTGAGCTGAGACGGGTATCCACAGGGAACCCGTCAGGTGGACAGACAGGAGTACGTCATGGACGTCGAACAGAAGCAGGGTGCCGCTACGAGCGGGAACCCGCTGCGTGATCTTTCCAATTTTGGCCAGTCACCCTGGCTGGACTTCATCCAGAGATCCTACACTGCCGATGGCAGCCTCAAGAAGCTGGTGGACGAAGACGGCCTGCGTGGCGTGACGTCAAACCCGGCCATCTTCGAGAAGGCAATGGGCTACGGCACGGATTACGACGCCCAGATCAAGGATCTGCTGGCTGCCGAAACCCTCTCCCCTGGCGAGCTTTACGAAAAGCTGGCCATTACCGACATTCAGGCGACCGCCAAGGTCATGCACCCGGTCTTCGTCAAGACCAAGGGTCTTGATGGTTATGTGAGCCTCGAAGTGTCGCCCTATCTCGCTTTCGAGACGAAGGCTACGGCCGATGAAGCCCGTCGCCTCTGGGCTGCCGTCAACGAAGAAAACCTGATGATCAAGATCCCGGGTACGCCCGAAGGAATCCCGGCTTTCCAGGAAGTCACGTCTGAAGGAATCAGCGTCAACGTTACGCTGCTCTTTTCGCTCGAAGCTTATAAGAATGTTCTCGAAGCCTACATCAAGGGCCTCGAAATCCGCCATGCAGCGGGCAAGGACATCAGCAAGATCGCCAGTGTCGCTTCGTTCTTCGTGTCGCGCATCGACGGCAAGATCGATGGCGCCATCGATCGCCGCGTCAAGGAAGGCGACAAGGACGCGGAAGCCCTGAAGGCCCTGCGCGGCAAGGTCGCTATCGCGAATGCCAAGGTTGCCTATCAGCATTATCTGGAAGTCACGGCTTCCGAGCGCTGGAAGAAGCTCGCCGCCGCTGGCGCCCAGCCGCAGCGTCTGCTGTGGGCCTCGACGGGTACCAAGGACAAGACCTTCTCCGACGTTCTTTACGTCGATGAGCTGATCGGTGCCGATACCGTCAACACCATTCCGCCCGCAACATTCGATGCCTTCCGCGATCACGGCAAGCTGCGCGCCAGCCTGACCGAGAATGTCGAGGATGCTTTCAAGGTAATCGATCAGCAGGCCAAGCTCGGCCTCGACCTCGATGGCGTGACCAAGACCCTCGTAACAGAAGGCTGCGCTTCGTTCTGCGACGCTTTCGACCAGCTGCTTGGGGCGGTAGCAAACAAGCAGGCCACGTTTCTCGGTTCCAAACTGATTGAGCAAAAGGCCGAGCTCCCGGCTGACCTGAAAGCCGCAGCCGACGCGGTGCTCGAAGACTGGCGCAAGACGGGCAAGGGCCGCAAGCTCTGGGCCAAGGACGCCACGGTGTGGACTGGCGGCGACGAAGCCAAGTGGCTGAAGTGGCTCGACATCGTCGATGAGCGTCTGACCAATGTGTCGGAACTTGAGGCCTTCGCAAGCGAAGTTAAGGCCAAGGGCTTCAGCGATGTGCTGCTGCTCGGTATGGGCGGTTCGAGCCTCGGCCCGGAAGTGATTGCGGAGACCTTCGGTCATGTCGCAGGCTTCCCGACGCTGCACGTGCTCGACAGCACGGACCCGCAGCAGGTCAAGACCTACGAGAACGCTGTCGACCTCAAGAAGACCCTGTTCATCGTTTCGTCCAAATCGGGCGGCACGCTAGAGCCGAATATTCTGAAGGCCTATTTCTTCGCGGCTGCCGAAAAGGCACTCGGCTCGGCCCCCGGCGCGCATTTCGTAGCCGTGACCGATCCCGGTTCGCATATGGAAGAAGTTGCCAAGAAGGACGGCTTCTGGAAGATCTTCTACGGCGAGAAGCAGATTGGCGGTCGTTTCTCGGTGCTGTCCAATTTCGGCCTCGTCCCGGCAGCTGCTGCCGGTCTGAACGTGCGCGCGTTCCTTGAATCTGCGCTGCGCTCGGTTAAGGAAGCTTCGGCCAGCACGCCGCCTGCCCAGAACACCGCGCTTCAGCTCGGTGCGATCCTCGGCGCCGCCGCGACCAAGTTCGGCCGTGACAAGGTGACGATCGTTGCATCGCCTGCGATCTATGATCTCGGTGCCTGGCTCGAGCAGCTGTTGGCTGAATCGACCGGCAAGAAGGGAACGGGCCTGATTCCCATTGACGACGAGACCCTCGGGGCTCCAGACGTCTATGGCAAGGATCGCGTCTTCGCCTATCTGCGCCTGACGGATGAAGCCTGCCCAAACCAGGAGAAGGCCATTGCCGCTCTCGTGGCAGCAGGTGAGCCAGTCGTGACGATCGATCTGGCTGACAAGCTCGATATCGCTCAGGCTTTCTTCCACTGGGAATATGCCACGGCAGTTGCCGGTTCGGTTCTTGCGATCGACCCGTTTGATCAGCCGGATGTGGAATTCAGCAAGATCGAGACCAAGAAGCTCACGACCGCCTTCAACGAGACGGGCAAGCTTCCTGCCGAGACGCCGTTCGCGACGTCGGGGGCTTTCGAGTTCTTCGCCGATGCGAGCAACGCCAAGGCTCTTGGCGGTGGCGATGCGCTGGCGATCCTCAAGGCGCATTTCGGTCGCGTGAAGGCGGGCGATTATGTTGGCGTTCTGGCCTATGTCGAGCGCGACCTGAAGACGCGCGAATGGATCCAGAACGTGCGCCTCGATCTGCGTGACCAGTTGAAGGTCGCAACGGCTGCCGAGTTCGGCCCGCGCTTCCTGCACTCGACGGGCCAGGCTTATAAGGGCGGCCCGGATAGTGGCGTGTTCCTGCAGATCACGGCCGATGATCACGCAGATCTGGCCGTGCCGGGTGAGCGTTTCACCTTCAGTGTGGTGAAGGCTGCTCAGGCTCGCGGTGATTTCGATGTGCTCTCCGAGCGTGGCCGTCGTGCCCTGCGCGTGCACATTAAGGGACCGCTCGAAGCTGGCCTTGCCGAACTGGCAACGGCCCTCAAGAAGGCCGTCTGAGACTGAAGCAACCCGCCCCGCTCAGACGGGGCGGATTGTTTTTTAGGGTAGATGTTTTAGGGCACAGGGAAGCTGTGCAGGAGTTTTGAAGATGCAAATCGGTATTGTTGGCCTTGGCCGTATGGGCGGCAACATCGCAGTGCGCCTGACCCGTCACGGGCATGATGTCGTTCTGTTCGATCGCACCGCAGAAGTTGTGACCAAGACGTTCGACCGTGCCGAAAAGGGCCGTGCGATCGCCGCTACCTCCGTTTCCGATCTCGTCAGCAAGATCACGGCAGAACGCAAGATCGTCTGGGTCATGCTGCCCGCTGGAGAAATCACGGAAGCCTGCGTGCAGGAACTGCGCGGCCTGCTCGGCAAGGACGACATCGTGATCGACGGTGGCAACAGCTACTACAAGGACGATGTCCGTCGTGCGCATGAGCTTATGGAAAAAGGCATCCACTACATCGATGTCGGCACGTCGGGCGGCGTGTGGGGCCTCGATCGCGGCTATTGCATGATGTACGGCGGCACCAAGGATTCGGCCGATCATGTCGATCCCATCCTCAAGGCACTCGCGCCGGGCAAGGGCGACGTCGTGCGTACGATCGGTCGCGACCGTGAAGGCCTCGATCCCCGCGCAGAGCAAGGCTATCTGCATTGTGGTCCGGCCGGCTCGGGTCACTTCGTCAAGATGGTCCATAACGGTATCGAATACGGCATGATGCAGGCCTTTGCCGAAGGCTTCGACGTCATGAAGTCCAAGAACTCGCCGGTTCTGCAGGAAGACCAGCGCTTCGATCTGAACATGGCCGATATCGCCGAAGTCTGGCGTCGTGGCAGTGTTGTCTCGTCCTGGTTGCTCGATCTGACGGCTGACGCCCTCGCCAAGAACGAATCTCTCTCCGAGTTCTCGGGTGAAGTAGCCGACTCCGGCGAAGGTCGCTGGACGATCGAAGCCGCTATCGAAGAGTCGGTGCCGGTTCCGGTCATGACTGCGTCGTTGTTCACGCGTTTCCGTTCGCGCAGCGGCAATAACTACGCAGAGAAGATCCTCTCTGCCATGCGCTTCGGCTTCGGCGGTCACGTCGAGAAGAAGTGACATTCCGGGCCGGGACCGCATCTGGTCCCGGCCCTTTTTTTTTCTCTACACTCTTGGCCTGAATGTCAGCGGGAGCCCTGATGCTCCTGCTTGCACTCCGGCTTTCAGTTTATCGACTAAAAAGGTTTGGCATATGGTCGAGATTTCCGCTTCAGCGCGTGCGGCATTGTCCAATTCAGAAGCTCCGCGTGGCGTACGCCCGGCCCCTCCGGGCTCCATGGTCATTTTTGGCGGCGGCGGCGATCTGACGAAACGTCTCCTGGTTCCGGCTATCTATAATCTGGACACGGCCGGTCTGCTCAGTGAGGATTTTTCTATCATCGTGGTCGACTGGGCCGAGATGACGACCGAGGCGCTGCTGGAACAGTTAAGCGGTGCGCTCGACGATTTCGTAAGCAAGCGGGGCACCAGCGCTACGGTGCTGCGACAAGACGTATGGGATCGTCTTTCCAAGAGCATCACCTATCTGCGTGGCTCCTTCGAAGAACTGTCGACTTATGAAGCTTTGAAAGAAAAGCTGGGCGATCGTTCGGCAGTCTTCTATCTGGCTGTCGCAGCCCGTTTCTTCGGCCCGATCGTCGATCTCCTAGGTGAGTCAGGCCTCGCCGAACAGACAGACACGGTCTCGCGCCGTGTCATCATCGAGAAGCCCTTCGGCGCCGATCTGGAGTCGGCCAAGGCGCTCAATGCGCGTCTTCAACGTTCGCTCGATGAAAACCAGATCTACCGCATCGACCATTACCTCGGCAAAGAGACAGTTCAGAATATTCTGGCCCTGCGCTTCTCCAATGGCTTTTTTGAACCGCTCTGGAACCGTCAGAATATCGACCACGTGCAGATTACAGCCGCCGAGACGGTGGGCGTGGAGCGCCGCGGGCGCTTTTACGAAAGCACGGGCGCTATCCGCGACATGGTGCCGAACCACCTAATGCAGTTGCTGTCGATGGTGGCGATGGAAGCCCCTACCTCGTTCGATGCCGAAGCGGTCCGTGACGAGAAGGCCAAGGTGTTGAGCGCTATCCAGCCAATCGATCTCACGCAGGTTGTGCGTGGACAATATGTCAGCGGGTCATTCGGCGTTGGCGATGAAGCCGAGGCTCTGCGTGGCTATCGTGAAGAGCCCGATGTCGGCATGGGGAGTCAGACCGAAACCTATGTCGCCATGAAGCTGCGCATCGATAACTGGCGCTGGGCTGGCGTGCCGTTCTATCTGCGCACGGGCAAGCGCCTGCGTCGCCGCAAGACCGAGATTGCCATCCACTTCAAGCAGGCGCCGTTTGCGCTTTTCCGTGACACGCCCGTCGATAAGCTCACGCCTAATATCATGGTGCTGCATATTCAGCCGACCGAAGGCGTGACCATGCAGTTCTCGGCCAAGGTGCCCGGCCCGTCGGTGCGTCTGGGCGGCGTGCGCATGAAGTTCGATTATTCGGACTGGTTCAGCGAAGGGCCGAGCACTGGCTACGAAACGCTCATCTATGACTGCATGATCGGGGATCAGACCCTCTTCCAGCGAGCCGACACGATCGAAGAGGGATGGCGTATTGTCGAACCTGCCTTCACCCAGAACATCGCTGACAAGTCTCCTCTCTGCTTCTATCCGGGCGGTCTGGACGGCCCGCGTGAGGCTGATGAGTTGCTGGCGCGCAGCGGGCGCCGCTGGCTCGACCTGAACAATTGACGCGCTCCGGCGCCAAGGCAGGAATTTCCATGACACATGATCTGGATGCCATTCACGATGCGCTGCCGCCCATGGCATCCACCATCCGCATGGTTGTCTCGGACATCGACGGTACGCTGATCGGACCGGACAAGGCCCTCGCCGATTCCACACTCGAGGCAGCGAGACAGCTTCGCGAGGCAGGCATCGTGCTCTGCCTCGTGAGCTCGCGCTCCGCCGAAGGCATGCTGCGCTATCATCGTGAGCTCGGTCTCGACACGCCGTTCGGCGCGTTGAATGGCGGGGTGATTGTCGGCCCCGATGACGAGATTCTCTCGACCCTGTCGCTACCGGCCTCCTGCGTCGATGGGGCCTGCGATACGCTCTCGGTACACCAGGTCGATACCTGGCTGTTTCGCGGTCATGAATGGCTCATTCGCGATCCTGGCGCCTATTATGTCGAGCACGAGCGCAGATCGGTCGGTATCGAGCCGGTTGTCGTGCCCGATTTCAAGCCATATCGGGAAGGCGTTGGCAAGATCATGGCTGCGAGCAGCAATTTCGCCTTGCTGCAACGCATGGAGGTCGAGATCGGGGCCATGCTCAAGGGGCAGGCCAGCGTCCATCGGTCGTCCAATTACTATCTCGATATCACCCATAAGGACGCTAATAAGGGCTTTGCCGCACGCGCTCTGGCCGAGCGTCTGGGCATCCCCATGAGTGAGGTTGCCTGCATCGGCGACATGTCCAATGATGTGCCGATGCTCAGAATCGCCGGGCTCGGTATCGCCATGGGTAACGCGGCCGAAGAGGTCAGCGCCTATGCTCATGTGACGACAGGGCATAACGATGCAGACGGGTGGGCAGAGGCCATGCAGCGCTTCGTGCTCCCCAAGGCCCCCGGCGTGGCCTGACACAAAGGAATGATAAGATGAGTGGACATGATGTAACTTCAGCCCGCGTGGTCGTTCTGGAGGACGGTGAAGCCGTCGCCCGGAAGATGGCCCAGTGGCTGCTGGACCAGGCTCTGGCCAAGACCGACGGACCTTTCGTCGTGGCGTTGTCGGGCGGGTCGACGCCCAAGCGTCTGTTCAAGATCATGGCCGAGCCGGAATACGCGTCGAAATTCCCGTGGCGTCGCACGCATATTTTCTTCGGTGACGATCGCCACGTCCCATTCACCCATGAAGACAGCAATTACCGCATGACCGACGAGCTTCTGCTCGAGCATGTCAATCTGCCTGCCGAAAACGCACACCCGATCCCTGCCGACGGTACGGCCGAACAGGATGCGGTCTGGTATCAGAACGCGTTGCAGGATTTGTATGGCAGTCACCACCTGACCCCCGGCAAGCCGCTTTTCGATGTCGTCATGCTGGGCATGGGCCCCGACGGCCACACGGCGTCGCTCTTTCCGCGCCAACCGATCCTGCAGGAAAAGACGAAATGGGTTGCCGCCTGCACGCCCGATAACGCCCCACATGATCGTGTTTCGCTTACCTATCCGGCGATTCATTCCAGCCGCAGCGTGGTCTTTCTGATCGAAGGCGAGGGCAAGGCCGAGATGCTGGCGCGTGTGCGCGGTGGCGATGACTCGCTTCCGGCATCGCATATCACCTCGGAAGGTGAGGTTGTTTTCCTGGTTGACAAGGCCGCCGCAGGAGGACTTCAGAATGGCTGAGAGTACACAAGATGCCGCCGCTCGCGTGGCGGAGCTGAAACGCGAAGCCGCGACCCATGCGATCTCCTACATTCAGGATGGCATGGCGGTCGGGCTCGGCACGGGTAGCACCGCTAAATTCATGATTGACGCTCTTGGCGAGCGTGTGCGTCGTGAAGGCCTCAAGATACGTGCGATACCGACTTCGGAAGCCAGCGCGGCCCAGGCGCAGAGCCTGAATATCCCCATCACCAATTTTGCCGATGACCCCTATCTCGACGTCGCCATCGATGGTGCTGACGAAGTTCAGACAGGCTCGCTCTTTCTCATAAAAGGTCGCGGTGGCGCGCTTTTGCGCGAGAAGATCGTGGCGGTGTCAGCACGCAAATTCATCGTAATCGTGGATGAGAGCAAGATCGTGACCGATCTGGGTACACATATGCCCGTCCCGGTCGAGATCATCCCCTGGGGCTGGGAGCGTGTCGAGAACCTTCTGCGCAAGACAGGGGCCAAAACCTGTGTGCCGCGCCGTAATGACGATGGCTCACTGTACATGACCGATAACCACAACATCATTATCGATTGCGATTACGAGCGTATCGAAGACCCTCGTGCGCTCGCCGATCACATTATTTCGATCACCGGTGTGGTGGATCATGGCCTGTTTCTGGATATCACTTCCGAAGTGCTGGTTGCCGGTGCCTCGGGTTTGCAGAGGCTGAAGGCATGAGCGCCGCGACCGCTCAGGCCGGTACGGGCCTCTATGTTGTCATGGGTGTCTCGGGCTGCGGCAAGACCACCGTGGCACAGGGGCTTGCCGATCATTTCGGTACGCCCTTTCAGGAAGGCGACGATCTGCACCCGGCGGCAAATGTCGCCAAGATGCATAGCGGTATCCCGCTTGACGACGCCGACCGGGCGCCCTGGCTCCAGATCTGTCACGAATGGCTGAAAATGCACGCGCAGAGCGGCGGCGTGCTGACCTGTTCGGCGCTGAAGCGCAAATACCGGGATACGCTGCGTAATGGGCTCAACGTCACCTTTGTATATCTTGAGACCAGCGAACGCACGATTGCAGAGCGCCTGAAACAGCGCATTGGCCATTTCATGCCTCCGAGCCTCCTGCCGAGCCAGCTTGCGACACTGGAGCCCCCCGGCAAGGATGAGAATGTCATCACTGTGGATAGTGCGGGTACGCCCGAGCTTGTGATGGGCAAACTCCTGGCCTCGCTGAGCGCCCGCGCTTCCTGATTTTTCAAACCTTTCGGATCGGCCCACACCTGTCATGTGGATCGATCCAATCTGTCTCCGGCGTAAACTATCCTCTGCCATCAACAGCTTATGCACAGGCTGATCCGCAGAGTTGTTCCTCGAATCTGGGGATAAGTTTGAAGAGGCGCTGTGCCAGCAGGCAAGGGCCCTGAACATCTCAATTCAGCCTCATTCCCGCCTGACCTTCACAACAAAGTACTGTCAGGACCCTGTTTCCTCCATTGCGGCAAAGGAACAAGATGATGGTGAGACAGGCTACAAGGTACGTCCCGATCCGTATTGCTGGCATGGCGACACTCGGCCTGGTCGTTGTCGCTCTGGGTGGGTGCAAGCATCGGCATGCCGGTCAGGCGGGCACCGAAGCAAGCTCTGACTCGATCTCACAGCCTGCCATGCTGAGCATGATACCGCGAGTTGCCAGCTTCGCAGGCAGTCGTAAAACGGGTCCGGGCTCGATTGCCTATGAGCATAGTCTCTCCCTGATTGTCGCGTCAGACAAGGTCGGCGCCCATCTGGAGAAACTGCGCGATGACTGCCTTGCTCAAGCCGGGTGCGAGCTGGTTTCAGCGTCGGAAGACACAGAGGGAAGCGGGCCCGAAAGCGACAGACGCACGGCCAGACTCTCTGCGCGCCTTCCTCATGACAGGGTCGCGTCGTTTCTAGCCGTCGCGGCGGCTCCGCTGCCGGGCGAGCCCGCAGGCAAGGTGGTGACCCAACAGCTTCGCACCAGCCAGCGTGATCTGCATGACGAGATTACCGACGTCGATCGCCGCATCGTCCAGATGACTGCCTACAGGGACCGCCTGGAGGCGCTTGAGGGCCAGAGTGCGGGCAAGACCGACGATCTGATCAAGGTGGCGAAAGAACTCTCCGATGCTCAGACGGAGCTGGAGAGCGTGGCCCGTGAAAAACAGGATCTGTCGCGTCGGGTCGAGACGGAAGAGGTCGATGTCACCTATGAATCCGCTCATGAAAATCTCGGCCCCTTGCGCAGGAGCCTGAGGGAAAGCGGTGCTCTCTTCTCCGACACTCTTGCAGATTTGTGGGATTTTCTGATCCAGGCCCTGGTCTGGGCGCCCCTCGTAGTGGTCGGCTTGCTGATCGTTCGGCGCGCCATCCGTCGTCGTTGGTTCAGCGCGAAATAAGAGAAGGCCGCTCAGGGAATTGTGAGGCGGCAAACCCTTGCCGCCTCCGCGCGTCAGAGTGGATAGGAAAGAGTAAATATTTTGTAATAGAAGAGAGGTCGGCCCTTTGCAGCTTTTCAGTGCCCGAGAGGCAAGGCCCCGTGAAAAGGACCATAGCAGACCCATAGAGACGGATATTCCCGCCCGGCTCGACCGGCTGCCTTGGTCGCGGTTCCATATGCTGATCGTCGTGGCACTCGGGATCACCTGGATCCTCGACGGGCTGGAAGTGACGATCATCGGCTCGCTCGCGCCCTCGCTTCAGCGCGGCGACACCCTCGGCCTCTCTGCCGACGGCATAGGGTTTGCCTCATCCTCCTATGTTGCAGGGGCGGTTCTGGGGGCGCTGGTCTTTGGCTGGATGACCGACCAACTGGGACGCAAGCAGATCTTCTTTCTCACCCTCGCTCTTTATGTGGTTGGCGTCGGCGCCTCGGCGCTGTCATGGAATCTGACCAGCTTCGCCGTTGCCCGTTTCGTGACCGGCATGGGCATCGGCGGCGAGTATTCCGCCATCAACTCCGCCATTGACGAACTCGTCCCGGCGCGTCTGCGTGGCCGTGTGGACGTGATGGTCAACGGCACATTCTGGGCTGGTGCTGCTTTCGGTGCGCTCGGCTCGGTCTGGCTGCTCAACTCCGCGATCATCCCGATCTGGCTCGCGTGGCGCGTTGCTTTTGCGCTCGGGGCACTCCTCGGTGTCGCAGTGCTTTTCCTGCGTACCTTCGTGCCGGAAAGCCCGAGATGGCTCATGACCCATCGTCGTGTTGAAGAGGCCGCTGCCATCGTGAGCCAAGTGGAATCTCATTGCGTCGAACCCGAGGGCGGCTGGGGAGAGAAGCTGCCCACTGTCCTGATCTATCCGGCGGGCGTGTTCAGCCCGGCTGAAATGATCAGGATCATGGTCCAGCGCTATCGGGGGCGCTCGCTCTATGTTCTTGTTCTGATGATTTCTCAGGCGTTTCTCTATAACGCCGTGTTCTTCACGTACGGCATGGTCCTGACGAAATATCATGGCGTATCACCGCGTGCGGTCGGCTGGTATATTCTGCCTTTGGCCATCGGTAATCTTTTCGGCCCGCTTATTCTTGCGCGCTGGTTCGACACCTGGGGCCGCAGGCGCATGATCGGGCTGAGCTACGCCATATCCGGCGTACTCATGATCGCAGTGGCCTATGCCATGGGCACTCACGCCCTGACCGCCGCCAGTCAGACGCTCTCCTGGTGCGGTATCTTCTTCTTTGCTTCGGCGGCTGCCTCATCGGCCTATCTGACCGCCAGCGAGCTTTTCCCCCTCGAAATGCGGGCTTTTGCAATCGCGGTTTTCTATGCGGTCGGCACGCTTTTCGGTGGGGTCGCAGCCCCCGTCATTTTCGGCCATCTGATTGGCACCGGAAGGCTGTCCCTGCTTGTCATGGGCTACATGATCGCAGCGATCCTGATGCTGATCGCTAGCGCCGTCGCCTGGATCTGGGGCGTGGATGCGGAAAATCGCTCGCTGGAGGAAGTCGCGCCACCTCTGTCGGAATACTACGCCCGTGAGGAGGAGCGGGTCGTCTGACAGGGCGTAATGCCGCCTGGCGGCGAGTCTTGGATCAACTCTGGTAGAGTTCCAGAGGCAGGCCGTCTGGATCGCTGAAGAACGTATAGAGTTTGCCCGTGTAGGGGTCGGTCCTCACCGGCTCGCAGGCCACATTATGTTTCTCAAGATGCTCCACCGCTTCCTGCATGTTATCGACGCCGAACGCGAGATGGCGCAGCCCGGCAGCTTCAGGTTGTGTCGGGCGCGAGGGCGGTGTCGGAAAAGAGAACAGCTCGATCTGCGTGTCGCCGATGGCGATGTCGCATTTCCATGACTGCCGCTGGGCACGCCATACCTCTCGTATGATGCGAAAGCCGAGGATCTCGGTATAGAAGGCGCGCGACTTCTGATAATCGGACGCGATGATCGCGATGTGATGGACGCAGGTGAACATCGTCTGAGACCTATTGCTGACGGGCTTTGCGGCCATTGGACAATTCGGTGACGACACCGTGCATGGTACGCAGCTCCTGCTCAGTCACCTCGCCGCGCTGGAAGAGGTGGCGCAAATTGCGCACCATCCCGGGGCGCTTCTGCTCGTTGCGCAGAAAACCGCATTCATCCAGATCGCGTGTCAGATGACCGAGAAAATTCTCCAGCTCGCTTTTCGTCGCCACGTGGGTTTCGTTGGTCATGAGCGTGCGCGGCGGCGTGGTCTCGCAGGCCATCCACCATTCATACGCCATGATCAAGACGGCCTGGGCAAGGTTGAGCGACATGAAATCAGGGTTGAGAGGATAGCGTATCAACACATCCGCGCGCGCCATGTCCTCATTATCGAGCCCGGCGCGTTCTGGGCCGAAGAGCAACCCGGCCTTGAGTCCCCGATCGGCAATGGCGCGAAGCTCCGATGCGGCGCCGCGGGCGGTCATGACCGTTTTCACGATATGGCGCGGGCGCGGGCAGGTGGCCATGACGTGGTGTAGATCGGCCACCGCCTCATCAACGGTATCGAAAACCTGCGCCGCATCGAGAATGCGATCGGCGCCTGATGAGGCATACCACGCACGTTCCTGTGGCCAACCATCACGCGGGGCGACCAGACGCAGGTGAAACAGCCCGCCATTGGCCATGGCCCGCGCCGTTGTGCCGACATTTTCGGCCAATTGCGGACGGACGAGAATAACCACGGGGCTGAATTCCCCGATCGGCCCGATATCGGCACCGCCGTCACGTCCGGTCATGCGCGCCTCCATGTCGTGCCTTGGGCAGTGTCTTCAAGAATAATTCCCTGTTCGGCAAGTTGACTGCGGATGCTGTCGGCAAGCGCGAAGTCGCGGGCTTTTTTTGCGGCGACACGCTGGGCAATCAGCGCATCGATGGCAGCCTCATCGGAGCCCGAGCGAAACCACTCATCCGGCGTGGCCTCGAGAAGGCCGATAAGGGCACCGCACGCCTTGAGTGAAGCAGACGCCTGCGCGTCACCACCGAGCGCTGCATCGGCAAGGGGGTGCAGGCAGGCTAGGGCAAGCGGCGTGTTCATATCGTCGCACAGGGCCTGCATGAAAGCGTCCGGCACAGGGCCGGTAACGCCAGTCGGAGTTTTCTCCAGCGCGCGATAGAAACGGTCGAGAATGCGCTTGGCCTCGTCCAGCTTTTCCCACGTGAAGTCGAGTACCGAGCGGTAATGCGTGCCTAAAATGAGCAGACGCAGGGCCTCGGCGGGCGCATGCGTAAGGACCTCGCGTATGGAGAAGAAATTGCCCAGAGATTTGGACATTTTCTCGCCGTTGGAGAGCAGCATGGCATTATGCAGCCAGTAGCGCGCGAAGCTGCTGCCGGGATGGCAGCACAGCGACTGGGCGCGTTCGTTTTCATGATGAGGGAACATCAGATCGTCGCCGCCGCCATGAATGTCGAAACTGGCGCCGAGATAGCGGTGCGACATTGCCGAGCACTCGATATGCCAGCCGGGCCGACCGCGCCCATAGGGGCTGTCCCATCCGGGCTGCTCGGGCGACGAGGGCTTCCACAGCACGAAATCACCCGGATGGCGCTTGTAAGGCGCCACCTCGACCCGTGCGCCTGCCAGAAGATCATCGGGACTGCGCCCCGAAAGACTGCCATAGCTGGCGCAGCGATCGACGGCGAAGAGCACATGACCTTCTGCCTCATAGGCGTGGCCATTGGCGACGAGCTGGGCGATCATGCTCAGCATGTCGTCGATATGGTGCGTGGCGCGCGGTTCGATATCGGGTGGCAGAACACCGAGCGCGGCCACATCCTCATGAAAGGCAGTGGTCGTGCGTGCCGTCAGGCTCGCGATGTCTTCTCCATTCTGCTGCGCGCGTGCGGTGATCTTGTCATCCACATCCGTGATGTTACGGACGAAAGTGACCCTCGGATAGAGCCGCCGCAGAAGGCGCACGAGGATGTCGGCGCTGAGCATGGCGCGCAGATTGCCGATATGCACAGCGTCGTACACTGTGGGCCCACAGTAGTAGACGCGCACATTGGCAGGATCCAACGGCGTGAAAACCTGTTTCTGCCGTGTCTGGCTGTCATGAAGGGACAGGGAATAGGAAGGGCTGGCCATAATCCAGAGTAGATGCGTCAGCCCTGCGCCCAGCGCAACTCTATTTTACGCCTCGGAACGCTGGTTTTCTGCCCTTGGTGGTATAAGCAGAACATCATGACAGAACTTCGCTCTTCCATCACGGTGCCGCATTGGGGCCAGCATCTGCGCGCGCTGGTCAGGATCGCCGCGCCACTCAGTTTTTCGCAGCTGAGCGAGATGGCCATGAACGTGACCGATACGGTGCTTCTCGGCGGCCTGGGTGCGACTGCACTCGCCGTAGGTGGCATGACCACCAATCTTTTTTTCTGTACTTTCATCACCTTTCAGGCGGCGCTCGGCGGCGCGAGTATCCTGATCTCGCGGGCAAGAGGGCGTGCCTTTGCGGCGCAGGATACGCTGGAGGATCTTTCGGGCATCGTCTCGTCGGGTGTGGTTCTTGCGGTTCTGCTCTGTCTGCCCGTTCTCGCTATTCTGTTGCCCGCAGGCTCGCTGCTGGCATTTTTCAACGAACCATCGCAGATCGTCATGCAGGGCAGTCGCTTCATGCACTTGCTACTTTGGGCGCTCCTGCCCAATCTGGTGATCATCGGATTGTTGCGGATTATCCTGCCAGCCTTTGGCAGTGAGCGGCTGCTGCTCTGGACAATGCCGGGCATGGCCGTGATGAATGGCTTTCTGAATGCAGGGCTGATCCATGGAAGGTTCGGCCTGCCGGAAATGGGGCTCTGGGGATCAGCCTGCGCCACCATAGTGACAGGCTGGTCAGTAGCGCTCCTTCTTGTAGTGCTGGCGCGTCGTCAGGCGCATCTGAAGCGTCATCTTCGTGTGTCACGCCCCGACCCGCGGGCCATGGGCGAGATGCTGCGTCTCGGTCTGCCGATGATGGGTGCGACGGGCGCGGAGCTGCTCGCCTTTCAGATGACGGGGCTTCACGCTGGCGCTTTGGGGGCTGTCTCGTCTGCGGCACATCAGATCGCGCTGAGCGTCACGAGCACAGCTTTCATGATCAGCCTGGCGGTGTCTCAGGCCGTGAATATCCGTGTTGCCTACTGGCTGGGTGCGGGTTCTCCACGCGCCGCCCTGCGATCGACGATTGCGGCGATGCTTCTGGTTCTCGTCTGGACCAGTTTTACGGCGACGATCCTGCTGTTCTTTCCTGAGTATATTGCCGGGTTCTATCTCGATGCACTGAGCGCAGATGCGGCCAAGGTCATGCCCATTGCCGTGTCGCTGCTCAAGATTGCGGGTGTCTTCCAGATTCTGGACGGTGTTCAGTGTGTATGTTCAGGCGCTTTGCGCGGCTGTCACGATACCTTCATGCCGATGGTCCTGATGGTGCTGACCTATGTGCCGGTGTCGATTTTCGGGGGCGACTGGCTTGCGTTCAAAGGCGGCTACGGTGCGGTCGGATTGTGGATCGGGCTGGCCACCGGGCTGGGTATTCTCGCGCTCATGCTATCGATCCGCCTCGTTATAACGTTCAGGCGCAAGCTGCATGATGCTGAGCCCGTTTTCTCGAACGGGCTCGTCGATCCGGCCTGAAGCGGCGGCTCAGGCTTCCGGGATACGAATGGTCTGCCCCGGATAAACGCCTTCGCTATGGGCCAGCTCGTCCTTATTGGCCTCGTGCAGATCCTGAGCCGTGACGTCGACATCGGTCTTTTCGGCTATGGCGGCCAGGGTTTCACCGGGGGCCACCTGATGGAAGACGGGGTCAGGTGTGCCCTCGGGCACGGTGATGTCGGCATGGACCGTGTCGATCCCCGCGATATTGCCGGCGGCCAGAATGATCGCGTCGCGTTCTGCGGCGTTTTCCGCCTTTGCTTTGACCGCGACGGTCGTATCCCGCACTGTAATATGAGACACTGAAAGCTGTGACAGGCCGTATTGTTTGAAGGCTCGCTTGATCAGGCTTTCATGGGGCGCGCGTGGGGCAGGGGCGCCCGCCGGATTGATCGCTTCGATTTCCGCCTTGTCGTTGAGCTTGCGCCCCGCAGCGCGATTGAATTTGAAAATGGCCATGATAAAGGCTCCTTCTGGCGTGTCTGCGCATGGAACGGGATGCACACGCATTGCATGTCCTGTTTTTGCTGACGTATCAGCTTGGGCTTCGTTCCCTGAAGCGCTGTTTCAGAGGCTTCGGGCCGATTTCGATTGACAGGGCAGGGCGGGTTCTATACCTGCCGCCGCTATTGCCGGGAACGTGGACATTCCGGCCGTAACCAGACCGGGATCTGCATTCCGAGGTTGCGGTTCGAGGGATGCGCCCGTCTTTCCTAATTAGGGGAAAGGCCTACCGGTGCAACATGCGGTTGCCACGCAGCATAGGGCAGCCCGAAGTCGAAGCGAGTTCTTGCACATGAGCAAGCGCCAAGAAAGCAAGTATAAAATCAATCGCCGTCTGGGCGTAAACCTGTGGGGCCGCGCCAAGTCGCCGGTCAACAAGCGGGAATACGGCCCCGGTCAGCATGGCCAGCGCCGCAAGCAGAAGCCCTCCGACTTCTCGATCCAGCTGATGGCCAAGCAGAAGCTCAAGGGCTATTACGGCAACATCAGCGAGAAGCAGTTCCGCAAGTATTACGATGAGGCCGTGCGTCGCAAGGGCGATACGTCGGAGAACCTGATCGACCTGCTGGAGCGTCGCCTGGATGCGGTGATCTACCGCCTCAAGTTCGCGATCACCCCGTTCGCTGCCCGTCAGTTCGTGAACCACGGTCACGTGACGGTCAATGGCCGCAAGGTGAACATCCCTTCGTATCTGGTTCGCGATGGCGACGTGATCGAAGTGCGCGAAAAGTCCAAGCAGCTTGCTGTTGTTCTTGACGCCGCCCAGTCCGCTGAGCGCGACGTGCCGGAATACATCGAGGTCGATCATCGCCAGATGAAGGGCAAGTTCGTTCGCAGCCCGCGTCTGTCCGATGTGCCTTACCCCGTGCAGATGGAACCGAACCTCGTGGTCGAGTTCTACTCGCGCTAAACTCCGGTTTTCCTACCGGGTGTTTCTGGCCAATGCCGGATCGGGTTCACCCCCGGTCCGGCATTTGTCGTTTCAGGTATTTGCCGTTTACCGAAGGTCTTTTTCGATGTCCGAAGCCGCGTCCGCCCCCGTTTCTGCCACCGGCCTTGCCAGCGAGATCCGGCGCCGCCGGACCTTCGCCATCATTTCCCATCCCGACGCCGGTAAGACGACCCTGACGGAGCGTATCCTGCGCGCTGGCGGCGCCATTCAGCTTGCAGGCAATGTGCGCGCCAAGGGCGAGCGCCGCCGCACCAAATCGGACTGGATGGGCATCGAGCGCGATCGTGGCATTTCGGTTGTCACCTCGGTCATGACCTTCGAATATGGCGGCTGCGTCTTCAATCTGCTCGACACGCCAGGCCATGAGGACTTCTCTGAAGATACCTATCGCACCCTGACCGCCGTCGATTGCGCCGTCATGGTTATCGATGCAGCAAAGGGGATCGAGGATCGTACGCGCAAGCTGTTCGAGATCTGCCGACTGCGCGATATTCCTATCGTCACCTTCATCAACAAGATGGATCGTGAGGCGCAGGATTGTTTCGGGCTGCTTGACGAGATCGCATCGACACTGGCGCTCGATACCTCGCCTGCCACATGGCCCATCGGGCGCGCCGGGCATTTTGCCGGGACTTATGACATGCGCACGCGTGAGATACGCGGTGAAGCTGCGGGTCTCGCCCAGTCCGATGCCCGGATGGTCGCACTGTCGGAGGAACTTGAGCTGGCTGAGGCCGCTTTGCCGCTCTTCGATCGTGAGTCGTTCGATGCCGGGCATCTGACCCCTGTTTTTTTCGGCAGTGCGATGAAGGAGATTGGCGTGACCGATCTTCTTGACGCTCTGGTCGCCTATGGACCCGAGCCTCGTGCACAGCCCAGCGAGACGCGTGAAGTAAAGGCCGATGAAGAACAGGTCACGGCGCTGATCTTCAAGATCCAGGCCAATATGGATCCAAACCATCGTGATCGCATGGCCTTCGCCCGAATCTGTTCGGGCAAGCTGACACGCGGCATGCGTCTCAAGCATGTGCGTACCGGCAAGCAGTTTGCGCTTCATACGCCGCAATTCTTTTTTGCGCGTGACCGTCAGCTCGCTGAAGAGGCATTCGCAGGCGATGTGGTGGGGCTGCCCAACCATGGGACGCTGCGTATCGGCGATACATTGTCGGAAAGTGAAGAGCTGCGCTTTACCGGCGTGCCGCACTTCGCCCCTGAAATTCTGCGGCGCGTGCGTCTGGACGATGCCATGAAGGCCAAGAAGCTCCGTCAGGCTCTGGTTGAGCTTGCCGAAGAAGGCGTTGTGCAGCTTTTCCGCCCGCAGGACGGTCTCCCGCCGATTGTGGGCGTTGTCGGCACGCTACAGCTTGATGTGCTGCAATCGCGTCTTCAGGGCGAATACGGTGTCGCGATCGGTTTTGAATCGACGCCCTATACGATTGCCCGTTGGGTGACAGGCGAACGGACGAAGATCGAGACGTTCTCGATGGTCAATCGCTCGGCGATGGCGGACGACCTCGATGGCGATCCGGTTTTTCTCGCCAGCTCGAATTTCATGATGCGTCGCACGGTCGAAATGAACGCCGACCTTGCTTTTCACGATATCAAGCAGATTGGGCTCAGCACCTGATTTGAGACAAAGGGCAAGACTTCTGCGCCGCGACAAGCCCCGGATTTTCCGGGGCTTTTTTTTGCTTCAAGCGGGCTTAAACGCGGTGAGGCGGATGCCAGACTTGAGGCTCAAACTGGCTGGGGCTGGGAAAGCTCAGGCGTCCGTGGCGGGCCGGTGCGAGCGTCGTTTAAAGCGTAAGCAGAGCGATCGTACCCAAGGCAATCAGGCCTCCGAGCATAGCCCCCATTGTAAGCCCTATGCCTCCCTGACGCCCATCGAGCGAGGCGCGGTGAAGGCTCGGCATGTCGCCAAAATGAGAAATACGGGTCATGGTAATGTCCCTTAATGCGGTATTAATGACACGACTTCATTATAGCAGATTACATTCTGGTAATGAGATGTTTTGATTGCATGGCTGGCAGGTAAAGAAAAAGGCCCTTGGCATGACTGCCAAGGGCCTTTTCTGAACCAATCTGAAGCCTGCCTGAGCAACCTTCAGATCAGGCCGAAATCAGCGAAGGATGATTTCGACGCGACGGTTCTGCGGCTCACGGGTGTTCGGACCCGTCGGGACCAGCGGATGCTGCTCACCATAGCCGTGGATGTCGATCGCAGCGGCAGGAACGCCGTCACGGATCAGCTCAGCCTTGACCGACTGTGCACGACGGACCGAAAGGCCCTGGTTGTACTTCTGGCCGCGAGCACCGGGGTGCGCAGCAGAGTTGTCGGTGTAGCCGTTGACTTCGATGCGCGTCGTCTGGACGTGCGTTGAAGCCTGAGCTGCCTGGGCGACGATCTCACGAGCGCGGCCCGTCAGGTTCGACTTGTCCCAATCGAAGAACACCAGATAGGTGCGAGCAGGCTGAACTGCCGGCGGAACGACGACCACTGCCGGCGGCGGCGGCGGGGGAGCCGTGTCGAAGGCATAACGCAGGCCGACGATGAACTGATGATTGAAACGGTCATCGAAGTTCACGTTGCCCTTGTGCAGGCCCGAACCATTGCGGTTCCACGTGGTGGAGCGGTAAGCGCCTTCCGAGAAGGTCTGGCCGATCATGCGGTATTCACCGGTGATTGCGAGGCCCGGAACGCCCGGAATGTCATAAGCTGCACCGACGATGCCCTGATAGGCAAAGCCACCCTGCGTGCCGCCAACGCGATTGGTCACGCCATTGGTGTAGGACGTGGTGATCGGGTTGTAGTGCTGCCACAGATAGCCTGCACCGACACCGACGAACGGCGTGATCGGCAGGTTGATGCCGAACTGGGCCAGATCGATGTCATACAGAACGTTGACAAAGCCACCGTAGGACTGGTCGGAACCGCTGGTCGTGCCGTTCGCATAGGTCGGGCGACGATGGTTGATCTGAGAGTAGTTGTAGACACCCTCAACTTCAGCGCGCAGACCGTTGCCGAAGCCCCAGCCGAACGAACCGAAGCTCGTGAAGCCGTCCTTGTGGCGATAGCGCGAGCTGCTGCCGCCAGCGCCGTTTCCACCGTCAGCCTGCGTGGTCGGCGAGAAGGTAGCGTGCTGCTGCTGAACCAGATTGTAGCCACCGCCAATATTGACATACGGGCCGGTGATGGTGCTCGCCATGGCGATCGTCGGGGCGGCTGCCATCGACGTCATGGCCAGAAGTGCCGTGCGGAGACGCATTAGTTTCGTCCTCATAAATTCATCCATTCAAGCCTGTGTCGTTGCCCCCGGAGAGGCGAAGCAACAACAGGCTCAGCGCGATGCATAAGTGCGTATAGAGCCGTCAGTTCCGGTTCAGGAAGTGAGTTCCATGGGTATTTGACGATTAGACGAAATAGCCGTGTCCAAACTGCAACACTTCATTCCGTCCAATTAACAATTTCTTATGCAGCACCCCGTTCTAACGGGGTTTTTTCTGATTCTTATCATCAACGGATCGTGAGGTGACTGACTGATTCGTAAGGAAAATCGCGAATCTGTCCCCCCTTGGTTACGCTCGGCACCCCGCCTGCACCAAAACGTCACGCACCGTGTCCATTTCAACATCGCGACTGGTAAACGCCTTGCCGATTCCGCGCATGAGCACGAAAGACAGCCGCCCGTCCTGAACTTTTTTGTCGCGGGCCATGGAACCGATAAGTTCTCCTGCGCTCAGGGTTTCGTCGAACCAGTCAAGTCCGGCGGGCATCCCCAGACCGCGCAGATGCGCGTCGAGGCGCTGCATGTCGCTTTGGGGGCAGTGGCCGAGGGCAACCGAAAGCGCCGCAGCGAGATGGAGCCCTATCGAAACGCCCTCACCATGCAGAAGGCGTCCGTCATAGTTGAAATGGGCTTCAAGGGCGTGGCCGAAGGAATGGCCTAGATTGAGCAGGGCGCGGCCATCCTGGGCAGCGGTTTCTCTCTCGTCGTCCATGACCACATGCGCCTTGAAGGCACAGGCGCGCTGCACCGCCTCGGCGAGCGCGGCCGGATCGCCGTCCAGTATCTCGGCCCCATGGGTCTCGCACCAGGCGAAAAGCTCCGGGTCGGCGATCAGGCCAGCCTTGACGATTTCGGCATAGCCCGCAACGCGTTCGCGGCGGGGGAGAGTGGCCAGAGCGGAACTGTCGGCCAGAACGATCTGCGGCTGATAAAACGCGCCGACCAGGTTCTTTCCCGCGCGTGCATTGAGGCCTGTCTTCCCGCCCACAGAACTATCGACCTGCGAAAGCAGTGTGGTCGGGATCTGGACGAAAGGCACGCCGCGCAGAATGCTCGACGCTACGAAACCCGAGAGATCACCGACTACGCCTCCTCCAAGGCCGATGACCGTCGTGCGCCGCTCCATACCGTGGTCGAGAATATCGTTGATGAGCTGCGCATAGCGCGTGAGCGATTTCGATTCCTCGCCCACAGGCACGACAAAGGCTTTCGCTTCGATGCCGGTTTCGGCGAGAGCGGCCACAAGGCGAGGAAGATGCAAAATCGCGACGTTCTCGTCGGTGATGATGACGGCGCGCTTCTGCGGCAGGATCGGCGCCAGATAAGCGCCAGCGCGGCTGATCAGATCCGAACCGATAAGCACTTCATATTGATGCGTTTCCAGCGTGACAGGCACTCTGAGCGGATGCGCGTGGGACTCGAGGGAGTCGATTATTCGCTGGGCGCCATGATCCACGCTGTCGTCTCCACAATCCACGATGATATCGGCCTCTGCATAAATGGGGTGACGCTGTGCCTGAAGCGTCGCCAGGGTTGTCTCGACATTGCCCTTGTCGAGAAGCGGCCGCCCCGTGCGCCCTGAGACGCGTTTGACCAGAATAGGCAGCGGGCAGCGCAACCAGATCGAGCGGGCATGTTTCTTGACGAGTCTGCGTGTCTGGGCGTCGATGAACGCGCCCCCCCCGGTGGCCAGCACCTTGGGCGCGCCTTGCAGCAGGCGCTGGATCACGCGACGCTCCCCATCCCGAAAAGCGGGTTCACCGTGACGGGCGAAGATTTCCGCGATGGTGCATCCTGCGGCCCGCTCGATCTCTTGATCCGCATCGACGAAATCGAGTCCGAGTCGAGAAGCAAGGCGCCGGCCGATCGTCGTCTTTCCCGCGCCCATCAACCCGACAAGGACGATGATGCCGTGCGGAGAGACGGTAGGAGAGAAGACCGATCCCGTAGCGGGATCAGGCAGGTCGGTCATCGTTCGGTTTCGATCAGAAAAAAGCGTGGGGCGTGACATTCATGCAAGGCTAACATACAGGAAAGCCGCTCGCCACCGACCAGACCTCCGAGCGGGTCCGGCTACGTGTCGAAATCTCGTTTTTGCGCCTTTCGTTCAGGAGCCTCCATGTCCACGTTGAGCTTTCCGAGGATCGCCCTCGCCCTTCTCGTTCTGCTCGTTCTCGGTCTGGGCGGCGCTTTTCTGAAGCTGGGCATGAACCCGCCCCTGCCGGTTCAGACCATCGTGCATAAAGAACTTCCCGGTACGCAGTTTGCAGCGACACAGACGCAGGTTCAGGCAGCACCGCAGGCCGGACAGCCGCTTCCCGCCATGCCGGAACCCGTCGCGGCGCCGACGCTTCAACACTGAAGACCCGTTCTTCCACTAAACGGGAAGGCGCTTTGCCGCCAGCGGCAGAGGCCTTTCTCGAAATGCTGCTTGCAGAGCGTAATGCCGCCCTGCGCACGCGTCAGGCTTACGCGACGGATCTTGCGGATTTCGTTGCCTTCCTGCGCCATCGCGCAACGGGCGGCGGCAGTCTTCTGAACGCCGATCGAGCGGCGGTCTCAGCCCATATCGCGGTCCAGGCACAGGCAGGGCTCTCGTCGCGCACCACGGCGAGGCGGCTTTCCTGCCTCAGGCAGTTCTTCCGTTTTGCATTGAGGGAGGGGTGGTGTGCCGCAGACCCGACCGAGACTGTGGCTATGCCACGACATCAAAGCGCCCTGCCCAGATTGCTCTCCCAGGATCAGGTGACGGCCCTGATCGATCAAGGCTGCACCGGGCATGATGACCCGCGACGCGACCTTGTGAGCCGTGCGGCTCTCGAACTGCTCTACACGACCGGGTTGCGTATTTCCGAGCTTCTCGCCTTGCCAGGAAGGGTATTCACCCGTGACGCTCCCATGGTGTTGATCCGGGGAAAGGGGGGGCGTGAGCGGCTCATACCCGTATCCCACGCGGCAAGGGAAGCCGCGCTCGCCCTGCTGCACCACGACCGTGATATCGATAGCCCCTATCTCTTTCCGGGGCGCAACCCGTCGAAGCCGCTTACACGTCAGGGATTTGACAAGATTCTTTTTCAGGTTGCGCTCAGGGCCAATATCGACCCCGAACTGGTCTCGCCGCATGTGCTGCGTCATTCTTTCGCCACACATCTGCTTGAGCGCGGGGCCGATCTGAGAGCATTACAGATGCTGCTCGGCCATGCCGATATCGCGACCACCCAGATCTATACGCATGTGATCCAGGAGAGGCTCAGACAGGTGCTGACGGAGCATCATCCGCTCTCCGACGAGACGGTCTCGTGACGCAACGGATTGTTGTCGGGATGGAAGCCGTGCTATCGGCGGGTCATGCGTCAGTATCTCGATTTCGAAAAGCCGGTTGCCGAGCTTGAAAACAAGATTGCCGAACTTCGTCAGATGGCGAAGGACGGCGAAGGCATCAACATCGCCGACGAAATCGGCAAGCTCTCCGACAAGGCGGAGAAGCAGCTTCGGGCGGCTTATACCAAGCTGACGCCCTGGCAGAAGGTGATGGTTGCGCGCCACGCGCAGCGGCCTCGCGCCCTCGATTATTTCAAGGGGCTGCTCGAGGAATATACGCCGCTCGCAGGTGATCGCCTCGGTCATGACGATCAGGCCATTGTTGGCGGTCTCGCCCGCTTCCGCGGTCAGGCCGTTATGGTGATCGGCACAGAGCGCGGCTTCGACATGGAGTCGCGACTGCGCCACAATTTCGGCATGCCCAAGCCCGAGGGCTATCGCAAGGCGCAGCGCCTTGTCGAAATGGCCGGTCGTTTCGGTCTCCCGATTCTCACCTTTATCGATACGTCAGGCGCCTGGCCGGGAATCGATGCCGAAGAGCGCGGTCAGGCTCAGGCCATCGCCCGATCGACCGATTGCTGCTTACGCGCGCCTGTGCCGCTGATTGCGATCATTATCGGCGAAGGCGGTTCTGGCGGGGCTGTGGCACTGGGCGCGGGCGACCGCGTGCTCATGCTCGAACATTCCATCTACTCGGTCATCGCCCCGGAAGGCGCTGCGTCTATCTTGTGGCGCGACCCCAAGCAGGCATCGACCGCTGCCGAGGCGCTGAAGCTCACTGCTCAGGATCTGCTCAAGCTGCGCCTGATCGACCGGATCATTCCAGAGCCGATCGGTGGCGCGCAGCGCTTCCCTGACGAGGCTATCGCCTCGGTAGGCGATGCCATTGGCGATATGCTGGGAGAACTTGTGCCATTCGAAAGTGAAAATCTCGTCGCCAAGCGTCGCGAGAAGTTCCTCGCCATGGGGCGCGAATCGCTCTAGGGCGGCGCAAGCAAAGCGACCTGTTTTTTGAAATGAACAGTCCAAAACGCCCGACCGTCAGGTCGGGCGTTTTGTCGTTTCATGAGGGAGGCCAGGATACAGCGCGGGGTGCAGCTCAGGGGGCTGGTTCGCCCGCAATTGGCGTCACACCGAGCGATCCGATCAGAGTCTTGATGCGCTGACCTGCGGCCTCGACTTTTTCGCTGTCATAGCCCTTGGCCACAAGAGACACGCCTTTGCGGCCATCGGGCCTTTCGAAGGGATAGGAGCCAAGATCGAGTTCGGGGAAATCGTTCTGTATGGTCTCGAGCCCTTCCGCCAGCGTCCCTTCGCGCAGATCTGCGTGCCAGGCGACCGAACAGAGTGGCGCACCGCCTTCAAGCGTAGGCAGCAGGGCTGTAAACATCGATTGCATGATCGAAGGCACGCCCGCCATCACGTGAACATTGGTGATGGTAAATCCCGGCGCGATCGAGACCGTATTGCGTATCGGAACAGCGCCGCGCGGCAACCAGGCCATGCGCTGGCGGGCCTTGTTGAATTTTTCCTTACCCAAATAGGTTTCGAGCGCCTGAAAGCTCTCTTCGTGGCATTCTAACGGTACCCCGACGGCTTCGGCGACGCAGCCTGCGGTGATGTCGTCATGGGTAGGTCCGATCCCGCCCGTCGTGAAGACGTGATCGAACTGGGTACGACAGGTCGCAACGGTTTCAACGATCTTTCGCGCCTTGTCGGGGATGACGCGCACCTCCTCCAGGGCGATCCCGGCCTGAGCCAGACCCGAGGCGATGAAACGGATATTGGCGTCCTGCGTGTGACCGGACAGGATTTCGTTGCCGATGATCAGAAGACAGGCGGTGGGAGTCATGACTAAGTCCCTCTGGGTGAGGAGGAATGAAAACATCGACAACCATACAGGGTCGCCTTGCGTTAAACCTCTAGTAATCGATGACTTTTTCGCGGGAGAACATAAATGGCCGAACCCAATAGCGAGGTTTGCGCGACATGCGCATACGACGTCCGTGCCGAACTTGGTGAGGGTCCCGTCTGGATCTCTGGTGAGAAAGCCGTCTATTTCGTCGATATTAACGGCTGCAAGGTGCATCGGTTCAGCCCGGTTCAGGGTGAGGCCTGTCATTGGGCGGCACCGGGCAAGGTGGCGTTTCTCATGCCGGTCGACGATGGGAGCTTTCTTGCAGGGCTACCCGACGGACTTTATCGCTTCGACCCGACGGAAGGCAGCTTCACGAAGGCACTCGATGTGGAGACAGACCTGCCAGGCAATCGTCTCAACGATGGCTGCGTCGATCTGCATGGACGGGGCTGGTTCGGCACAATGGACGATTCTGAAGAAGCGCCTTCCGGCTCGCTCTACAGCGTGACGCATGAGGCGAGCGGGTTCGTACTGAGGAAGCACGATACGGGCTACGTCGTGTCGAACGGCCCGACCGTCTCGCCAGACGGCAAGCATCTCTACGCCTGTGATACACCTAACGGCGTGATCTATCGGTTCGATATCACGGCTGAGGGTGGGCTCGATAACAAGCAGGTCTTTGTTCGAGTTCCCGAAGAAGAGGGCTACCCAGATGGCGTGGTGGCCGATTGCGATGGCAACGTCTGGTGCTCGACCTGGAGCGGCGGGCACGTGCGCAGTTTTACGCCGGAAGGGGCCGAGCGTTTTGCTATCCGCATTCCAGCAGCCAATGTGACCAAGGTCTGTTTCGGTGGCGATGATCGCAAGACGGCCTATGTGACGACGGCTCGCAAGGGCGTGTCGGAACAGGCGCTTGCGGCCCAGCCGCAATCGGGCAGCCTCTTTACTTTCCGCTCCGACAAGGCCGGGTTGCCCCAGCATTGTATCGTCCTGTCAGCCCAGTAAAAGCTCTTTGAGTAACGGGATGAGCGGTCTGTCTGGGGCGGGCATCGGGTAGGCGTCCAACTGGTCTGCCGTCACCCAGGCCAGCGCCTGCCCTTCTTTGCCAGAGGGCTGTCCGCGCCAGCGCCGGCAGACATAGAGCGGCATCAGCAGATGGCGTGCGCCGATATTCTCCGAAACGAAGGTGAAGGGCGCCAGGCAACCGGACGCAATGTCGATTCCGAGTTCCTCGTGCATTTCGCGTATCAATGCTTGTTCTGGTGCCTCATGCGGCTCCACCTTGCCACCGGGAAACTCCCAGAGACCGGCGAGAGGCTTGCCCGGCGGGCGTTGCGCCAGAAGGATACGGCCTTCGCCGTCAATCAGGACGCCTGCAACGACGAGCAGAATGCGTGAGGCTGCCGTATCTGTTCGGTTGGCGGCCATTTTCGTTTCACGCTCGCGGCAATAGGTCAAAACGGGATATGGGTCCGGTCCGCGTGAGAGAAACGGAACGCGGGTCGTGCCTGAGCGCACAAACGCCATTCGCTCTAGCAGCGCGATGGAGGCCAGATTATCTTCGGCGACATCGGCGAGAATGCGCGAAACGGGCAGCGTATCGAACGCCCAGTCCACAACCGGGCGGACGCATGCCGTCGCAACGCCTTTCTGCCAGAAGGACCGACCGACCCAGTAGCCGATCTTGGCGGCCTGATTGGGGTGGCCGAGCGACAGGCCGATGCAGCCGATCAGCGCGTCATCCTCGCAGATCGCGAAGTGCCAGGCTGTGCCGGCGGTCTGACGATCGATGGTGCTCATGATCCACTGATCGGCCAACTCTCTGGGGTAGGGAAAGGGGAGGTGGCTGAGCATACGCACCACACTCCAGTCATTGACCAGACGATGCACCGCCGCACCATCATCGGCGCGGAGGGGGCGGAGCGTATAGGGAGCGACGTCGAGCGAGAGGCTCATTCTAAAGAGTCACTCCGCAGCGGCAGTGTCCGGCTGGATACCCGAACGCCGCAAAAGATCGCGCAACGCGTTGATGACCGGGAAGACCTCCTGATTGCGGTCACCGCCCAGTTCGTGCCAGGCATTCTGCTCGAGTTCAACGATCTCGCGGTCTTCTGCGAAGATACGATTGGTGAAGCCGACCAGAAGCGGCCAGGCGAGTTCCAGCGCCCCTTTCAGCTTGGGGCGACGAATCGAGAGCAGACCGAAAACGCGGCACGTAAGATGGTCTTCGTCCTGCGGTACATAGACGATCCAGAGATCCATGACCGGCGGTTCGTCTCCGGTGCGGATATGCAGCGTCTGATAAGGATAGACGGTACGAATGGTCATGACATCGCGATGGGCGAATTTGGCGCTCGCATCGCGGCGTTCGCCGAAAATTAGCGCTTCACCCCAGGGCTGTTTGCCACCCACCCGTGCGAAGCTGTAGCGCGCTTCAACCATGCGGGGTTCGTTCTCCCCACCCAGATAGCGCGGCTTCATCTTGCCCATCTGCTTCGAGTGCATGAACTGATGGTTCATATCCATCAAATTCTCATGCATGAAGCTGTAGTGGCACTTCACCTTTTCGCCGAAGCGCCGGGTCTTGTAGGCTGGATCGGCCACCGAACCGAGCTTGGGGAAGGGCGTGGTTTCGGCTTTTTCAGCGTCGCCGGGAAAGACAAAAATCAGCCCCTCGACTTCGCGGCATGGATAGGTGCGCACGCCATTGGGCAGCTTGCCCTTTCCAAGATAGGGCACGTCGATGCAACGCCCGGAGCGACCATAGGCCCAGCCATGATAGCAGCACTGTACGGCCTCGCCTTCGACGCGGCCCTTGCTGAGCGGCACCTGACGATGCGCGCAGCGATCTTCGAGCGCGAAAACGCTGCCCTCCTGCGGGCGGACAAGGGCTATGGGCTGACCTGCAAAGCGCGTGGCGATGGTCTTGCCCTTTTTGAGTTCATGCGACCAGGCGACAGGATACCAGTAATTCGGATCGCATTTGACCCGCCTCAGATCGACCGTGTCCTTACCCAGTCGCATGGCGTCTGAGCAGCGTTGTTCGGCCAGCGTGTGGGTCGCGGTATCGAGGGTAAGGCTTTCCGTCATGGGTATTCCTGTCGTGACCTCCTCCTGGCTGGCGTTCTTGGCGGGACGTGCCCCCTGAAGCCCAACCCTGAGATTGTGCATGATGATGCGCAACCTGACACTAGCAGGCTTGCCGCAAAGGGGAACAGCGCCTTTCTGGCGCCGGGGCGAGGCGGGCAAGTTTCAATCCGATGAGGGAGAGCAAGAGAAAGAATGTTGCGTCTGAGGGGCTGTTTACGCTGGCTTTGTGCAACAAACTGTGTTTTTTTTGTCGCAATCAATCCGATACCGGAAGAATTTTCCTTTTCGATGTTGTAACGATTTTTCATTACTGCATAGACTGCCTCTTGGTGAAGTTCCCATGGAGAGACAGCTCGAACGATGTTCACAAAACGAAGAATACTTGCGGCGGCGACCCTTCTCTCCCTTCCTTTCGGGTTTACTTATGCTCAGGCTGCTACTCAGCCGGCTGAACAGACCACACCCAAAGCGAAAAAGACCGCTACAGCCCATAGCAGGACGTCGATCGGCTCAGGCCAGGCTCTGGCCTCTGTCCCGAAAATCCGCACACGCAAGGCCCGCGATGCGAGTGGTGATAGCAGTGAATCGGTTATCGTGACCGGAACCCATGCCTTCAACCGCAAGGCGCGGGACAGCGCTGTGCCGGTAACAGTCGTTTCCTCGGCGACGCTGCGCCGTTCGGGCCAGCTCAACCTCGCCGACGCCATCACGCGTGTCGATCCGTCGATTACGGTCACCGCCAATGGTGCCGATGCCGGGGCGCTGACCTCGGCTATCCGTATGCGTGGTCTCAACCCGAACGAAGTGCTGGTGCTGGTAGATGGCAAGCGTCGCAATACGACCGCCAATATCTATGCCGATAACGGTCCGCAGCAGGGCTCTACGCCCGTCGATCTGAACATGATCCCGGCAGGGGCCATCGATCACATCGAAATCCTGCGTGATGGCGCAGCCGCACTATACGGGTCGGATGCCATCGCGGGCGTTGTGAACATTATCACCAAGAAGACCAATCACGGCATCAACACCGTGGCCCAGACCGGCGCCAACGCTTACAATGGCGATGGCTGGCAGTATCTGATCGGCGCCGATGGCGGTCTGAAATGGGGTAATGACGGCTTCGTCCATCTCAGCGGTCAGGTCTATCACACCGATCACTGGGTCTCGAATCTCAAGAGCACCAACGATCATCGCTGGACTCCGACGTCGAGCTGGCCAGCAAACTCGAACAAGATTCTCTCCAACCCTGAGGAGACGCGCGAAAATCTATCGATCGAATGGGGCAAGGGAATCACGGAGGGCATCGAGACCTATGGTCTGATCACCTACGCCCATCGTCACTCCGAGGCTTATGAGAACTACCGCACCCCCACCGTCGCACCGAGCGCTTTCCCTTATGGGTTCTCTCCGCTCGAGACCATTGAAGAGAACGATTTTCAGGCCAATCTGGGCATCAAGGGCGATAATCTCTTCGGCTTCAGCTGGGATCTGAGCACGCTCTACGGTCAGGATGACGACGATATCGGGAACAAGAACACCTTCAACCCGAATTATTATAAGGCTTACGGCTTCTCGCCCACTACCGTGCGCGCCCAGAGCTATTCGCTCGCCCAGTGGACCAGCAATTTCGACGCGCGACGCAATTTCCGCATTGCCGATGTCGTGCCGATGACGCTGGCCTTCGGTGCCGAGCATCGTCTGGAAATGTACAAGATCAAGGCGGGCGAGCCTGCTTCATATGAACTGGGCGGCACGCAGGGCTTTGCCGGTCTGACGCCACAGAATGCGGGGCAGTGGCAGCGTAATATCTGGGCTGGCTATCTGGATGGCGATTTTCACCCGCTGCCGCACTGGGATCTCGATTTCGCCGGGCGCTTCGAGCACTACACCGATATGGGTAACACCGAGAACGGCAAGGTCACGACGCGGTATGACATCACCAGCAAGCTGGCGATCCGTGGCACGATCAGCAACGGTTTCCGTGCGCCGACCATGCCCGAGCAGTATTACTCGGCGCTTAACGTGTCGCCGACCGGTGCTTCGGGGCTGCTTCAGACGGTTGGCGCCGCTGGTCAGTCAATCGGGGCACAGCGCCTGAAGCCGGAAAGATCGACCAGCGCCGAAGGTGGCATTATCGCCGAGCCGTTGAAGGACTGGCATGTCTCGGTGGATGTCTATCAGATCAACATCCGTGACCGCATCATCGGTTCAGCCACCGTCAACGACCAGACGGCGCTCAATGCTATTGCATTGACCGGCGTAAACCTGCCCAGCGGGATCGAACTGGATAACGTGACCGCCAACTACTTTGCAAACGTGGCCAGCACGCGTACGCAGGGTCTCGATCTGCAATCCGATTACCTGTTGCACCTGCACCGCTACGGCACGCTTAATCTGAGCGCGATGCTCAACCTCAACCGGACCCGCATCAGCCATATCAATACCAACGCCTTCGGCGACCCTGCGGCCAATGCGCAGACGGTGGGCTATCTCACCACGGGCTCACCACGCAGCAAGCTGATCCTGAATGCTTATTGGACCTACCATCAGTGGGACGTGAACCTGCGTCAGACCCGTTACGGCGAGACGAAGTCGCTGCTCACCTATGAAGATCTGGCGCCGACTGCACTCAAATACTCCAACACCGAATGGGCCGAGTTCAAGAATACCCCGGCCTGGCTGACGGATCTTGAAGTGGGCTATCGCTTTACCGAGCACTGGCACTTCGCCATTGGCGCGAACAACATCTTCAATCAGCGCCCACGCCACGTGAACCCGATCACCAACTATCTGGGTCCGAAGATCTACGACACCGATTCCTCCGGTATCCCGATCTACGGCGCCTATTACTATGGTCGCCTGAACGCGACGTTCTGATCGCAGCAGGACATGCGGGACCGGCTTTTCCGATCCCGTACGCCTCTGTAATGTCTAAAATCTCTCACGAACCGGGCTGGTGCTTCGCCATCCCGGTTTTTTTATCACCTGTTATTCTTTACCCGAGCGTTGCGCTCAGATGATCGATGAACTGGGCGGCAACGCGCCCCGAGCGGCCGCCGCGCTCCATGGCCCATTCCAGCGCATGGCGATGCAGGGCCTCTTTTGATATTTCGAGCCTGCGATGGGCCGCATATCCATCGACGATGGCGAGGTAGGTTTCCTGGTTGCAGCCATGCACGCCAATCCAGAGTCCGAAGCGGTCTGACAATGAGACTTTTTCTTCAACGGCTTCCTGCGGGTTGATGGCGCTGCCGCTCTCGTTTTCCATCATGTCGCGCGGCATCAGATGGCGCCGGTTCGAGGTGGCGTAGAACAGCACATTCTCCGGTCGCCCCATGATGCCACCATCGAGAACCGATTTGAGCGATTTGTAATCGGCGTCCTGCGTCTCGAAAGAGAGATCGTCGCAGAACACGATACAGCGTCTGGGCTGGGCGCGCAGAATATCCAGAAGCCGGGGCAGGGTGGAGAGGTCGTCTCGCTGGATCTCGATCAGCACCAGTGCGTGGGGATGCGCTCGATTGGCTTCGGCAAAGCAGGCCTTGACCAGTGAGGATTTGCCCATGCCCCGCGCTCCCCAGAGCATGACGTTGTTGCCGCTTCGGCCCGCCGCAAAATGGCGTGTATTCTCAAGGACGAGCCTTGTCTGACGGTCGATGCCGCGCAGCAGGGAGAGATCGACGCCCTGAACCTGAGCCACAGCACGTAGCGTTGCGGCGCTGCCCTGCCACATGAAGGCATCGTTGCCTTCGAGTGTCGCCGGGCTGGCAGGAATGGGTGACAGGCGCTCAAGCGCGTTGGCGATACGGTCGAGTTTTTCGATCAGAACGGCGTCCATCGGGTGGTCCCTTGCTCCGTGGCTATGCTTGACGAGCGGGCGCGACCTATTATGGTCCGGGCCAATCGGGCTGGCTTTCGGGCGCGTCCGGTCCCTTATCTATCGACATATGGAAGAAACGCATGCTCGCCAACAGCGGGATTATCTCATTCCTCCCGATGATCCTCGTGTTCGTCGTGTTTTATTTCGTCCTCATTCGCCCGCAGCAGTCGCGTCAGAAAGAGCTTAAAGCACAGCTCAACGCCTTGCGTCGTGGTGACCGGATTGTGACCAGCGGCGGTATTATCGGCACGGTGCAGCTCTCACGCGAAGGCACCAAGGAGATCGAGGTCGAGATCGCTCCCGGCGTGAAGATCCAGCTGATGCGTGAGAACGTGTCGCAGGTGCTGACCAGCACGGCAAAGCCTGCCAATGATGGCGGCAAGGCTGCCAAATAACTCTGATCCAGGCGGCAGAAACAAAAAAACCGGCCTCCGCAAGGAAGCCGGTTTTTTGTTGAGCCCTTGCGGAATCAGGCGGAAAGGAGTTCCGCTTCGGCAAACTCGTAATTGGCGAGCTTGTCGAGATAGTTCGTGATGTAGTCGGGACGACGATTGCGGAAGTCCAGATAATAGGCGTGTTCCCACACATCCAGACCGAGCAGCGCGCGGCCCTGGCCTTCAGCGAGCGGGTTTGAGCCATTGGCGGTCTTGGTGACGGCGAGCTTGCCATCGGCGCCGAGAACGAGCCATGCCCAGCCCGAACCGAACTGCGAGATCGCCGCCTGCTTGAAAGAAGCCTTGAACGCATCGAGACCACCCAGATCGGAATCGATCTTGGCGGCGAGCTTGGAGGGCACCTGGCCGCCAGTCGGGGCGAGGTTCTTCCAGAACAGGATGTGGTTCCAGTGCTGACCCGCATTGTTGAAGACGGGGGCCTGAGCGGCGTCGCCCTTCACGGCGAGAATGATTTCTTCGAGGCTCTTGCCCTGAAGCTCCGGCTTGGCTTCGACAAAGCCGTTGAGCGCCGTGACATAGGCCTGATGGTGCTTGCCGTGATGCAGCTCAAGGGTTTCCTGGCACATGCCCGAAGCGGCAAGGGCGCTGGTCTGGTAGGGGAGGGACGGCAGTTCGAAAGCCATGGTGCGTCTCCTGGACTATCATGGTGGGGACAAAGCGGAGCTGCTTGGTCTCACAAGGCAGCTATGGTGCCGGACGGGTTTCGTCAACCCGTCGGCGCTGGTCGGCGATCAGGCTTTTTCGGTAGGGTCTGGCTGATACACCACGCTTTTTTCGATCGCGCCCAGAAGCGCGGCGTAATCGTCATTGGCGTGGCGTTTGCTCGAGAGCGCGAGCGCCTGATCGGCGACGGCGATGGACGGGCAGAAGGCGTGCGTGCTGCGCGCCGCCGAGACGAGCAGCCCCATGTCTTTTGACATCAGACGTGTCGGAAACTGGGCCGTGAAGTCACCGCGCTCGGCACTGGCCAGCTTGCGCTTGTGATGAGGAGAGACCACGGCGACCTGTGCAAGCGCTTCATACAGCATCGCGCGATCAAGACCGCTCGACAGCCCATATCCTACAGCCTCGGCGATGACGTTGAGGGTGGCGCCCATGATGCCGTTGATAACGAGCTTCAGCTTGGTTCCCGCACCGACGGCCCCCGCATGAATGCTCAACTTGCCAATGGCGCTCAAGACGGGGCGAGCCGCCTCAAGGTCGTCATGCGAGGCGCCGACCAGCATCACCAGCTCTCCTTTTTCGGCCTCGGGTGTGCTGCCGGACATCGGAGAGTCGACAAAGCGCAGTTCCTTGCTCCGGGCCAGGGCGTCGAGCCTTTCTGTGGCTTCTGGCGAGATCGTGCTGGTGTTGAGGATGAGCGTGCCGGCGCGGGCGCCTGCCAGCACGCCCTCGGCTCCCTCGACCGCAGCAAAGATGGCGGCGTCATTGGGAACGCAGAGGATGAGAATATCCGATTGCGCAGCGAGCGCCGAGGCCGTTTTCACCACCGGTGTCTCAGCATCCTGCTGACGCCCAGACGGGGTGTAGGCACTCACGCCGTAACCGGCCTTTCTGAGGTTCTTGCCCATGAGCGCGCCCATTGCGCCGTAGCCGATAAAGCCGATCTTTTGTTCCGTCATGCTCGTCATACCTTTTCATGCACTGTGCTGCTGACTAAAGCACCGACGTGACACAGGTTGCGGGCCCGGGGGGCTAAACCGACAGCGCCGCTCCGAGAGCGGGGGGTATCTGTGCGAGTAGCTGATCTATTGTGTCAACATGTTTCCCATGCACGACAGGAAAATTGACCAACACCAGTCCGTCAGGCAGGGCGGTTATTCTGCCGGGGCGGAAAGGGACGCGCGCCCATCCAATGCCATAGGCGTCGAGAGTGGAGAGGTGCGCTGCGACACCGAACGTGACCACCAGTTTCAGATTGATTAGGGATGCGAGCAATTCGGTCAGGTTGACCGCTTTGGCATCCGGCGTCGCAGGCCAGACCGGGAGGTCCGGTCTGGCCCCTTCGAGGTGATGAAAGACAATGCTTAGATCCTGCGTCCGAGTGACTTGCTTGCGCATCTGTGTTTCGATTCCGTCGCGCAGGACGGGCGTGATGCCGGCGAGACTAACGACGAGAACGCAGGCCTTTTTGAGGCTGAGTGCTATACAGTCCATGGTTGGGAGAGTCATTGAACCGGAAGAAGCGTATCAGTCTTCGAACTCGTCGTCGGTCACGACATCGGCCGGGTGACGTATCGGAGCGGCGCGAGGCCTGGCCGGTGCGTCACCCTGGCGTCGCGTGAACTCGCCAGCGATGTCGCCCAGCTCGATAAACTGATCGACTTGGCGGCGTAAATCGTCACCGATGAGTGGGGGGGAGGAACGCAGAGACGATACAGCCGTGACGCGCACGCCGCGGCGTTGAATGGCCTCCACGACGCGACGCAAATCGGCATCGCCGCTGAAAATCACGGCATGGTCGATACGGTCGGCGAGCTCCAGGAGGTCGACAGCAAGCTCGACATCCATGTTGCCCTTCAATCTGCGCCGTCCTGTCTGGTCGGTAAATTCCCGGGCGTTTTTGGTGACCAGCATGAAGCCGTTATAGGCCAGCCAATCGGTAAGGGGCTTAAGCGGCGAATATTCTTCAGTCTCCGGGATTGCTGCGTAATAATAAGCGCGCAAAAGCTTTGTGTTCGTTTTGAAATAACGGAGAAGTCTTCTGTAATCTACTTCGAATCCGATGGTCTTGGCGGTATAATAGAGGCTCGAACCATCTATAAATACGGCAGTTCTCTCATTTTTATCGAGCATCTCTTACCTATCTCAGAAAAACTGTGACGTTTCACGGTTGTCACAGAAAAAATAGTCTCAAACTGTGGTTTAACGAATTCTGAATCAGGAATATAGCAATATCATTGCTTTATCGCCACTTGTCATCTTGCGGCGTCAGTCGTCTTTTTGGGTCTGGCGAGCCGGGCCTTCCCGCATTCGATAAGCTTGTGTCCACTGTGCGGTCCGATGGAGGGAATATTTGCTCGAAAGGGCACTTTGTGATAGGCGGTGCAGTTCTCATGGATCTGCGTATATTGGTTGGGAAGAGTTTATGGCACGCGTCACCGTTGAAGATTGCATCGAAAAGGTTCCGAACCGCTTCGAGCTCGTTCTCCTTGCTGCGCAGCGCGCCCGTGGCCTTTCGCGCGGCGAGGAAATGACCCTTGATCGCGATAACGACAAGAATCCTGTCGTTGCCCTGCGTGAGATCGCCGAAGAAAAAGTCAATCTCGGCGCACTCAAGGATGGCATTGTTCGCTCTCTCGCCCGTGCGCCTGAGCCTGAGCCTGTCGACGAGGAAGTCATGGATCTCATCCCGACCGATCAGAATATCTTCGGCCTGCAGGATGTCTCCACCGAGGAAGAGCATGCCCATATGGCAGAGACGATGTCTCCCGCCGAGCTGGAGGCTTCCTTCGAGGCGGAATTTGGAGGGCGAGGCCGCCGCTAATCTCTTGCGATACCGGGCCTTTTTGTGGTCCGGTATCGTTTCGGCGCTCGATTTGAAGCGGGCGTGATCAAAACTGGGAGAGAGTACCGGCATGTCTGACACCCTTCTCCCCGGCGCTGAAATGGCGGCCTCGATCCCGTCCATCGCTGGACTCCTGCGTCGCATTGCAGGCTACGATCCTCACGCAGACCTCGCCCGCGTTGAAGAGGCCTACGCCGTCGCCGAAAAGGCGCATCGCGAACAAAAGCGCGATAATGGCGAGCCCTATATCATCCACCCGATCGCCGTCGCCAATATCCTTGCGGGGTTTCGCATGGATGTGCCTTCCATCGTGGTGGGCCTTCTGCATGATACGGTTGAAGATACGGGCATCACCCAGGTTTTTCTGAAAGAGCGTTTCGGGGAGACCGTCGCCAGTCTGGTCGATGGCGTCACCAAGCTGACAAGGCTCGAGCTTCAGTCGGACCGCACCAAGCAGGCCGAGAATTTCCGCAAGCTCGTTCTGGCGATGTCGCGCGATATCCGCGTGCTCATCGTCAAGCTGGCCGATCGTCTGCATAACATGCGCACGCTGCATTACGTGCAGCGTCAGGACCGCCGGCTGCGGATCGCGCGTGAAACCATGGACATCTATGCGCCGCTCGCCGAGCGCATCGGTATGGACCGGGTCAAGACGGAGCTGCAGAACCTCTCTTTCGAGCAGCTCGAGCCTGAAGCCGATGCCACGATCCGAGCGCGGCTGAACTTCCTGCGTGGCCATGGCGCCGATATCATCGAGCAGATTCGCGCCGAGTTGAAGGGGCTTTGCGCCGAGGTCGGTCTTGACCATGTTGACGTGACGGGGCGTGAGAAATCGCCCTTCTCGATCTGGGCAAAAATGCAGAAGCGCAATGTCGCTTTCGAGCAGCTCTCTGACATCATGGCGTTTCGCGTGATCGTGCCGACGCGCGATGCCTGCTACGCGGCTCTGGGTGCGATCCATGGCGCCTATCCCATGATTGCCGGGCGCTTCAAGGATTACATTTCGACCCCGAAGGCGAACGGGTATCAGAGCCTTCACACCGGGGTCACGCTGCGCCAGCCGCGCAACCAGAAAATCGAAATACAGATTCGCACCGCCGACATGCATGACTTTGCCGAGAACGGCGTGGCGGCTCACTGGGCTTACAAGGAGCGCGATGCCGCGCAGGCCTCGAATACCGAGGTCGCGGCGCTGGGGCTGAACAAGCTGCGCTGGGTGCAGGATCTGCTCGAAATTCTCGAAGATTCCGAGGCGCCCGACGAGTTTCTCGAAAACACGAAGCTCGAGCTGTATCAGGATCAGGTTTTCTGCTTCACGCCCAAAGGGCAGCTCATCTCCCTGCCGCGCCGTGCAACGCCGGTGGATTTTGCCTATGCGGTGCATAGTCAGGTTGGCGATGCCTGCGTGGGGGCCAAGATCAATGGGCGTTTGATGCCGCTGCGGCACGAACTGCAGAACGGCGATCAGGTCGAGATCATGACCGCGCGTGGCGGCACGCCATCGGCTTCTTGGGAGCGTTTCGTTGTTACCGGCAAGGCGCGTGCGCGTATCCGCCGCTACGTCGCCTTGCAGCAGCGCCAGGTCAATCTCGACACAGGGCGCACCGCTCTGGCCAAGGCTTTCCGTCAGGAAGGTGTCGATGGCAGCGAAAAAGTCCTCGAAACCCTGCTGCGCGATCTGCGTCAGCCGAGTATCGAAGATCTCTATGTGTCGGTGGGGACCGGGCAGCTCGGTCCGCGCGACGTCGTCAATGCGGCTTATCCCGAGCTGCGTCAGACCCATCGCGCGCCGCGGATGGTGCCAGGCCTGTCGGGTCGTCTCGGTGGCGGTCTGGGTACACCGGCGCGTTACGGTGCCAAAAGCGGTTCGATCATCAATGGTATCGGCTCCGGTATTGCGACGCATTTTGCCGGATGCTGTCACCCTCTGCCCGGCGATCCCATTGTCGGGATTATCGCACAGGGTAAGGGTGTCACCATTCATCAGCGCCATTGCCAGAATCTCAGCGCGTTCTCTTCCACCCCCGAGCGTTTCCTCGAGATCGACTGGGATTACGAAGCCCTAGCCCAGGGCGATCGTGGTGCGCCGCATATCGGGCGGGTGAGCGTGATCGCAGCCAATGAATCCGCTGTGCTCACAACACTTACCAACACGGCGTCCAAGCATAATGGCAGCGTGGTCAATCTGCGTATTCTCAACCGCCAGCTCGATTTCATGGAGATTCTCGTCGATCTGGAGGTGCGCGACGTGCGGCACCTTTCTGCGATGATCGCTGCGCTGCGCTCGGCGCAGGGTGTCATGCAGGTCGAACGCACGAAGAACTGACGGACGTCATGATACGGGGTATCGGCACCGATCTTTGCGACATGCGGCGTATAGCGCGCGCTCTGGAAAGATCAGGAGACCGTTTTCTTGAGCGAGGCTTTACCGAAGCGGAAATAGCCTATGCCAATACGCGCAAGGGCGACGGGCGTCTCGGTGTTCTGGCCAAACGATGGGCCGCCAAGGAGGCTTGTGCGAAGGCGCTCGGAACAGGCTTTCGCGACGGCATTCAACTGACCGATATCGAAGTGCGTCATGATGCGCTCGGCAAGCCGTTTCTTCATCTGCGCGGAAAAGCGGCCGAGCGTCTCGATGCCCTGGCCTTGCCGGGAGAGCGGGCCGATATTCAGGTCAGCCTCAGCGACGAGGCGCCTTATGCGATTGCCTATGTGATCGTGCAGTCGATCTCTCGGCAATCATGATAGGCTGTCGCCAAATCCCCACTACCTGCGCTAAGAACCGGAAATGACCGAAATGAATCCGGAGGCTTCGCCCTCCAAGCGAAAAGAAGACACTCCTCTGGAAATCGTTCGCTTCGTCGCGATCTGGATTATTGTGTTGATGGCGATACGAACGGTGTTCGTCGAACCTTTCAATATTCCGAGTGCGTCGATGATACCGACCCTTCAGGTGGGCGACTACATCGTCGTCACGAAGTTCGACTATGGCTGGTCGCGGTTCTCGATGCCGTTTTCGCCGCATCTTTTCGACGGGCGCATCTGGGGTACGACGCCGCATCGCGGCGATGTTGCGGTTTTCCGTTACACGCAGAACAACTCGATCGATTACATCAAGCGCATCATCGGTCTGCCGGGCGATCATATCCAGATGCGTGCGGGCGAACTCTATCTGAACGGCACGCTGGTGCCGCGCCAGTCGCTCGGCGCCTATTCGGTGATGGATGAAAATCGACTGCCGCAGACCGGTATACGCTATCTCGAAACCCTGCCGGGCAGCGCGGGCGCTGCGCCCGTCACGCATCAGATTCTGAAGCAGACCGATGAGGGCGAGCAGAACGACACGCGCGAATACGTTGTGCCGGAAGGCTATTTTTTCGCGATGGGCGACAATCGCGACAATAGCGGCGACAGCCGTTTCCAGCGTGATAACGGTGTGGACCTCGGTTACGTCCCCATGGTCAATCTGGTTGGGAAGGCGCGTTTCGTATTTTTCTCCTATGAAGCCGTTCATCCTCTCTGGCAGTTCTGGCAATGGCCGCTTGAAATACGCTGGAGCCATCTTTTTGCGACGATGCACTGAGGCTCTGTCATGACCGGTCATGACGACACTCTCGACGCCATACAGAAGGCGCTCGGTCACCGTTTCGCTGATCAGACGCTGCTGCGCCAGGCGCTGACCCATCGCTCTGCCGTTTCCTCCAGGCAAGGGCGTCGTGCTCCACGCGGCGGAACAAAGCCGGTCGATACGGTATCCAACGAACGTCTCGAATTCATGGGCGACCGCGTTCTCGGCCTGCTCATGGCAGAGTGGCTGCTGGAGCAATTTCCGAATGAGCCTGAGGGCGCGCTCGGGCCGCGTCACGCGTCTCTCGTGTCGCGCAATGCACTGGCCCCGATTGCCGAGAGCATCGGCATAGCAGGGGCGCTGCGCATTGCCGAGCATGAAGAGCAGGCCAATATCCGAAGCCTTGCCAATGTGCAGGCCGATGCGATGGAAGCGCTTCTCGGCGCGATCTATCTCGATGCCGGGCTTGAGCCTGCGCGCCGCCTGGTGCGCGAAAAATGGAAAGATCTACTTCTTTCCCAGATAACCCCGCCCAAGGACCCAAAGACTGCCTTGCAGGAATTTGTGCTTGCACGCGGGTCTGCCTTGCCGGAATACGAGACCCTGTCGATGGAAGGCCCTTCGCATGCACCGCGCTTTACGGTTGCGGTTTCTGCTATGGGTGAGGCAGGTGAGGGCGTAGCAGGAAGCAAGCGCCAGGCCGAGAGTGAGGCGGCGACCGCCCTCCTCCGGCGATTGAACCGTGGCCGTAAAGGCACGAAGGATAGAAAATGACGACACGTTGTGGTTTCGTCGCTCTTGTCGGGGCGCCGAATGCCGGAAAATCCACTCTGATCAACCGCATGACCGGCACCAAATTGTCGATCGTAAGCCCCAAGGCGCAAACGACGCGCTTCAGGGTTCTCGGCATATTGATGCGCAAGACCACGCAGATTCTGCTTGTCGACACCCCTGGCATCTTCAAGCCAAGGCGCAAGCTCGATCGCGCTATGGTGGCTGCAGCCTGGACCGGCTCGCAGGACGCAGATATCTCGCTGCTGCTGATCGATGCAAAGGCCGGTATCCGCGAAGAATCACAGGCCGTTATCGAGACGCTCGCCAAGCAGAAGCGCCGTGTCTGGCTGGTCCTGAACAAGACCGACCTGATTGGCGCCCAGCAGCTTCTGCCCCTGACCAAGGCGATCACCGAGCAACTGGCCGTCGAGCATGTCTTCATGCTCAGCGCTCGTTCGGGTGACGGCGTGGATGACCTGCTCGATCATCTCGCCGCGGAGTTGCCCGAGGGGCCCTATCTTTACCCTGAAGACGATCTGACGGATCTGCCCGACCGTCTGCTTGCGGCCGAGCTGGTGCGCGAGCAGATCTTCATGCAGACGCATGAGGAAATTCCTTATCAGGCCACTGTCGAGACCGAGAGCTTCAAGGAGCGCCCTGACGGTTCAGTGCGTATCGATGCCACGATCTATGTTTCCCGACCCGGTCACAAGGCGATTCTGATCGGTGAAGGGGGGCGCAAGATTCGCAGCATCGGCGAGCGGGCGCGTCTCGATCTGGGGCGTCTGCTCGAGCGTCCCTGCCATCTTTTTCTCAATGTGCGGGAGCGTGCCGGTTGGGATGAGGAAAAGGCCAGGCTCAGGGCGATCGGTCTGGACGACGCCTGAGAAGTTCTTGTGAGGACAGGCCGCGCCCTATAAGAGAGGCGCGGGTTCTGAAATGGCCCTCATGAGGCTGCAACGAAAGAGGATGCGATGACCGAAACTTCTGCACGCTATAAGCGCGTTCTTCTCAAGGTTTCGGGCGAGGCCCTTATGGGCAAGGGCTCTTTCGGTATCGAGCCGCAGATTGTCGAAGAAATCGCGAATGACGTGGCCCTGGTTTCGCGCAGCGGTGTGCAGGTCTGTCTCGTTATCGGTGGTGGTAACATCTTCCGCGGTGTCGCAGCCGCAGCCAAGGGCATGGATCGTGCCCAAGGCGACTATGCCGGTATGCTGGCGACGGTCATCAACGCGCTCATGATGCAGAACGCGCTCGAAAAGGCCGGAATCGACACGCGTGTGATGTCGGCCATCCAGATGTCATCGATCGCTGAACCCTATATCCGTCGTCGTGCTGTGCGCCACATGGAGAAGGGGCGGGTCGTTATCTTCGCTGCCGGAACGGGTAACCCCTTCTTCACGACCGACACGGCAGCCGCTCTGCGCGCCAATGAGATGGAATGCGACGTTCTGCTCAAGGGTACTCAGGTCGACGGTGTCTATTCGGCCGATCCGCGACGTGTGCCGGATGCAGAGCGTTATGATGAGCTGTCCTATATGGACGTGCTCTCGCGCGATCTGAACGTGATGGACGCAACGGCCATCTCGCTCGCTCGTGAAAATCGACTGCCTATCATCGTTTTCAATATTCATGCACCGGGAGCCTTCGCCAGCGTCATGCGTGGCGAAGGGCGCTTTACCCGGATTATCGAAACGGCTTGAACTGGGCGCCTTCAGACGTCCCCCCTTGAGTATCCTTGAAGGAGAGAACAATGCCTGCTGAGCTGAATGACCTGCTCGAAGATCTGACACGCCGTATGGACGGTGCCATGGAGAGCTTGCGCCGGGACCTTTCCGGCCTGCGTTCTGGCCGTGCGAGCCCCAACCTCCTCGAGCCCGTTCGTGTCGAGGCCTATGGTAGCGATGTGCCGCTGTCTCAGGTCGGGTCAATTGCGGTTCCCGAAGCCCGTATGCTGACCGTGTCGGTCTGGGATCGCGGGCTCGTCGGTGCTGTCGAGCGCGCTATTCGTGACTCTGGCCTGGGGCTCAATCCGGCAGCGGACGGGCAGACGGTGCGCGTGCCGATTCCCCAGCTGACCGAAGAGCGTCGCAATGAGTTGGCGCGCGCTGCCGGCCGCTATGCCGAAAATGGCAAGATCGCGGTGCGCAATGTCCGCCGCGATGGGATGGACCAGATCAAGACTCATGAAAAGAAGAGCGAGATCAGCCAGGACGACATGAAAGTCTGGTCCGACGGCGTGCAGAAGCTGACGGATCAATACGTAAAGAAGGTTGACGATATGCTCGCGGATAAGGAACGTGAGATCAAGCAGGTCTGATCAGGCATCGTGTCGTCCTCGCGCATCCTACCTGTTGCCCCTGCTGCGGTGATCGCACCTGCAAGTGTACCGCGCCACGTCGCCGTCATCATGGATGGCAATGGGCGCTGGGCACGCGCGCGTGGCAAGCCGGTGATGGCAGGACATCGCGCCGGGGCCGATGCCGTCCGACGCTGCGTCAAGGCGGCTATCCTCGCGGGGGTGCGGTATCTGACGCTCTATGCGTTCTCCTCAGAGAACTGGCAGCGAACGACGGAGGAGGTGTCGGATCTCACATCGTTGCTGCGGTTTTACCTGCGGCACAAGGTTGCCGAACTGCACGAGCAGAATGTGCGCCTCGATTTTATCGGCGATCTGACCCGGTTCGATGCGGGGCTACGGGCTGAAATCGAACGCGCCAGAAACCTCACGGCGCGCAATGGGCGGCTGACACTCATTCTGGCGCTTTCATATGGCGCTCGTAACGACATGCTTGCCGCAGCGCAGCGCCTCGCCTTTGCCGCCGCTCGAGGGGAAATCGATCCCGCAGCACTCGGTGAGCAGGATTTCCGGGCGTATCTTCAGACATCGGCTTTTCCCGATCCTGATCTCATCGTGCGCACGAGTGGCGAGCGTCGTCTGTCGAATTTCCTGCTCTGGGAATCCGCATACGCCGAATTGTCCTTTCTTGATGTGATGTGGCCTGACTTCAACGAGACCCATTTCGCCGCGCTTCTGGCCGATTTTGCCGGTCGCGAGCGTCGCTTTGGCAAGCGCCTCCAGACGGATCCCACATTGTGACAACTGGCAGCGCCAATCCGCGCTGGTCCGATCTGCGCCTGCGTCTGATATCCGCAGCCGTTATCGTTCCTATTGCGATTCTTTGCATTCTGGCCGGTGGGGTAGCCTATCGCGTCATGATCCTGCTCGTCAGCCTGGGGCTCGTCTATGAGGGCGCGGCTATGGCTGGGCTGAGTTGGAAAAAGGGAGGGCGTAGCTGGCGGGGTGGTTTGCTCCTGCTCTGGCCGATACTCGGGCTCGCGGTCGCCATGAAAGGCGAATGGCGTGCGGCTTTCGGTCTGGCGCTCACGGCAGCCATTTTCGGTTTTGCTCAATGGGCCTGCGTGGCCGTTGCCAGCTTTGGCGGGCTGTCTCTCCTCTGGCTGCGTGAGCAGCCTGGCACCGGCGCACTGCCTGTGCTGTTTATTATCTTTGTGGTGATTGCCAGCGATAGTGGGGCCTATCTGGCGGGACGCATATTCGGCGGCCCCAAGCTTGCGCCGAGCATTTCCCCCGGCAAGACCCGGTCGGGTGCGGCTGGCGGTCTTCTGGCTGCGGCCATTGCGGGGCTGGCAGTGGCTGGTTTTTCAGGTCAGGGCGGGCTCCTCGGTGGCGCTATCTGGGGCATGATTCTTGGCTGCGCTGCACAATGCGGCGATCTTGCCGAGAGCGCGGCCAAGCGCCGTGTCGGCATCAAGGATTCAGGTTGGCTCATCCCCGGTCATGGGGGGCTTCTCGACCGTTTCGATGGCTTGCTTGCTGCAGCGCCGCTTGCGGCTCTCGTTTCCCTTGCGGTGCCGGGGCAGGTTTTCTGGACTGCGCTCCCCTCCGATATCCTCGGCGCCCTGTTGCATCCTTTCTTTCCGTCTTTCTCTGCTTTTTCGCATTGATCTGGAGTATCCTGAGATCATGACCTCCTCTCCGCGCAGCATCACTGTTCTGGGCAGCACTGGCAGCATCGGCTGCTCCACAATCGACCTTTTGCTGGCCGAGCCGGAGCGTTTCCAGGTTCGCGCGCTTGTGGGTGGGCGTAATGTGGCGCTGCTCGCCGAGCAGGCGCGTGCCCTGCGCGCCGAGGTCGCGGTGATCAACGACGAGAGCCTGCTCGACGATCTGCGGTCGAGACTGCAGGGCAGTGGCGTGAAGGTTGCCGGTGGACGCCAGGCCGTGATCGAGGCGGCAGCTATGGAAGCCGATTGGACGATGGCCGCCATTACCGGGGCCGCCGGGCTGGAGCCTACTCTGGCCGCAACCCGCAACGGTCGTGCCATCGCGCTTGCGAACAAGGAGGCGCTTGTCAGTGCAGGTGATGTCATGCTGCGTGAAGTGGCTGCAGCGAAAGCAACCTTGCTGCCAGTCGATTCCGAGCATAACGCAATTTTCCAGAGCCTGACGGGCAGCCCGATCGAGAGCGTCGAGAAGATCATTCTTACGGCATCCGGCGGCCCGTTCCGTTGTGCGTCGATCGATACCATGCGTGAAGCGACGCCTGAGCATGCGCTCAAACACCCGACCTGGAGCATGGGCGCCAAGATCACCATTGATTCGGCATCGATGGCCAATAAGGGGCTAGAGGTCATCGAGGCCGCGCGCATTTTCGGTCTGAGCAATGAGCAGATCGACGTGCTGGTGCACCCCCAGTCTGCCGTGCATGGTCTTGTCCAGTTTCGCGACGGCAGCCTGATCGCCCAGCTTGGTGCGCCCGATATGCGCGTACCCATTGCCAATACGCTGGCCTGGCCCGATCGCATGCAGACCAATGCACCGCGTCTCGACCTCGCGGCTCTGGCGCGTCTGGATTTCGAGGCGCCTGACGAGGTGCGCTTCCCTGCGCTGCGTCTGGCTCGCGAGGCGCTTGTCGCGGGTGCGGCTTCGCCAACGATTTTCTCGGCGGCCAACGAGATTGCTGTCGAGGCTTTCCTGAACCGACGCATCGGTTTTCTGGGTATCGGTGACACCATCGCTTATGCCATGGAGCAACTCGGCGCGCCGACGCTCGATACGCTCGACGATGTGCTGCATTGGGATGCCGAAGCGCGTCGTGTGGCAGAGATTTTTGTGTCCCGTGAGCGCAGCAACTCCCTCAAGAGCGCGGAGTCCCTTCATGCATGAGTTTGCCGTGACGATCCTGGCCTTTGCCCTCATTCTGGGTGTGCTCGTTTTCGTGCATGAGATGGGGCACTATCTTGCGGCGCGCTGGCGCGGCGTGAAGGTCGATACGTTCTCGATCGGTTTCGGTCCGGCGCTCTATCGCTGGCACGACCGCACAGGCACGGAATGGCGTATCTCGGCGATACCGCTCGGTGGGTTTGTCAAGCCGCATGGTTTTGAAGACCCAGAGGACGCCACACCGGAACAGAAAGCCTCCTGGGTGCCGGGTCAGACCTTCCATGACAAGCCGGTCGGCTCGCGCATGCTCGTTATCGTCATGGGGCCGGTCTTCAACTTCATTTTTGCGATCCTGCTTTTTACCGTGTTGTACGTCTCCGTCGGTAAGCCGGAGCTCAAGAACGAGATCGCACAGGTAGCGCCCCACAGCGCTGCCGAGCGCGCGGGTCTGCAAAAGGGCGACGTCATTACGCGTCTCGGCTCGCTCGACGTGTTCAATTTTGCCGATATCCAGGCCCACGCGATTGCAATGCCGGGCGTGCAGACCACTCTGGGCATCAAACGTGGCGATCAGACCCTCAGCCTGCCCATCACCCTCGATCGTGTTCCGGGCAAGAAGGGCGCCGCCGATACCGGAAGTATCGGTGTCATGGCCGAACTCGTGCCCGGCAAGCCCATGCCGTTCGGTCGGGCCTTGGGCGCGGGGCTGAAAGAGACCTGGCATGTTTCGGTGCAGACGTTGCAGGGCGTGTGGCAGATTATCTCGGGGCATCGTAGTGCCAAGGAGCTTGGGGGGACGATCCGTATCGCTCAGCTATCGGGGCAGGTGGCGCATTATGGCTTCGCCAGCATCCTGTCTTTCATGGCGCTCCTTTCGATCAATCTCGGGCTGATCAATCTCTTCCCGATTCCATTGCTCGACGGTGGCAGACTGGTTTTTTACGTGGCGGAAGCCGTACGCGGAAAGCCTGTGTCACGGCGCGTGCAAGAGGTCAGCTATCAGGCGGGTTTTGCGATCATTGCGGCACTATTCCTGTTTTCGACCTTTAACGACCTGTCGAATCTCGGCCTCTTCCACTAGTAAAGCACACGCAGCCCCGTGAACTGACACAGAGTGTTACGACAGTTCATCTAGCGGGGCGCTTGCCTCGCAGGGCATAAGTCGGATACGTCCGATTTGGATAAACGCTGCCGGCGGCTCCGGCTTCGTTGCGTAAAGTTAAATTGTCTGAAATAAACCTTCACGCTGGGTTGATGAAGTTAAGGAACGTCCGTGTTGTCAGGTAAACGTCTCGTTCTCCTTGCTTCGGTCTGCATGCTCCCCGTATGGGCAGGCACGGCCGAGGCTCAGAAGACCCGTCGTGTCCCCCCCCATCATGCCGCCCATCAGCGTCAGGCTGACGGTCAGGTGATCGAAACGATCGATGTGAAGGGCAATACACGCATCGAAACCAGCACCGTCCTCTCCTATATGGTGGTGCAGCCCGGCAATCATTTCAACCAGGACGATCTCGATCGTTCGTTGAAGACGCTCTATGCGACGGGCCTGTTCAAGGACGTCACGATGCGCCGCTCAGGCGGCACGCTGGTTGTCGATCTGGTCGAAAACCCGATCGTCAATCGCATTGCCTTCGAAGGCAATCATGCGGTCAAGGACGAGGATCTTCGCAAGGAGATCAGCATGCGTCCGCGCGCCGTGTTCTCGTCTCAGGCTGCCGCCGCAGACCGACAGAAGCTGCTCGATCTCTACGCGTCGAAGGCGCGATTCGGTGCGACTGTCACGCCTCAGATCATCAAGCTGTCGCATAACCGCGTCGACGTTATCTTCAAGATCAACGAAGCGCGCCAGACGCTGATCAACAAGATCGTCTTTGTGGGCAATTCGGCTTTCAGCGAGGCGCGTCTCGCTTCGGTCGTTTCGTCGAAGGAGACCGAGTGGTATCGTTTCTTCTCGTCGTCCGACGAATATAACCCCGAACGTATCAAATATGATGCCGAATTGCTGCGTCGTTTCTACCTGCATAACGGCTATGTGGATTTCCACATGATCAACGCGACGGGTGAACTGTCGCCAGACCGCAAGAATTTCATCATTACCTTCACGCTCGACGAAGGTCCGCGTTACCGCATCGGCAAGATGGATGTGCGTTCAACCCTGCGCCATGTCGAGGGGAAGGATCTCAAGAAATACATCGATCTGTTCCCGCACCAGTGGTACGACGGCACCGCGATCCAGAACAACGTTACCGGTATGCAGGAGCGTTTGCAGGCGACTGGGCATCCCTTCGCCATGGTACGTTCCGAAATTGCGCGTAACCCCGAAAAGCGTATCGTCGATCTGCTGTTCGATGTGAATGAGGGGCCGCATGTCTATGTCGAGCGCATCGACATCAACGGCAATACGGTAACCAAGGACAAGGTCATCCGGCGTGCGCTGCCGATGGCAGAGGGCGACCCATACACCCCGTTCGATCGCAAATACTCCAAGGCAGCTTTGCAGGACCTTGGTTATTTCAGCACGGTATCTGTCGACCAGACCCAGGGCTCTGCGCCTGACAAGGTCAACGTCGCGGCCAATGTGGTCGAGAAGCCGACCGGCGAGTTCTCGCTCGGCGGTGGTTACTCGACAGACGTCGGTATTCTGGGTAACGGTTCGGTCAAGCAACATAATCTGCTCGGCACGGGTATGGATGCCGGTATCTCCGGTACGGTTGCGTATTATCAGAAACAGGTCGATCTCTCGCTGACCGATCCCTACTTCCTGAACCGCAATATTGTGGCCGGCATCGATATTTTCGGTATCGAAAACAACTACCAGACCTACCAGTCCTATAAGGAAGGCCGGTATGGCGCGACGCTGCGTATGGGCTATTCGTACAATAACTACCTGTCGCAATCCTGGAGCTATTCGCTGATCGACCGTCACGTCGGCAATATCTTCAGCCAGAGCGACATCGAGTCCTATGGCTATCAGTATGTGCCATCCTATTACGTTCAGGACTCGGCTGGCTGGTCGCTGCTCTCGCAGCTCAGCACGACACTGACTTATGACCGTCGCGACAATCGCATGCGTCCGCGCAAGGGTTTCGTTATCAATGTCAGCGGTGATTTCGCCGGTCTAGGCGGGAATGTGAAATATCTGCGCGCCAAGGTCGACGCGCAGTATTATGTGCCGCTTGACTCGATCACCGGAAATCATGATTGGGGTCTGCAGTTCAAGGGCGGCGCCGGCTATATGGGCGACTGGTCGAAGAACAGCAATGTCAGCATCATCGACAATTTCTATCTTGGCGGCGAAAATCTTCGCGGCTTCCTGCAGGGTGGTGCGGGCCCTCGTTCCGGCCATACCAACTCGACTACGCCTCTACCGGGTCAGGAAGATCTGATCGGTGGCCGTTTCATCTATACTGCTTCGGCGCAGCTCAATTTCCCGCTGCCTATGGGTGACGATGTCGGTATTACCGGTCGTTACTTCGTCGATGCCGGTAGTCTCGACGGATTGCGTGTGAAGCATCTTTACACCAATGCGGCGCAGGATGGATCGCGTTATACGCCGGTCACGGGCAATACGCTTGTTCCCCGTGTTACGACGGGTATCGGTATTTCGTGGAAGAGCCCTTTCGGCCTCGTCAATATCGACGGTGCCGTGCCTATCCGCAAATCGCGTAATGACCGTCTTTACCCGCTTCGCTTCGGTTTCGGCCAGCAATTCTGAACGCAGCCTAACCCGATCGGGTCATAGGCTTTCGAAGGCTTTGTGACCCGACGGTTTTGAACAGAGGTTCCTATGTCCCTTTTTTCAGCAGCCCGTTTCATGGCTGCTTCGGCACTGCTCGCTTCTGTCAGTCTTCCGAGCCTGGCTCAGGCCCAAGCCGCACAGTCCTCATCCGGCAATGGCGGCTGGTTCGTCCCCAAGACGGCTCAACCTGCTCCCGCTCAGGCCCCTCACGCAGTGCGTCGTGTTCCGGTTGCCCAGCCTATGCCGCAGCAGGATGGCGATGAGCCCATGCAGCAGCCTGAGGCGCCGCCGGTTCTGCCGCAGCCGCCCATTCCTGATTCGCCCGATCTCCCCAAGGGGGCACCGCCGCCAGCGGCTCTGCTTGGCGTCATCAGCATTCCGACCGTGATGCGTCTCTCCAGCGCGGCAGCCGAGGCGCAGCGTGTTTTGGGCGAGCGCCGTGACAAGCTTGCGGCCGCGGCTCAGAAGGAACAGGCGGGTTGGCGCGTCGAGCAGCAGAAGTTGCAGGAAAGCGCCCGCACCCTCACTTCGGAGCAGATTCAGCTTCGCGAGCGTCACCTGCAGGAGCGTCGTGCAAAAGCACAGCGTGACTTCGCCAACCGCGCGCGCATCATTCAGGAAGCGGCCAATGTGTCGCTCAACCAGATCGAGCGCGAACTGGTGCGAATCGTTCGTCAGGTTGCTGCTTCGCACAGCATGAACCTGGTTCTGCATAGCGAGCAGGTTGCGTTGCATGTCGACGGTCAGGACATCACCGAGGAAACGGCAAAGGTTCTGAACAGGATCCTGCCGCATGTCTTCATCCCGGCTGAGGATGTGGACCCCGAGGTGCTGGCAAAGTCCGGCAAGATGCCGACCACCGCTGACGAGGATACGGCCTCGCAGGTCGGGCCTGGCCCGGCTGGCGAATCGGCCGCGGCACAGGCGCCTGCTGCTCCTGCCTCGATCCTTCGGAAGCACTGAGCTGTCATGACCTCGACCCTGCCTGACGCTCTTCCTGGCGATCCGCGTTTTTTCGATCGTCAGGGACCTTTTTCTATAGAGGAACTCGCTGCCTGCGCAGATGCGGAGATCGTTAGGCGCGACGGGGCAGGCGAGGTAAGTCTGCGCGGCGTGGCGCCTCTTCAGGCGGCGACGAGCCAAGAGATCAGCTTCCTCGACAACAGGCGCTATCTGCCTCTTCTGGCAGAGACCAAGGCCGGGGCCGTCATTCTCGGTCCTGCCTTTACGGATAAGCTACCGCCCGGTGTGATCGGTCTCGTCAGCAAGGCGCCGTATCTCGCTTGGGCGCGTATTGCGGCGCGGTTTCATCCTGTCATGCCGTCGCGCCCCGGCGTGCACCCCACCGCGCTGGTCGATGAGACGGCATCGCTGGGTGAGGGGGTCGAGATCGGTCCCTTCGTCACGATCGGCGCCCATGCGGAAATCGGTGCTGGGACCGTGATCTCGGCCCATGCAGCAATTGGCGTTGGGGTCGTGATTGGCGCGCATAATCGCATTGGCGCGCATGTCTCGTTGTCTCATGCCATGCTGGGCGATCGCGTGACGCTTTATCCCGGTGCCCGTATCGGTCAGGACGGGTTCGGTTTTGCTGTTGGGCCTGCTGGTTTCGAGACGGTGCCGCAGCTTGGCCGTGTTCTGCTGGGTCATGATGTCGAGATCGGCGCCAACTCGACGATTGACCGTGGCTCCATGCGCGACACCATTATCGGCGCGGGTACGCGCATCGATAATCTGGTGCAGATCGGTCACAATGCCCAGCTTGGACGGTGCTGTATCGTCGTCTCGCAGGCTGGAATTTCCGGTTCGACCGAGCTCGGCGATTTCGTTACCATTGCGGCGCAGGCAGGGCTCATCGGCCATATCAAGATCGGTGACAAGGCGCGGGTCGGCGCGCAGTGTGGCGTGATGTCCGATGTCGAAGCCGGTGCCGATGTGATTGGCAGCCCGGCCATGCCCTTCAGGGAGTTCTTCCGCAATGTGGCGTTCCTGCGACGTCTGGCGAAGAAAGACGGCAAGAGCGAGGCGTGAGCCTCGTCAGGCTGCCTGTGGTCACGACTACAGAGTTTTGCTAGAAGCGGGCGGACATATTAAACCTGCCGTCACGTTTGTGACGGATGAACGCGGTGGCTTGCCCGTCTCGTTCAGGAACAAGAAGTGAGCAGAACATTGGACGCCTCTGCGGAAGAGAAGAACAAGGAAGTGACCGCCGAAACGGCAGCAGTCGATATCGAGGCGATCGATATCATGCGCATCATGTCGGCCATCCCACACCGTTACCCTTTCCTGATGATCGACAAAATGGTCGACATCAAGCTCGGTGAATCGGCAACCGGCATCAAGAATGTCACTATCAACGAGCCGTTTTTCACGGGGCATTTTCCCGCGCAGCCGGTGATGCCCGGTGTGCTAATCGTCGAGGCAATGGCCCAGACCGCTGCAACGCTGGTCGTGCTGACGCTTGGTGACGCTTTCGAGGGCAAGCTGGTCTATTTCATGACCATCGAGGGCGCCAAGTTCCGTCGTCCTGTCGGCCCCGGCGATCAGCTGCATATCACGGTTGTCAAGGAGCGCGCCCGCGCCAATGTCTGGCGGTTCAAGGGTGTTGCACGCGTGGATGGCGTGTCGGTTGCCGAGGCGACCTTCAGCGCCATGATTATGGGTTAAAACAGCTTCGTGGATCGTTCCGTGTCAAAATGGCCCAGCACCGTCACCATACATCCGAGTGCCCTCGTCGCCCCTGAGGCAGTTCTCGGTGAGAACGTCACCATCGGGCCCTGGTGTTCGATAGGTCCCGATGTGACTCTCGGTGAGGGCGTAAGGCTGCACGCCAGTGTCATCATAGACGGCGTAACCGATATCGGTGCCCAGGTTGAAATCTATCCCTTCGTGACGGTCGGGCTTGCACCGCAGGATCTCAAATACCGTGGAGAGCCGACGCGTTGCACCATCGGCGCTCATACGGTCATTCGCGAAAACGTCACCATCCACCGCGGTACGGCGCAGGGCACTGCCTTGACGCGGGTTGGCGCGCATTGCCTGATCATGGCGAATGCGCATGTGGCGCATGATTGCGACATCGGTGACGGCGTTATCATCGTCAATAATGTCGTCATGGGCGGCCATGTCGAAATCGGTGACGGTGCACGCATCATGGGCGCTGCGGCATTGCACCAGTTCGTGCGTATCGGACGCGGGGCGCTGGTCGGTGGCGTGTGCGGTGTCGAGGCCGATGTCATTCCATATGGCAGCGTACTCGGCAATCGTGCGCGTCTGGTAGGTCTGCACTGGATATGGTTGCGCCGTCAGGGTGTCAGCGCTGAAGAAATCCAGCAGATGCGCCGGGCGTTCCGCATTCTCTATCCGCGCACGGGACGCAATGAAGCCGTGCTCGAGTCACGTCTCGCTTCGGTCAAACGTGACTTCCCGCAGAGCGCGCGTGTTCAGGAAATCATTGCGTTCATGGAAGTGCAGAGCCGACGCGGCCTGGTGCGTGCGGCGAGCCCCGCACAGCTTTCGGCGGAAACCGAGGGCGCGTGACAGGTAACACGATCGGCATTCTGGCGGGCGGCGGGCCGCTGCCTTTTCAGGTTGCCGAATCTGCCCGACGTCAGGGCCGCGAGGTCTTCATCATCGGGTTTCAGGATTTCGTCGATCTCGACCAGATCCGTCACTGGCCTCATCGTATCATCCGTCTTGCTGCGGCTGGCGACATTCTCTCCTCACTGCGTCAGGCAGATTGCGGCGACATCGTGCTCATCGGGCCGGTACGGCGCCCTGCCTTGCGCGATCTGCGCCCCGATGCCGAAGGGGCGAGGCTCCTTGCACGTCTCGGGCGCGCGCTTTTCTCGGGCGATGACGGATTGCTGGGCGCGCTCGTGCGTATTTTTGGCGAAGAAGGGTTTCGCGTGCGCGGTGCCCATGAGTTTCTGACCCATTCTCTCGGCAGGGTAGGGGCTTTGGGGAGCGTGCAGCCAGACGCTCAGGCTAAGGGCGATATTGCGAGGGGGGTAGCGGTCGTGCGCGGTCTCGGCGCTCTCGATATCGGTCAGGGCTGTATCGTGCAGGACGGGCTGGTTCTCGCTGTCGAGGCGATAGAAGGCACGGACCAGATGCTCGAGCGGGCTTCGCGCCTGCGGCAGCCTGGGCCAGGTGGTGTTCTGGTGAAAATGCTCAAACCGGGCCAAGAGGCTCGGGCGGATATGCCGACGATCGGCCCCGATACTGTCGTCAATGCGCAGGCAGCGGGCTTGCGTGGCATCGCCTTTGAAACGGGCTTCACCTTGTTGACCGATCCTGCTGAATGCGAGGCAACCGCCGACCGTCTGGGATTGTTTCTCTACGGCTTGAGTCGCGCCGAAAGTCAGGGCGCAGGCTGAGCCTTATTTTTCGGGAGTAAAACCATGGCGACCTATTTGCACACGATGATCCGCGTGTTCGATCTCGACAAGAGCGTGGCCTATTACAAGCTGCTCGGCATGCGTGAGATCCGTCGTCGGGAAGTGCCTGACGGCCGCTACACGCTCGTCTATCTTGGCTTCAACGATAACGCCCATGGCGAGGCCGAAGTCGAGCTGACCTACAACTGGGATCAGGCCACGCCTTACGAACTGGGAAATGGTTTCGGTCACTTTGCCATCGGCGTGCCAGATGCGGCGGCAACGGTCGAAAAGATTCGCGCAGGCGGCGGCAAGGTGACGCGCGAGGCCGGGCCGGTAAAATTCGGCACGACAATCATCGCGTTCGTGGAAGATCCCGATGGCTACAAGATCGAGATCATTCAGAAAGACACTTTCTGATCGTGCCTTACGCCCGGCAGGATGCTGCCGGGCGGACTGCCCGCTCAGACGGGCTTTTTGGAGCGTTTCAGACGGTCGGTAGCCTTTTCCAGGGCGGCGACGATGCTTGTGGCATGACGTTTGACCGTGTCATCGGCGTTGTTTGTGAGAAGGTCTGCGGCGAGCAATGCCGTTGCGAGATCGTTGCGTAGATCGTGCCGAAGCGTCGAGAGGCGCTTTTCAGCATCATCCGGCGATAAATCCCGTGCCTGGGTCATGGTCAGACTCCTTGATTTGATTGACAGGGCAGTTCTGGGCTCGTAAAAGCCCGCGCACAGAGGAAGATGGCGTCAGCCTTGTGTCGTCTTCTTGTCAGGGTGGGCCTTCACTGGCCTTGCCGTCAATCATTGCCTTGAGGAATGACGCCATGAAGCGTACCTATCAACCGTCCAAGCTCGTCCGCAAGCGTCGCCACGGCTTCCGCGCCCGTATGGAAACCGTCGGTGGCCGTCGCGTCATCAACAACCGTCGCGCCAAGGGCCGCAAGAAGCTCTCGGCCTGATTTCGACTTGGCAGGCCAGCCCCAAAAGCTTCGGAAAAGGCCCGAATTTCTTCGGGTCGCCAGCCGGGGGCGCAAGGTCGCCACATCGGGTCTCGTGCTTCAGGTTCTGAAAACAGATGAGGAAGCCCCGGCCCGCGTCGGATTTACTGTAACTAAAAAAGTCGGTAACGCCGTCGTGCGTAACCGCACGCGCCGCCGCCTGAGGGCGGCGTTGCGCCATGTGGCCTCCGAGAGCGATCTCGCTGCGGTAGATCTCGTTCTCATTGGACGCGATTCGACCAGAGGCCGCCCTTTCGGCAAACTCATTGCCGATCTGGAACATGCCCTGAAAAAGGGACAGGCTCTGTGATGGAATCGGTCAGAAAGCTGGTTCTCTCCTGCCTTCTGATTTTATTGCATGTCTATCGCCGCTTCATCAGCCCGCAGCTCGGCACAAACTGCCGTTTCCATCCTTCGTGCAGTGCATATGCTCAGGAAGCCCTGACCCGTCATGGCATAGGGCGCGGCCTCTGGCTGACGGTGCATCGTCTCGCGCGTTGCCATCCCTATTGCCGCGGGGGCGTGGATCCGGTGCCCTGACAGGCATAAAATGCCGAATTCCACCCGCGCCTATTGTTTTGTGACCGGAATTCGGCCACTTGAACCGCTACGGACGCAGCTTCCGGCTTGTGTCTCTCGCTATTCGTTTCATTCTCATTGGAAAGACCGGTATTCGGCTGATGGATATCAAGCGCATCATCGTGGCAACCAGTCTCTCGGCCGCGATTGTGGTCGGCTTCGATTATTTCGTGCCTCAGCACGCGAAGAAAGACGTCGAGACCCAGACAAATCAGCAGGCCCAGGGCAAGGGGCCCGAAGCGGGCGGCAAGGTCTCCGCTCTGCCCGTGGCGGCGCCCGGTGGCGCTCCGGCCAATGGCCCGGCTGCAGCCGCAGGACCTGCCGGTCGTATCGCCATTGACGGGCCGGATGCGACAGGCTCTTTCAGCCTGCGCGGTGCCCGTTTCGATAATCTGGTCCTCACGCATTACCGCGAGACGCTGGACAAGAACTCGCCGCTGGTGCGCTTGCTCGAGAATGGAGAGGGTCCGCAGCCGAGTTTTGTCGAGCTGGGCTGGCAGGCGCCAGCGGGCTCGACCCTGCATCTGCCGGATGCGACGACCGACTGGGCGAGTGACGATAAGACGCTCACCCCTGATCACCCTGTCACCATGCAGTGGGATAACGGGCAGGGGCTGATTTTCAAAATCGAGATCAAGCTGGATCGTCGCTATCTGTTCGCGATTACCCAGAGCGTTCAGAATCAGGCAGGGGCGCCGGTTTCGCTCACGCCGTTCCAGCGTGTCGAGCGTGATTACAAACCGCTCGAAACCGGCGGGATGATCGTGCAGGAAGGCCCGCTTTCGGTCATGAATGACCGACTGGACGAGGAATCCTACAAGACCATGCGCAAGGGCGCGACCAAGCCCGACAACTCGGCCTGGTCTGCCGATGGCGTAGGTGGTTGGGCAGGTATCACAGACAAATACTGGCTCACGGCGGTTATCCCCGACCAGAAGGCCGCTGTTTCGGTGCATTACCGCTTTGTGCCCAACGCCAAGGAAGGCTCCTATATCGTCGATACCCAGTCCAGCCAGCCGATCCAGATCGCGCCGGGCTCGACGGTGCAGACGACCAGCATGGTTTTTGCCGGGGCGAAGGAGGTCAATCTCCTCGACCAGTATACCAACGACCTGCACATTCCGTATTTCTACAAGGCGGTGGATTTCGGCTGGTTCGCGTTCCTGACGCGCCCGATGTTCCATGTGCTGCACTGGCTGTATGACAAGGTCGGCAATTTCGGCATCGCGCTGCTGATCATGACGTTGATCATCAAGCTGATCCTGTATCCGCTCGCCACCAAGTCATTCGCGTCGATGGCGCGTATGCGCACGCTCTCGCCGCGCATCCAGGCCATCCGCGAGCATAACAAGGGTGACCAGCTGGCCCAGAACCAGCAGATCATGGCGCTTTACAAGGAAGAGGGTGTCAACCCGGCCGGGGGCTGCTTGCCGCTTCTGGTCCAGGCACCAGTCGCATTTTGCCTCTACAAGGTGCTGAACATCACCATCGAGATGCGTCATGCGCCGTTCTACGGCTGGATACGCGATCTGTCGGCACCCGATCCGACCACCATCTTCAATCTCTTCGGTCTTCTGCCGTTCAATCCCAGCTTCATGCCCGAAATGCTGCATGTCGGCATCTGGCCCATCCTGTTCGGCATCACCATCTGGCTGATGCAGCGTCAGAGCATGGTCAGCATGGACCCGGCGCAGCAGAAGATCATGCAGTTCATGCCGGTCATCTATACGATCTTCCTGGGGCGTCTCTCGGCAGGTATCGTCATCTACTATACCTGGAACAACATTCTGAGCTACGCCCAGCAGAAGCTCATTCAGGTTCAGATCGATCGCAAGGTTCAGAAGGGCGGCAAGGCCGTCAGCAAGTCGTGACCCAGAAAGAAGATCCGACCGTTTTCACCGACGAGCAGATCGAGAACGGTCGTCTGCTTTTCGCTGCTGAATGCGAGTTCTTTTTTGGCGCACAGAAGCTCGACCAGCTTCCGCCGCTCGCCGGGCCGGAAGTGGCTTTTGCGGGG